>JAYNJA010000424.1:0-1528 GCA_038109705.1 Thalassolituus sp. | reverse complement strand
CCGGGGAGGCGATCCTCAAGGCGGTAAACAAACGCCAGAATCTCAGCAACGATGCGATAAAGTTGCTCGGGAATCTCTTCACCTATATCTAACTGCCCCAGCCAGCGCACTAATTCGGCGTTTTCATATACCGGAATATCGTTTGCGATTGCCAAGGCGACAATCGCTTGTGCCAGTTCGTCCTGACCGTGCGCACTTATGTGCGGTGTAGTCTCACCATCGTAGTAGAGAGCGACAGCCTCGGTTGTATTCAGAAGATGCTCAGGAATGCTCATGTGTGAATGTCCACCAGTGAATGTCGAACGACAGGTTGTTGGCCCGGTTCTTTGCGACCGTGTCGGGCCCGCAATTCGCTGACGTCTGCCCCAAGTTCACGCAGGCGCTCTCGCAGCGGCTTGAGTGTCTGATTGATATCTGCCAGTGCAGCACTGTTTTCTGACCAGAAGGTTGCTGACATCTGTGGTGGGCAAAGATCCAGTTCGACATCCAGTGGGCCGCTTTTGGCCAGATCAAAGTGAAGAGTGATCTGCCAGCGGCTGCGTTTGTTTTTCTCCGCCTCAGCGGCGTTCTGATTGCCTTCAGCGTCATGTGACAGGGTCATCAGCCCTTGACGAATGGCTTCACCTTCGCGCCATAGTAAGGGGGTCTGGAACTGAGAGGTGTCCTGGTTCTGAATCATCCGCACCTGCTCGGATTCTGTCTGACTCAACATGCTGCGCAACAGGTTTATGGTATCTCGGACTTCAGCGGTATCGGTGATGCCGGCGTTAGCGAGGAAAGCAATGAGTGGTGGTAGCTTATGAGCGCCGCCAGTGCTGTTACCTGTCTGTTTCACGCTTGCGTCGGAAGCTCCTTTCAGTAGTTGTGACAACACGCTGTCTGTCAGACTTGCGGCAGACATCGTGGAGGATGTTGTGGCCGCTGCCGGCACTGTTGTTCGGGGGTCTCCGGGAATACCGGTCAGTAAGCTAAGGAGTACCAACTTCAGATTGCCGCTTAAGGTCTTTGCCGGGTCCCTATTTAACGGGCTGATATCTGCCTGGCCGGCTGATGACAGAGTGCTTCCGCTCATTGCTGTCGTAAGTCGCTGCGATGTCGGCGACGTTGTCGTGGGCGTTGTCGGGAGCGGTGTTTGTTGTCTGTTGGTCAGCGCCTGTATCGCCTCTTTCAGTCCATTAGCCTGGGTTTCAGTCGTTATATTGCCTTTTGTATTTGCCCATAAACTTCTGAACAGTTGGCTGATGCCGTCTTTCTGGTTTGAATCAGTTTCGGCTAGTGATTGAGCACCGGCTAGCGACTGCGAACCCACCTGCGTATGTAGCGAAGGCTTTAAGCTGCTCTGCAACTGATGTTCATAATTGAGTGGCGAATTGGCAATAGCTGCTCTTAGCCCCTCTGGGGTTGCCAGTTGGCCAGAGGCTGGCAGCACATGTAACAGGTTTTTGAGGTGGCCCGAGGCCGGATTGCTGAGGGCTTCGGTACCGGGCATCAGGCGGTTTAACAGCTGTGCAGTGAGTGCATTGAGCTG
>JAYNJA010000423.1:0-1537 GCA_038109705.1 Thalassolituus sp. | reverse complement strand
GTACTGAATAAGCATTTTCTGCAGTCGTCTGTTTCCCTCAACGACAAACAACTGAAAATTGCTAACCTCAGCCAGGCCCTGCAAGGCTACCTGGCCACGGGCTATAAAATGGTTGTCGCCCACAGCGTCGATCAGCTGGGAGCTGGTGATAAGCCTCCACGTTTTCTGGCACCAGCGATTCATCGTGCGATCAGCGACAGCGGACAGATCATTCTACGCTCCTATCAGCTCTACTTTCAGGCTCCTGACCGTACCTGGCTGGACGTTAATCAGCTGTATCTGATGGCGGAAGCTCGTCGTCTTGAAAATCTCCAGATCGAAGATCAGCAGGCGCGTTACGTACACAAATCGAACATCCGCGATGCCTTCGTACGCATACATCTGCTAGGCACAGCAAAGCCCAGCAATCTTCGCCAACAGGATCTCGCTCACTTGTACGAGATCTGTGAATACTGGACGCATCACGCGGAACTGACTGAAGCGGATGACGAATCGGCGCTGTTTATTATTAATATGCACCGGGACCGCCCAGGACAGTATCGCCAACACCTCGTTCAGGCCCTGAAGGCTTATTCTGCGTCTCAGTCAGATTCTTCAATCACAGTGCCAGATAAAACATCTGAGAACCTGCTTGCTCATACTATTCAGTCCTGGGGTATCCACTGGCAGCGCTCCTTCCGACGGGTGCCTATTGAAGGACAGTTAAGTGTCTGTGTAGGCCTGTCAGCGATGCACTACTACACTGCAGGCAAGCGTGACTTCGATCAGGTTTCACTTAAGATGAAGCCAGTTGAAAATGGCTACGGACGCAGCGTTGATACCGGTAGCGTAATAAGCGATGACGTCTGGGCGGATGCTTTCGATGCCGGCGGCTCGCGTATGCCAGAAAACAAAGACCTGAACATTGACGCGATTGAGTTCATCAATCGTCATCAGGCCGAAGAAGAAGAAGCAAACCAGCCAAAGACCCGTTACAACAGCTATCGGGTGGCGCTGATCAACAGCAGCCCAGGCGGATATTGCCTGCACTGGCAGGGTGAGGTTCCTTCTTCGATTCAGGCCGGCGAACTGATAGGTATCCAGGAAAATGGCGTACGTCATTGGTCAGTTGGCGTTATCCGCTGGATTCGTCACCTGCGCAACCAGGGTACCCAGCTCGGCGTCGAACTGCTGGCTCCAAAAGCAGAAGTCGCTATTGCCCGCCTGTTACAGAAAACCGGTAGCAACGGTCCTCAGATGCGTGCCCTTGTTCTACCGGCGATTAAAGCAATCGCGCAGCCTGCCACTCTCCTGTTACCCCGTGTGCCTTTCCGCACCGGCAACAAAATTGAGCTGATGCATGACGAACTTAACGGCCGCTACCAACTGAGCAAAAGTCTGGTATCGACGAGCAGCTTCAGTCAGTTCCAGTTCCGCACTGCCGGCGTGACTGCCAACCAGAAATCGACGGTTTCCAGTACTCCGGATGGATTACTGGAAGATGATTTCGACTCTCTCTGGAATAAGCTTTGAGATCAGGCCAGATAGTGACAAATTT
>JAYNJA010000422.1:0-1616 GCA_038109705.1 Thalassolituus sp. | reverse complement strand
TACCAGTGGCGGCCTGGAATTTTGGCAGCAGGTGCGCGAAGAGGCCCGATTGCTCAGTGGAGGTCGTCGAGGCCATTTGGATGGTTTTGTCTTGCGCTGAGACCGTTAGGGCGACACTTGCGAGGCAAAGAAGAAATACTGAACGGGAAAATTTGAAGAGTTTCATCTGGCGTCGAGTAGTTACAAGATGCGGTATCGTATCGACGCTTCAAAACATAAACAATATGAACAGAGATGCATAAGATCCGGCTTTCCTACGAATTCGTTACGGCAAATGATCCCCGTGTTTCGGTTGACGGTGTACATCATCCACTGACGCAGCTATTACGGGCTATTTCAGAGCAGGGCTCAATACGTGGCGCAGCAACCTATCTTGGCCTTTCGTATCGCCATGTATGGGGTGAACTTAAGCGTTGGGAGGAGACTCTTGGCCATACTTTAATTTTGTGGAATAAAGGGCAGTCAGCGCGGTTGAGCGATATGGGTTTCAAGTTAATGTGGGCTGAACGTCATGCTCAAGCACAGCTCGCCCCGCAAATCCAAGCGCTTCGGGCAGACATTGAGCGTAGTTTTGCAACCGCACTGAACGCAGAAACGCCTGTCGTAAAGCTTTATGCAAGTCACGACGACGCCGTTCGAAACCTGCAGCAGTTTGCCCCTGAATCTGGTGTTTATCTGGATGTACGTTTCTGTGGCAGCGTAGATGCAATTCGGGCATTGAATGAAGGGCGTTGTCAGTTAGCGGGCTTTCATGTGCCAATAGCGAGTGCGCCAGAAAGCGTAATTGCTAAAACATACAAACCTTTGCTTAAGCCGGGTTTGCACAAGGTGATTGGGTTCACTCGGCGGCAATTGGGTTTGATTGTTCCCAGCGGTAACCCGTCGAATTTGAAAACAGCAGCTTGTATCAAAGCGCGCCAGGCGCGCTTTGCAATGCGTGCTTTGGGTACTGGTACCCGGGTATCCCTAAATCATTGGCTCGTTGAGTCGGGGATCGCATTAGATGAATTAAGGGTGTTACCTGGTGATGAGTTATCGCATCAGGCTGTCGCACTGCGCGTCGCCAGTGGTGATGCCGACGTGGGTATGGGTACCGAATCAGCCGCTTTGGCATTGGGCCTGACTTTTGTACCACTGTTTGATGAGGCGTATTTGTTTGTCTGCCTTAAGTCATATCTAGAGTCTCCAGCTATGCAAGCGCTGCGGACTTTTTTGAAGACTGATATCTGGGTTCAGTACGTCGACAACACCCCTGGCTACAAAGTTGATCGAATGGGGGAGGTCATGGCGCTCAGCGCTGAGTTGCCTTGTTGGTCATTTCGGAGAAAGACAACCTAGCTCCGAGCTTGCTGAGCGCTCCCCAACAGTCCCGTGAGCTGTTCCTCAGTTTCCATGTGATCAGATTCGCCTCATATCGCACGCCGTTTCCTAAGGATGGCGCCCCACAATGGTGCTTGGTCGCATTCGTGCTGAATCACCAGCACGAAAACAGTGCGTCAATCACTCGGATTTTTGGCTTACTTTTTATTTGTACGTGAAGAGTGATGCGGGAAACCAAACACTGGTCGATGGCATATCTTTTGCGTTGTAACGGGTATGACCGCTGCACCTGATCC
>JAYNJA010000421.1:0-1653 GCA_038109705.1 Thalassolituus sp. | reverse complement strand
ATGCGCAACAACGTCGTCGAACAGGCTGGGGGGGGCGCTTAGCCAAATACTGGCGTGACAAAGGCTTGTATCAAACCTCTAACCCACTAGGCTTAAATATTTCAGTTGAGCGGAGCTCAACCACCTTTAACGGCGAGCGCAGTAACGAACTGGTATTACCCGCAGGTCGACCAATCAAAATCTGGGGTGCAGGGCGGGCTGAGTTGAATAAAAGCATGATCCCGCTTTATTCCCCAGTTCACAATAACGCCTTCTTAAATGTAATCGCAGCACGGCAGAAACGAGCCATTGAACTAACCGCCTATCTTGAAGAGCACTGGTATAGCACATATGATTACTCCAAGCTGACAGACCCTTTTGATTCAGCCTTGTTTGCTCTGCCTGACGAACAGTTGTTAGGTCTCGACATACAAATGCATGGCAAACTCATTAAACAACTTGAAACTGTCGCCCGCATGATAGAAGTCGGCCAGCGTGAAGGGCTTGAACGGCAGATTTTTGTAGTCACTATGCCAGGGTTTGACACCCACGATGAGCAACACCGCAGGCATCACGCCCTACTACGCGAGCTGAGTTTGTCGCTGTGGCATTTCCAGCTGGCTATGCAAACACTCAAACTGACTGACAACGTCAGCTTGTTTACCCAGTCTGACTTTGGCCGCACTTTGGTGCCTAATAATAGTGGTACCGACCATGGCTGGGGTGGGATCCAGATCATCATGGGGGCGGCAGCGAAAGGTCAGTTATTCGGTGAAATGCCAGATCTACGTCAAACCAGTGAGTCGATGGATAAAGACCAGCGGGGGCGCATTATCCCAACCATCGCCAGCGAGCAGATCACCGCCCAAATGCTGAAATGGATTGGCGTACCGGCGACAGACTTACCTCAGATATTGCCTTCAATCGGGCGCTTCATTGGCATGAGTTGATTATGGTATGACGGACGCGACATTCGTTTGAAATACCCCATGCAAGCAGCGTAAATTCATGTAAAATTGCGCCATCATCATTGTATGCGTAAGTAGACGTAGGATCGCGTCTTACAAGCAAGTGAGATGTAATCCACGTGAAGACAGGGATCTGTATAAATGAAAGAACCGGCATCTGACACGACCACACGAAGGAACGACCGGTGACTCACCAATTGGCAACAGGCCGTACTGCCACACTGATAAAGCTCGGATTTGCCGCCGGTGCCAAAGTGTCATCTGCCTTCGTCGCTTTTGCACTAACCGCCCTTGTCACCCGCAATATGTCCAACGACGAAGCAGGTCTATTCCTACTAGGCTTCACCTTGCTCGCAGTGCTCTCCGTATTTTTCCGGTTGGGCCTCGACAATATCATTTTGCGTTTCCTGTCAGCCCGCGGTAGCGACGAATTTGCCCAGGAAAAGCTTAACAGGGGTCTACTCTGGATCGCCACTGCTACCATTCCAGCAACTATCATTGGTATGTTTTTGAGCGACGCCATCGCTACACATATATTCTACAAACCAGATTTCGCTCCCATACTGTTCTGGGTGCTGCCTGCCTTACCTGCGATGGCACTATTCTTCCTATTGTCGTTTGCGTTTCAGGCCCAGAACAGATTAGTGTATTGAACGATATTTTAAAACATAGGGATCTCGAACCGCATTATAGCAGGATTCTGTTA
>JAYNJA010000420.1:0-1655 GCA_038109705.1 Thalassolituus sp. | reverse complement strand
GGCGTAAACACTGCTCTGCTCTGTGGCAGTCGTTCCGCCGGCATTGACGACCATGTCGTCAGCGACAGCGTCCAGATCGGTGGACTGCAGAAGACCAGAGAAACCAGAAGCATCACCGAGGGTGGCATCTGTACCGTAGATGATTTGCTGTTCCAGCTTGAACAGTGCGGCACCAAGGTGACGCAGACCTTCGCGAGCGATCAGATCCTGTGGCCCACGTCGCCATGCC
This sequence comes from Thalassolituus sp., assembly GCA_038109705.1. Lineage (GTDB taxonomy): Bacteria > Pseudomonadota > Gammaproteobacteria > Pseudomonadales > Oceanobacteraceae > Thalassolituus. The sequence goes on along the minus strand of JAYNJA010000420.1, from coordinate 1,426 downwards.
TGAGCAATAGCGTGGTCTACACGCCATGACCAGTCAAGGATTTTGCAGGTCACGCTGACGACTTCGTCGACCGAGTGGTCGTAGTCTCGTCCCGCGTTTTCCGCACGGAAGCCAACAACTGGGGCCGCCGTGTACTTGTTGTACTTATGAACGTCAGAACCGTCAGCAGTATCGCTGATCGGCAGAGCAGCCACGAGGGGTGCAGCGTTCAGTACTTCACTTGTCGCTGTAGGATCAACATCGAGGGCATCCGCGATGAAGTCCGCTACTGCAAGCAGATCGTTAGCCATGGTTAATTACTCCTTACTTGATGTTGATTTTACCGGCGAATCCCTTGTAAGGATTCACTGTCTCTTCTTCGACCGGAGTAACAACCCCGCTGTCCTCTTCGCCCAGTGCGATGGACTCAATCCGTTGGCGCAGTTCCGCAGCTTCTTCTTTGGCTGCAGCCAATTCAGCATTCAGCTCTTCAATGCACAGAGCCTGTGCATCAGCGAACTCAACACCCTGAATGAACCAGTCAGAACCGCGCTCTTTGCCGAATGCTTCGACATAACGAGTCAGTTCTGCATTGAAGTCCTCCCGCGTCAGGCCCTCAGCCTGTACTTCGGGGGCTTCAACCTGAGTGACATCTTCACTCATCTCGACCTCCTTAATTAAGGTAAGACCATGACGTGAAAGAAACCGCGCAACGAATTGCTTGGCTCGATCCCCATCCACATTGAACAGAGACTGCGCGGGTTTCACGTCTGAAAGCCCCAACGCAAATTCCAATAGTTGATCCGCTTCAACCGCTGCTTCCTGTCCTGCTTTGAACAGTCCGTTCGGATTAGCAGCCGGCGTGTCGACGGCATCGCACGCATACAGTTTCCAGAGCCGTGCGTGATAGTAATTCTCTTTGTTGTCTTCATCGGGCGACTTGAAAGACTGACCCGGTTCAGAATGGTGAGCAGCATGCTCCTCACTCGCTTCTGTGTCGTGATCAAACACGATACTCAGGCCAAAATCTTCCGGCGTCTCTTCTGCCAGAGTCATGACGTAGTTGGCGAGGTCGCCATCAGGCGTTTCATGAGCTGCCTGCTGGAAATGCAGATCAGCGATGACCTGATCGCCTTCCAGCCGGGCATTAAAGAACTTGCCGAGCTTCGTCCCGACGCCGTCATTACTCAGACCGGGATGCGTGAACCGGGCCTTGATACCCCGTGAAGCGTGTTGCACTGCTTCAGCGACCTGCGCCAGAAACGCATGGTCGCACCACATCTCATGACCCAGTGCTTCGCCAACCGTGATCATCGAAACATCGTGGATCATGCCGGCACCGTACACGCCTGCGTCTCGCTCGACTCTGACTTTGTCAACAGCCTTTGAACGAGAAACACCCGCTCGGAAACGAATAGGTGGAGCAGCAATACCCATATCATTCCTC
>JAYNJA010000419.1:0-1660 GCA_038109705.1 Thalassolituus sp. | reverse complement strand
TAGCTTTTTGAGTCTATCAGAAAATACCCGGTTGTCCGGGACTGATTGTTGCTCCATTTGGAACACCGAATGTGAGCAGGCTCTATGTTATTCGAATATTCTTATGCAGGTATATAGATAGGTCAAGTATGCCGATAACTTCGCACGTATTTCCGCAACCTCTCAGCCATGATGATGTGAAGGTCGAAAGCAAAGAAGTGGTTTATCAGGGGTTCTTCCGAATGGAGAAGCTGACCCTGAGCCATCGTCGCTTTGACGGCTCCTGGATGGGGCCTTTCACCCGTGAGTTGTTTGAGCGTGGTCAGGCGGTGTGCGTGTTGCTTTATGATCCGGCGAAAGACGTCGTGGTGCTGACGGAACAGTTCCGTATCGGTGCGGTCGAAGACAGTCGCTCCCCCTGGCTGATAGAGCTGGTGGCCGGCATGGTTGAAGAGGGTGAAAGCTATGAAGACGTTGCCCTGCGTGAATCGGAAGAAGAGGCCGGTTGTGTGCCGACTAAGTTGATTCCGATTTGTGATTACTGGGTCTCACCTGGCGGCACCAGCGAAAAAGTCGCCGTATATTGTGGGCTTGTCGACAGCGAGGGGTTGGGTGGGCTTCATGGTCTTGATGAGGAACATGAGGACATCCGCGTATTCGCGGTTCCGTTCGCAGAGGCTTATAATGCCGTAGAGCAGGGTATCATCAACAACGCAGCCACGATTATGGCGCTGCAGTGGCTGAAAATACATCATTCAGATTTTATCTGACGCTACATCTGACAGGCACTGTCGAGCTTGTTTCTGGCGAAAACAGAAAGCCAGACTGCTAGTGTGTTTCACTCTGGCTTTCTGATTAGCCATAACCTATTCCGCAACCTTTTCGTTGTAACTACATAGTTGTAAATACGGAGAACTGATTTGCCGCGTCAACGCTACGTGCCCGACCTGCAGGAGATGGCATCTGTTGCTGAGTCGAACTACATGCGCTTTCTGCGTTTATTACCGGAGACCGATGCTGGCGGTGAGCGTGTTTTTGCTATCGCTGGCCATTCTGGCGGTAACCCTGAGCACAGCGCGCGGATTCGTATCCGTGTCGAAGAGGTGCAGCCTTATACGACTATGCTGACGGTAAAGCAGGAAGGCCTGGCGCCAGAGTGGGTGCAGCTGCCATCAATGCAGGTGCGTCTGTATCACGATGTCAGCATGGCTGAGGTCATGAGTTATCAGAATCAGCACCGTTTTGAAGGGCGTTATCAATACCCTAATCCGCAGATGCGCATGCCCGACGAAAAAATCCAGCTTAACCGCTTTCTGGCTGACTGGTTGGATCACTGCCTGCAGCATGGCCTTGTTGAAAAACCCTTTTCGTTTATCCCTACCCTGTAAAGCTGCAATCAAGCCGCTGTATTTCGTGCCAACTGTATAGAATCTGTAAGATTGGCGCGTTTGAGCCGTTATGTGATGTGTTTCCGGAAGGCACCGTAACGGCCGTCTAATATATAGTCACACCCCAGAACAATAAGACCGAGGCAGGCGTGTACAAACTAACTTCCGGAGAGACATTGCGAGTATTGCAGGTGACTGATACGCACCTCTTCGGTGACGTCGAGGGCAGTCTGTTAGGGGTGCCTACCTACGAAAGCATGCACGCAGTGCTTAACCAGCTGAAAGATAATCCG
>JAYNJA010000418.1:0-1684 GCA_038109705.1 Thalassolituus sp. | reverse complement strand
TGGAGCGGTCTCGGCCAGTTCTGTTTTGCTCAGTGCTCGCTTGGCCGATGCCATGGCTTTGCCCAGGGTAATGTAGTTGCCAATACCTGGTGCTGATATAGAGCGCTTGTGGCCGTCTGCGTGAATGAATACGTCGCCGACACTGCCGAGTATGTTGAGGCCGAGTTCAAGCGCGGTGTCGCGGCTGACGAGTACAAAGCACTGAGCAGATTCGGCCATAGTGAAGCCAACGTTCTGTGCAAAGGGGCGGGATGCCTTTCTGTAATCTGGGTCTTGTTCGTCGCTTTTGCCTTCGAGTTTGCGCAGACGCTCTTCGGTGGCAAGTGCGCCCATAGCGTTAAAGCCTTCAACAACGCCTGACAGCAGCGGCGCTTCTGCATTACCAGTGAGCACCATTTTACGGCGACCGCTGCGGATATCATCTAATGCCATGCGCAGGTTGTAGAGAAAACTCGCGCACGCACCGTTGTTGCTGCCAGTACTGCCGGCATTGCCCAGTAGATAGGCGTTGATAAAGTCGGCGGGCATGGTGGAAATGCCCATCGGCAGCTGACGTGAGGTATTGCGTTGTCCAAGGAGAGGCGCGCAGAGCATGCCGCCAAAGCCTTCCATATCCAGCTGGCCGGCTGTTGAGCCCATATAAACAGCGATGTCGTCAGGGCGCAGGTGCTGTTTGATGTCGTCGGCGCTCATGCCGAGGTTTCCCAGAGCATCAGCGGCTGCGTACAGGGCCATCTGTAAGCCACGAGGATGATGGCGTGAGTTGTAAAGGCCGGCGATATTAAACCCACGCGGCAGTTGGCCCGCGCTTTGTACGTCGCAGCGCTTAAACGCTTCGCGGTAGGTTTTAGGTTTAATTATACCGTTATCTACGTTTGCGTCTGTTTCTGCATTTGGATCGATAAGCTCGGGGCCAATCAGTTCGTGGTAGAGCATGGCTTCCGGATTCCAGCCACGAAGTTCTGCGCTGTCTGCGTCCCAGCGTCGAACCAGAGAGCCTTCCAGCACTTCGTGCGGTGGGCGCTCGGTCAGGTTGGCCAGTTCGTTCAGTGTCTGGGCCTGTTGAATAGGGGTGAGGGCGTCGAATACGACCCGACGATAGGCCTGATGGCCGGAGCTGCGTCCTGCTGCACTGATACCGCCGAATGCTGCGATAACGACATCCCCCACTTCAGGGGTGTTTTGGTGAGTATGTTCAGACACGATTGCCTCCGGCCTTTTCAGGCGTCGTCTTTTACTTTCTTCTACATAGTGTGGGCGGCTGCCCGAGTGTGCCTGCACAGTGTGCGCCGGAAGGTGCTCTTTGGAATAGAATAAAAACGACACATTATGGTATTTTGAAGACATATCGTTCTGCCTAGGGTGCGTTATGCTGCAACACATCTCTGTTCTCACACTCGATAAAATGCTGATTTCCAGTCTGGCTATGCCGCTGGAAATGCTCGAGGCAGCGATCAGTTTTCGTACTATTCAGCAGCGCAAACGGCCAGATATCGAGGTTGCGGTATTGGCCACTGGTGATGTCTGTCGCCCGGTTGGGGGGCTTAACCTGCAACCAGGAGAGGCGTTCGGGAGCGTCGCACGTACAGACCTGATTATGATTCCTGCGTTATGGCGTAATCCCTTACATCACAAATCACTGAGCCCTGATCTTTTGGCCTGGCTGTGCGCCCGGATTGATGAA
>JAYNJA010000417.1:0-1689 GCA_038109705.1 Thalassolituus sp. | reverse complement strand
GCCCGGTCAAAACCGGGCGCTTTTAACACAGCAAAGATACTCAGCGAGTACCAACCACCACAATAGTCTTACCAGCCACGCTGATCAGTCCCTGTTCTTCCAGAGACTTAAGTACGCGACCAGCCATTTCGCGGGAGCAGCCTACGATGCGGCCGATTTCCTGGCGGGTAATTTTGATCTGCATGCCGTCCGGGTGGGTCATGGCGTCTGGCTGTTTGCACAGGTCCAGCAGGGTACCTGCGACACGACCAGTCACGTCAAGGAAGGCGAGGTCGCCGGCCTTACGGGTGGTTCGGGTCAGGCGTTCGGCCATCTGGCGGAAGATACGGAAGACCAGCTCAGAATCAGATGCCGCCAGTTCGCGGAAGCGGCTATATGAGATCTCGGCCACTTCGCACGGTGTTTTTGCACGTACGCATGCGGTACGGGGGCTGTTGTCGTCATCGAACAGACCCATTTCGCCAAAGAAGTCGCCCTCGTTGAGGTAGGCCATGATCATCTCGCGGCCTTCGTCGTCTTCGATGGTAACGCTCACTGAGCCTTTCATCAGGTAGTAGAGTGTGTCGCTTTCTTCACCTGCGTGAATAATGGTGGTACGGGCCGGATAGCGTTTTTTGTGGCACTGCGTCAGGAAATTTTCCAGTGGCGCGTGCATTGATGGAACACGTGGAATGATCATTGTTATTGTCCTTGGTACTTCCCCGTCAATGATTATTACCTATCCATTGCAGTAGTTGAACCCGGCAGAGGGGTCATTTGGTGCTGTTTTTTCCGAAATTTGGCGATTTAAGGTGTCTTTTGTTATCCGTACAGATCGTCTGTGGTAGACTCCGCGCTTTTATTTAGCCGGAGACTTTGTGGATGAAAACGCGGGTTAAATGGGTCGATAACGCCATGTTTATTGGCGAATCTGGCAGTGGCCATTCGGTTGTCATGGATGGTCCTGAGGATCATGGTGGCCGTAACCTGGGTATCCGCCCGATGGAAATGCTGTTGTTGGGCCTGGGAGGCTGCACCAGTTTTGATGTGATGAGTATTCTGACCAAGCAGCGTCTGAACGTCACAGACTGCGTTGCAGACATTGAGGCGGAGCGTGCGGATGCGGTGCCTGCCGTATTTACGAAGATCCATGTACATTTCACCGTTACCGGTAGGGCTCTGAGGGAATCGGCCGTGGAGCGGGCAGTAAAGCTGTCTGCTGAAAAGTATTGTTCTGCTTCTATTATGCTGGAGCAGGGTGGTGTTGAGATTACTCACAGTTATTCTGTGGTTGAGGCTGAGTGAGGCTGCCTCTCCCGTTTTCCTGAGGATATTGCATTGAACGATAAACTGCGCCTTCATGGCTTCAACAACCTGACTAAGACGCTTAGCTTTAACATCTATGATGTTTGCTACACCAAGACTGAAAAAGAGCGTCTGGAGTACATTGAGTACATTGATGAACTCTACAGTGCAGACCGTCTGACTAAGATTCTCACGGAAGTTGTAGATATCATTGGCGCACACATTCTGAATGTTGCGCGTCAGGACTATGATCCTGAGGGTGCCAGTGTGACTATGCTGATCGCTGAGCACGAGGTACCACCACCGCAGGAGCTGATGGAAGAGAATCCGGGGCCACTGCGTGATTCTGTCGTTGCTCATCTGGATAAGTCTCACGTAACTGTGCATACCTATCCTGAGAGTCAT
>JAYNJA010000416.1:0-1690 GCA_038109705.1 Thalassolituus sp. | reverse complement strand
GAGAACCGCTCATGGACATCATTTACGTACTGGTCCCGCTTTCTATTCTGCTGCTTACAATTGCTGTGGCTATTTTTTTCTGGGCGGTAAAAGGTGGCCAGTTCGATGACCTCGACTCACCGGCGCATAAGATCCTGTTTGATGACGATGAGCATCTGATCACTCGCAAAGAAACTGGAAAGCGTGATCAGGCCCCCCCTGGTGCGAATGATGGCGCGAATGATGACGCCAACGATAAAAACGCATGACCGAACCCCTCTCTTTTCTTACGGCCCTGCTACTCGGCTTATTTGGCGCGAGCCATTGTCTGGTGATGTGCGGTGGCATTGCCGCTGCAGCGGGCCAGGCAGACCCCGCCCACCGTATTCGTGGTGCCGTCCTTTTTAACTTCGGGCGTATTTTCAGCTACACAATTGCCGGACTGATTGTTGGTAGCCTTGGGCTCTGGCTCGCCGAGCTTCATACCCAGATTGGCACCGTACTGCGCACCGTTGCCGGGATTATGCTGATTCTGATGGGTCTTTATGTCGCCCGATTTGCTATGTGGCTGACCCGCATTGAACAGATTGGCAAAGGTGTCTGGGCGCTTGTGCAGCCGCATGCGCAGAAGCGCCTGGGCCGAAGTGATCCACTCAGCCAGCTTTTGTTGGGCACGATGTGGGGCTGGCTTCCCTGCGGGCTTATTTACAGCACGCTCAGCTGGGTTGCTGCCAACGGCGAGCCTGTCGGCGGTGCCCTGGCCATGCTGGGCTTTGGCTTAGGGACGTTACCGGCGATCTTTTCAGCCAGTCTGGCGTCGGCTTTTCTGATGAAATTGATTAACCGTAGTTATGTAAGGGTTATTGCGGGAACATTACTCATCGGTTATGGTGTCGTCACTCTCATTTCTGTCTGGCAGCCTCAACTACTCACATTCTGAGTCTGCCCTTTATCCTGATGGAGTAGTTATGAAGACAGCTGCTGCCGCCCCACTTCGTGGAGCACAACCCCACTGCCAGACATGTTCTCTGAACGCCCTGTGTCTGCCGCTTTCTCTCACCGAAAATGATATGGAACGTCTCGACGATATTATCCGTCGTGGCCGCCCGATTCAGAAAGGTCAGCTCCTGTTTCAACAGGGCGAAGAATTTCAGTCGGTATTCGCAGTTCGCACCGGCGCATTGAAGACCTACACCCTGGCAAGCAATGGTGAAGAGCAGATCACAGGCTTTCATCTGGCGTCTGAGCTGATTGGTCTGTCTGGTTACGATGCAGGTTCATACCCTCTGACCGCGAAGGCGCTGGAAACTACCACTGTATGTGAAATTCCACTGCAGCAACTGGACGGCCTTGCTGATGAGTTGCCTGACCTGCGCAAGCAGCTGATGCGTACCATGGGTACCGAAATCCGCCACGATCAGAATATGATGCTGCTGTTGAGCAAGAAGAATGCAGAAGAGCGCGTTGCGTCTTTCCTGCTGGATATTTCTCAGCGTTATCAGCGTCGTGGTTTCTCATCCACGCATTTCCGTCTGCCGATGTCACGCGTCGATATCAGTAACTATCTGGGACTGGCGGTTGAAACGATCAGCCGCGTATTCACCCGTTTCCAGAAAAATGAACTGATTGAAACTCAGGGTAAAGAAATCATTCTGAAAGACGTCGATACCCTGTTTGATCTCGCTGGCCTGACTAAGGCCAACGATAAGTG
>JAYNJA010000415.1:0-1704 GCA_038109705.1 Thalassolituus sp. | reverse complement strand
CCTACCTTAGCCAGAATTACGGTGACGTCGTTATGGGGCCGGATAACGGGTCGACCACATTGGATGATTACCCGGATCAGGAAGGGTTATTGGTGTCATCGCTGACGGCAGAGCAGCAGGCACTGGTGACAGCGGCTATTCAGGCCTGGGTCGGAGATTTTCCTGATGACGTTGCCGACCGCCTGATGAGCGAATACACCTCAGATGCGGCTTATGCTGAAACCTATATCTCCTGGGCGGGTAGTTACCTTTACGGCGTAGACGTTGATCGCAACGGTACTTATATGCGTATTGACGGTCCGCGCGTTTGGATCGAAGTGGCCTGCCAGAACGGTGTGATCATCCGTAACACCACGCACTACCACACTATGTATCGCGATAAATACTGGGACTACGGCAACAGCCTGTGAGGTGATAGATATGCGTATTCTTCTGTTGATCAGTCTGTTTCTGCTGGCATTCAGTAGCCAGGCCCATGAAGCCACCGTCAGCCAAATCCGCCTTATTGAAGGCGAGGGCATTCTCTATCTCGATCTGACGATGCCTGAGGATCAGTTGGCGTTGGCATGGCAGCCATTGTCGGTCACGAGCAATGGGCTGTCGCAGAAGGAGCGCAGTTCGCTCATGTTATACATTGCTGACCATCTATGGTTAGAAAGTGGTGATAGCCGCTTCGGTGGTCAGTTAGTACAACTCAATCGCGGCTGGGAGCAGCAGGGCGAACAGCTGGTGCCTGTTGTTGAGGCCCGCCTTGAATTTCATCAGGCTGAATTTGCGGCGGGTAAGATGCTGACTCTGCACTCCGATCTGATTCTGCATCAGGTAGCGAGTCACCGTACCTATGTGACTCTGATGAGTGGCCTCGCTGGTGGCGCTGCGGGAGTTCAGTCCCTCGGGATTCTGCGCCTGAAACACACCGAAGTGTCATTGTCGCTGGAGCAGGCTTCAGTGCTGGCAGGTATGGGGTCTTTTTTTATGTCGGGGGTCGGGCACATTCTGGAGGGGGCTGACCACCTGCTGTTTATTCTTTGTTTGATTCTGGCAATACCTGCGTTAGGCAAATATGCGGGTGGCTCTTCCCAGACGGGTACACGAATTAGTAGTCCCCGAATTAGTAGCGCCCTGACCGAAGCAGTAATGACAGTCTCCGCGTTTACCCTGACACATGCCTTGAGTATGGCGCTGGTCAGCTTCGGTTGGATTAACCCGGGTTTCCAATGGGTAGAGGTCGCTATAGCGTCGTCATTACTGATTGCAGGATTTCTTTTGTTTGTGCCTCACGGCCGCATGGAAGCGGCACTTTTAGCCGCCGTATTTGGGCTGATACATGGCCTTGCGTTTGCGAATTCTCTGATTCCATTACAGCTCAATAATACGGACCTCGGGCTTGCATTGGTGAGCTTTATCGGTGGTACGGAAATGATTCAGTTAGGTCTGGTTATCGCTCTGGTTCCGGTGCTTATCGCACTGCGTTATACCCGTATGCTGAGTGGCGTCCGGGCTATTATCGCGCTGGGAACTATTTTTGCCGGGAGTGTATGGTTGTGGGAGCGGAGTCAGGGCGGCTCGTTAGAGAGTGTGCTGGATACTGCGACGTTGCAGAATATCCTGCTGTCCTCATATGCTATTGCAGCAAGTCTGGCCCTACCTCGACTGGCATTTATGCTGCGCTTTGATCGCGAACCCAGCCACCAACACCAACAT
>JAYNJA010000414.1:0-1710 GCA_038109705.1 Thalassolituus sp. | reverse complement strand
ATGGTACGGTCCATTTCGCCGTCGGCGTTGTTAACCCGAAGTTCAACCTGTTTGTTCAGCTCGAGACTGACCTGGCGAACAATTCGACGCAGACGCGGCACCATTCGCTGGAACGGTACCATGCGGGTCTTCATAAGACCTTCCTGCAGCTCTGTATTTACCCGGCTCTGCTGCAGGAGCAGTGTTTCGGCATCACGTGTTTTCTGAGTCAGGGTTTCTTTCAGATCGATGAGGTCAGACGCTGATTCCATAAGAGCCCGGGAAAGCTGCTGCATCGCTGAGTAGCGGTCCATCTCCAGAGGATCAAAGTCTTCATACGCAGGCCCGTGGCGCTCCTGACGGAACAACACCTGCGCTTCCGTTTCCATGTCCAGGCGACGCAACTGATCGCGCATACGATCAAGTGTCTGATCCATTTCGCCAAGCGTGCCGGAGAAGTCGCTGACCTGCTCCTCCAGACGACCACGACCGATCGCTGTCTCACCGGCAAGGTTAACCAGGCTATCCAACAGATCGGCTGAAACTTTCACCAGCTCCGTAGGTGCTTTACGCTGCTGCGCCATGGCCGGCACCGACTGAGGTCGGGATTCTTCTATTTCCTTACCTGGCAACGAAGGCGTAGCTAGAAGAGGTGCTGCCGATGTCTCCATCATTGCAGCAACGTTATCCTTATCAACCACACTCAGAACAGGTGCATCAGGGATGGTCTCTTCCTGCGCTTCAGTATCAGAGGCAGACGACTCTTCAGCGTCTATGAAATCATCATCGACCTGTACGGGCTGATCAACCACCAACTCTTTTTCGCCAAGGATCAGGAGACCATCGCTATCAAGGAGTCTGTCGACCTCGTCGATTCTGGTCTGCAAAGCTTCCTGACGCTGAAGAAGGTGACCAAAGAAGGTTTCGTCAAAACGAGCATTACGATCCAGTGCTTTCTGCACATCGGATTCAAAATTATGCGTCAGATCGCCTATGGCAGAGAGGCCTGCCAGTCGAGCCCCGCCCTTAAGTGTATGGAGCACCCGAAGAATTTCGTTAGCACCGCCACGTGAAGAAGTATCCGCGCGCCAGCTTTCGATAGCCTCGTCCAGCGCTTCCATCAATTCGCCAGCTTCCTCAAGGAAGATGCCAACAATCTCACGGTCGCTTTCATCAGCGGATTCTGACTGAATTTCTTCAGGCTGCGGCGAATCATTCGCCCCTTCAAATGACTCTGTATCAGCAACCGGGGCAGCAATAGACGCAGCAGAACGCAACTCTTCAATCATTGCGGCTGGTGATGCTGCACTATCACCACGACGCACAGCCTGCAGTTGCATTGCCAGCAGGTCATGGGCTTTCTGCACCATCGGTAGCGTATACTGACTGGCGTCAATGACGCCGTCGTTCAGACGCTCGTACAGGGTCTCCAGTTCATGGCACAGATCCGCGACGTCTGAGAGCTCAGCCATGCGAGCACCGCCCTTGAGCGTGTGCAGCTCACGTTGCAGCTCAGCGACAGGGAGCAGATCATCTGGTGAGTTCTCCCATTTCTGAAGGATGCCCTCAATGACTTCAGAAATCTCATCGGCTTCTTCGAGGAAGATATCGAGGATCATGTCGTCCTCATCGTCGCTATCCACCTGTTCAGCCAGAATTTCTTCCGAGGTTTCTGCAACAGATTCTTCGGAGACGTCACCAGAATCAGCGATTGCGACTTCAGCCACGGAA
>JAYNJA010000413.1:0-1725 GCA_038109705.1 Thalassolituus sp. | reverse complement strand
CCCCCAGGCGATGACCGGCATAAGGCCAAACTGAAGAACAATTCCAAGGGCAACCGGTTCTGGCTTCTTCCAGATACGCTGGAAATCCTGAACTCTCAGTGTCAGGCCCATTGAAAACATAATGATTGTGAGTAACGGAACTATCGCACCCGTCAGACCAAGCAGCGGCTCGGGGTTCTGCCAGGCAAGCAGGCTGACGATAATGGCCAGCAGAGGAAAAACACGTTCGGCGGTCAGCATAATATCTCCCGGGTAACGGCGCGGTTATAAAGGTAATCCGGTACAGGTGCAAGTCGTGCCACATCGGAGTAATCTGAACCCGCATAAAATATAAGGAGTTAACTTTGGATATTCAGTTTTCTGACAAAACCCCAATAGAGCGCTATCACCTGTTGGTTCAGTCAGTGATACCACGACCAATTGCCTGGATTCTTACCGCTGATGAAGATGGCAGTACGAATCTTGCGCCGTACTCTTTCTTTGCGCCGGTCTGTTCAGCGCCACCTACCTTCGTTGTTTCGATGGGGCAGAAGTCTGTGGGCACCGAAAAAGACAGTTATCGTAACCTTCGCCGTAGTGGCTGGTGTGTGGTGAATATCGCTGATGCCGCTCAGGTAGACGCGGTGAATATTTCATCCTCGACACTGGCTGCCGGTATAAGTGAAACCAAAGCATTTGATATCGGTCTTGAGCTTCAGGGTAACTGGCCTTTACCCCGTGTTGCTGCAGCGCCGGTTGCGTTTTTGTGTCGTTATCAGCAGCAGGTGGATCTTGGTAATAATCCGCAGCACGTTGTATTTCTTGAAGTGGAGCGCATGTTTATTGACGAAGGTGTGGCGGCAGACGTTGAAGGCCGGTTACAGCTGAATTCACAACTGATTAATCCATTGGCGCGTCTTGGTGGTAATGAATACGCAGCGCTGGGAGAGAGGATTCGCCGACAGCGACCGGAGTAATCCAGTCGCTGTCAGCGAAGCCTGATCAGTCTATTGCCGTAATCGGGATTATTCGAGCATCACGGGCTTTACCGTAAGCCCGCATGCGCCACAGGCACAATGCGATAAAAGCAATCGAGCCGATGATCCAGCTGAGCGCACTGACCGGATTGCTGGTCAGTTGACCCGTCTGATAGACAATCACTGCCGTAGTGTAGGCGAGACCAGTACTCCAGCCTGTTACAAACAGCATCCAGCGAACGCCTGATTCACGCGCCATTGCGCCGAGAGTAGCAACACATGGGGTATAGAGCAGAACGAATACTAGATAAGAGAATGCTGCCCATTGGCTAACGAACAGAGTCTCCATCGTGGCAAAGGTCGAGTCATGAACGCCTTGTTCTTCGCCCTGATCGGCACCGATGATCGACAGTCCGAGAGGATCAAGCAGAGTATCAGCAAGGCCCATTACGTTATCTGGAATCGTCATCACAGCTTCCTTCAGACCACCTACCAGATCATATTCGCCAGCTTCACCAGCCTCTGGTGAGTAGAGCGCATCCAGCGTACCTACGACGGCTTCTTTCGCGAAAATACCGGTGATGATACCCACGGTGGCTGGCCAGTTGTCGTCCTGAACTCCTAAAGGTCCGAACGCAGGTGTAATGGTACGGGCAATACCTGAAAGAACAGACTTCTCATTGTTCTCATTACCGAAAGAACCGTCTGAACCAATAGAATTCAGGAAGCTCAGGATAACCACGACGGTAATAATGGTTTTACCGGCACG
>JAYNJA010000412.1:0-1728 GCA_038109705.1 Thalassolituus sp. | reverse complement strand
CCTGACACCAACAAGGAAGACATCCGCGCCCGGGTGTAATTCTGTCCCGGTATTCATATAATTCCGGGATGAAACAATCCATCGCGATACTCGGCACAGGTGCTCTGGGCACACTCATGGCGTGGCACTGGCGCGATCAGACGCTTTATCTGCGCAACCGCAGTGGCGCCAACGTTCTGACCGTTGAGCACCCAACGCCCACCACTTTTTCGGCACCACTATGGCAAGGCGAACCCCTCGACTGGCTGGTTGTCACGACTAAAGCAGCAGATACCCTCAGGGCGATGAAAGGCCTCGGCACCTCGATTGACCAAGTCGAACGGATACTGCTGCTACAGAATGGTATGGGGCAACAGCAGGAAGTCAGCGACTGGCTGAATCAATGCCCAACAGAAAAACGGCACAAACCTGATCTGTGGGTAGCCTCATCAACCGAAGGAGCATACAAACGCGCTAACGGCCACGTTGTTTACGCAGGCCAGGGAGAAACCCGTTGCGGTCCGTGGCAGTCTACAAAAACAGACACTTTCCCCCCTGTTCCTCCCGGGCTGACTGCCGATAATCAGATACATCAGGTACTCAAGGCCAAGCTGGCGATAAACGCTATTATTAATCCATTAACAGGCTACTATCGGTGCCTGAATGGCGAGCTACTTTCAGATCCCGCGTATTTCAGACATTTTCAGAAGCTCGTAGACGAAGTAGCATCACTGTACAAAGATCTGAACTGGGAAACCGGTTTTGATATCAGAGAACGAGCGAATACAGTCGCTGCAGCAACGGCGCGGAACCAGTCGTCCACATTGCAGGATGTATTGCATCAGCGCCCGACTGAGTTACCTTATATATGTGGTTATCTGCTAGCGCAGGCAAAAGCGAATGGATTGACCGCACCAGAGTTGCAGAAACTCTACACGGCGATGTCTGCAAGGGAGGCAGAATGGCAAATCGAGGAAGACTGACACCATGATGCTGGCACGCCAGAAATCAATGCTGGCGACCCTGCTCGTCTGTGCAGGTGTGATACTTATTGCCACACTGGCCTACATCGCGGCGGCCGATCGTGTCGGCCGACAGAACGTCGGCCCCGAGCTGTCTTATATGCTGGCTAAAATCACCGAAGCCCAGCTGGCATCAGCTCCAGACGACCTGCACCCGCTGCAGAGCATCCTCTTTCAAATGACTCAGCACTACCAGATTCAGGAAGTCGCTATCTACAACGCTTCCGGTCAACGGCTGGGACACAGTAATGACGCATCTGCCCAATCCGTATTCAGATCAGATCTGCGTCTGATCGAACCCGGTACCGCCGGAGAGCGCTATGTATTCACCGCAGGAGATCAGGAGTTCACCCTGCTTATCCGCCACGACGTGTCATTGCCCGGTTTTTTCTACCTCGATACTCTGACCACCAGCCTGGTCATCGTCGCTGTCTCATCCCTGCTTGTATTCATGCTTTACCTCTTCACCCGGCAGTGGCAGCAGATGCCTTATCTGCATTTGCTGGAAGATATCCGGGAGGCCTCAGAACGCACCGACGACGGGCGCATCACCCTGAAGCTGAAAGACCCGGATATGAAGCCCCTGGTCGAAGCCCTGAACGACCTGTTCTGGCGCCGCAACCAGCGAACACAGCACCTGAAATCCGCCCATCAGCAGGCTGAACATGCGCGTCTGCGGGCTACACGTCTGTCGACCGAAACCCGCCTGATGAACGAAGATCTGGCG
>JAYNJA010000411.1:0-1734 GCA_038109705.1 Thalassolituus sp. | reverse complement strand
AAGAAATCACCCGCTTCCTCAAGGAAGACTTTGGTGATGAGCTGCCAGAAATCATTCTGGAACCAGGTCGTTCTCTGGCGGCTAACGCCGGTATTCTGGTCAGTGAAGTGGTTCTGGCAAGCCGTAAGAACCGTACCGACCTGCACCGCTGGTTGTATACCGATATTGGTAAGTTCGGTGGCTTTATCGAGACTCTTGATGAAGCGATTAAGTACCCACTGTACGTTGAGCGTGATGGTGAGTGCGAAGAAGTAATTATTGCGGGCCCAACCTGTGACTCTGCAGATATTCTGTACGAACAGTACAAGTATGAACTGCCACTGTCGCTGGAAGCCGGTGATCGCATGTACTGGTTCTCCTGTGGTGCTTACACCACGACCTACAGCGCGATTGAGTTCAACGGTTTTCCTCCACTGAAAACTGTTTGTATCTGATCTGTTGCCCCGTAGCTCGGGGCGATGGCAAAAAAGAAAGCCGGATAGGTGTATGCCTCTCCGGCTTTTTTTGTTGATACGGATGTCGTGGTGCATGTTATTCCCTTTCGAAGGTCTGCGTACGGCGCCAGTCAAGCGGGGAGCATCCGGTAAAAGTGCAAAACTTTACTGCGAAATCCGTCTTTAACGAATAATCGGTGTCAGGGCGCATTGTTTTGCACACCGGATGTTCACCGCAATTGACTGGATGAAGCCGGACGGACCTGAAAAAGGGGATAAGGTGTGCCGGGACTGTCTCAGGCGGACGCCGGACGAATACCTTCGGCAGGGACAAACGTAGTGCCCCTACCAAGGCAATACTGCAGCAGCGCTTATTGTACTGCTGGCGCTTTTTCCATCACTGCCACAAACATAGTGTCGGCATCAGTGTCCGGCGCTCCGGCCATTTTTTCACTGATCAGAGTGAACTCAGCGTTCTGTGACAGGAAAGTGGCAACGATGTCTTCGTTTTCTTCGACCAGCCAGCTGCAGGTTGCATAAACAAGGCGTCCGCCATTGCGTACTGCTTTACTCGCGTTGCTCAGAAGTTTCAGCTGCAGAGCATTGAGTTCTTTAATCTGTTTGTCGTTCAGACGGGTGCGCGCATCCGGATTACGACGCCAGGTACCTGTGGCGGAGCAGGGTGCATCGACCAGTACTTTGTCGAAGCCTTGCTGACGGGCAACTTCGGCTGGCAAGCGCAGAGCCGCTTCGCCGTCCCAGGTGAAGGTACGGATGTTGGCGTGGCCGGCGCGTTTTGCGCGCTTTTTCAGCTCAGCGAGCTTGTAGTCATGGAGGTCTGTCGCAACGACGACGCCCTTGCCTTGAGTGGCATCAGACAGTGCGAGCGCTTTACCGCCAGCGCCAGCACAGGCATCCCAGACTTTATCACCGCGTTCTACTTTAACAGCCGCACAGATCATCTGGCTGGCATGGTCCTGAATTTCAACGCGACCCTCTTTGAAGGCGGTGGTCTGACTGATGCCAAACCCACCTGTTGCACACAGGCCTGTGCCGTTAATAGCCGCTTCAACGCCTTCGTTTTTCAGTTCTTCCAGCAGTGTCGTCGCATCCTGATCCAGACGAGGGCGCAGCCACAGTGGCGGGCGGGTCTGCTGCATACGGACGAAATTATGGGCCTGTCGGTCATTCCAGTTACTGCGCTCAACACGGGCATCAATGGCTGGTTTGAGCTCCGGGCTGAGGCCGTACCAGAGCAAGGCAAGAAGAGAATCGGGATTCTCGCGCACCCAGGCTTCTG
>JAYNJA010000410.1:0-1738 GCA_038109705.1 Thalassolituus sp. | reverse complement strand
GCAGAAAATATGTTGCGAACACTGATTGCCCCGGGAGTAGAAACCGACACAACCGACCCTTGGTATGATACAGCAATCCGCATCCGTCCGATGACATTCGCCGCTGTAGATATTACCGACAGTAATCTACACCTTCCGGTAGAAAACCCATTTATTCCGGAAAATCTTGAGGTTAATCCTGCCAAGAAAAGTGACGTGCCGCAGCTGATTACCAGCTCAGAAAACAGTCAACTCTGGTACTACCCGGAACACGAGTTTCAGTTACCCAAAGCTCAGGTATTTATCCATCTGAAAAAAGCCAAAGTAATGACAGATGCTCGCCAACGTGTACTCGCTAAACTCTATGCCCGCACTGTCAACGAAGCCTTAAATACCTACAGCTATCCAGCGAGCCTGGCCGGTCTGAATTATCGCCTTGCAGCAACAGATCAGGGCCTTGAAGTCGCAGTCGGCGGCTATTACGACAAGCTACCAGTACTGCTACAGCGTATTTTTGATGAAATGGGGTCTATTGAGATCTCCGAAGAAGAATTCAGCCGCTACCGTTCCAGCCTACAGCGTGCTCTGGAAAATAATCTCAAGGCGCGTCCGTTCCAGCGGACGATGGCAGAAATGAAAAACTGGCTGATCGATCCGTCCTTCAGCGATACCGACCTGCTGCCATTAGTGAGCGACGTCACACTGGCCGAGCTGAGCGAGTTTGCCGACAACCTCAAGCAGGATCTCGCGACCGTTACCTATGTACATGGCACTCTGAGCAGTGAACAGGCCGACCATATCGGTAATCTGACGCAGCAATACTTCCCGGCATCGGCTTCGCTTCCCGACCCATCACTGCTGGTTAAAGCCCCCGTTGGTAAATTCCAGAAAATTGTTGAGCAGGATCATCCGGATAAGGTGATGACGCTTTACTTCCAGGGCGAAGATTCCAGTGACACCGCACGGGCAGAAGCTGGCCTTCTGGCACAGATGATTGCTTCCCCTTACTACCAGTACATGCGTACCGACCAACAGCTTGGCTACATCGTGTTTGCCATGGCCTACCCAATTAAAGCAATGCCAGGTCTGGTATTTATTGTTCAGTCGCCAACGGCTTCTCCTGAAGAAATGATAAAGCACAGCGATATTTTCTTCCGTCAGTATGAAGCAACTCTGTCAACCATGGACGATGAAGAATTCGGCCTATTCCGCCAGGGGTTAATTACGCGCCTGCTTGAAGCTCCGAAGAATATGAGTGAGAAATCAGGGGTGTTCTGGTCAGACCTCAGTTCAGGACGCTACTCTTTCGATACGCGCGAAAGTATTGCCTCAGAGGTAGAAAAGCTAGAAAAAACCCGTGTGTTGAATCTCTATCGTGAAGCTGTTCTTAACGGCGGCTGGAGCCAGCTGTTGTACGCAAAAGGAGATGCCGCTGAGGGTTACACTGACATTGATGACATTGATCGTGGCTCTCTGCCTCGCATTGCAGAACCTCAATATCCTTTGCCTGAAGAGCTGAGTTCTACCAGCGTCCGCTAAGACATCTGTCGTCCAGAAATAAAAATGCCGCATCCCATTCGGGCTGCGGCATTTTTTTATTGCTATTAAAGTCAGGTATCAGCCGTTATCAGAAACACGCGTTCCCGGTGGATTAACGTCCAACAAGTAGTGCCCCAGAATATGGCCTGCCGAAAGATCGATTACAATCACCATCGCAACACCCTGATACTGGCTGTTAATCAGTACATGCTCGTACTGA
>JAYNJA010000409.1:998-1744 GCA_038109705.1 Thalassolituus sp. | reverse complement strand
CCAACAAACCGGCGGCGATTAACAACCCAGTGTTATCTGTAATGCGGATCTGAGCATCAAGGCCGGCAAACTGCATCATCGGCCAGGCCAGAGTTAAGCCCAGCACGAACCAGAGAGCCCAATGTCGCTGACGCTCGTATAAAAGAAACAGACTTGAAGTGACTCCTGTCATACCGCTGATGCGGCCAATCCCTATCCAGAGTATGGCGGCGGCACTGCCTATCAGTACACCACCAATCACTTCATCAGCCATCCGGCCCCCAGAAAGAATATTTTCATATGGCCATATAGTTTACCTGAGCCCAGCCTGTTTTGCCTGCGTGCGGGAAGTCCTATACTTATCAGAGTTGCTGTCGCGCAACAAAGTCACTTAAAAATAAAGGAAGACGCCATGTCAGATGTACTGATCCACAGCCACGAAGGTCTGCCGCTCCACCTGCTGGAAAAAGCCCAGTATGAAGGTTGGCTTGAGCGCCAGCCCGACGCCACAAAACAGTGGCTCGCCGCAACTGGCTTCAGTGGCAATGGCGTATCAACCATCGCCGGAGATGGCGGCATGCGGGCCAAAGCTATCGCTGCGCTGCCCTTCATACTGACGGACGGCCAGAAAACCGCACTGACCGAGATAACCGGGGATATGTCGTCCGACACGCGAATGTTGCGATTGCTGCAGGGCGATGTCGGTAGCGGCAAGACAGTCGTCGCGCTGCTGGCCATGCTGGTTGCCGTCGAGGCAGGTGCACAGG
>JAYNJA010000409.1:0-988 GCA_038109705.1 Thalassolituus sp. | reverse complement strand
ATGTACTGATACAAAGCAACGAAGGTCTGCCGCTCAACCTGCTGGAAAAAGCACATTATGAAGGTTGGCTCGAGCGACAGACGGATGGAACAAAACAGTGGTTAGCGGCGACCGGCTTCAGCGGCACTGGCGTATCCACTATCGCAGGTGATGGTGGCACTCTCGCGGGCGCAGTGTGCGTAGTAGAAAGCACCGATGATTATTTTGCCTGCGGCCACCTGGCCAGCACGCTGCCTGCGGGCACTTACCGCATTGAACAGACGTTTGATGAGCAAACTCTGACTGCCATCGCCTTTGGTTGGGGCGTAGGCGCTTATCGTTTCACCCGCTATACCGAAAAGCCTGCTGCAACGGCACTGCTGGCACTGGATCAGCCACAGGTTATCACCGAAGCGAGCCGCCTGATCGAGGGGACTCGCCGGGTACGCGACCTGATCAACACTCCAGCGTCTGACATGATGCCAAAAGATCTGTCTGTTGCTGTCCACAGCATGGCGGAAGAATTTGGTGCCAAAGTAAAAGAACTGACCGGGCAGGAACTGCTGGAGCACAACTTCCCTATGATTCATGCCGTTGGTCGTGCCAGCGAGCATGAACCACGTCTGATCGATCTGCGCTGGGGTGATGAATCCCATCCGAAGGTCACCCTGGTAGGTAAAGGCATCTGCTTCGACAGTGGCGGCCTGAACCTGAAGCCGGGTGACGCCATGCGCCAGATGAAGAAAGATATGGGCGGAGCGGCACACACAGTTGGTCTTGCCTATCTGATCATGGCCAACCAACTGCCAGTCCGCCTGCGCCTGCTGATTCCAGCGGCCGAAAATGCGGTCAGCGGTAACGCCTTCCGTCCGGGTGATGTGCTCCCCACCCGTAAAGGTCTGACCGTCGAAATCGATAACACGGATGCTGAAGGCCGTCTGGTGCTCTGCGATGCCTTATTTGAAGGAGCCAGCGAAAATCCGGATCTGATGATCGATTTCGCGACCCT
>JAYNJA010000408.1:0-1745 GCA_038109705.1 Thalassolituus sp. | reverse complement strand
CGTGGCTCAGCTGGCTATGGACTCCAATGATGTTTTTGCGATGGAAACCTTTCCACAGCGCGTGGTCGTTATTGGCGGTGGGTACATTGCCGTTGAATTTGCAGGCATCTTTGCAGGCCTGGGTGCCGACACTCAGTTGCTTTATCGCGGAGAGCAGATTCTGCGCGGTTTCGATAACGAAATCCGTACATTCGTAACCCAGGAAATCGCCAAGACAGGCATCCAGCTGAGAACCGAGACCGACGTGGTTGAAATTCGCGAAGAAGATGGTGACAAAGTTTGTATTCTCAATGACGGCACCCAGGTCCGCTGTGATGCCGTTGTCTTTGCGACCGGTCGTTCGCCTAAAATCTCAGGCCTCGGGCTTGAAAGTATCGGTGTTGAGCTGCGAAAAGATCAGACGATCATTACAAACGAACGTTTTGAAACTAATGTCTCCGGGGTGTTTGCTCTGGGTGATGTGATTGGTACTCCTGCACTCACTCCGGTAGCCCTTGAGCAGGGGATGGTGTTTGTCGATCAGCAGTTCGGCGCTGATCAGCGTGTTATGGACTACGAACTCATCCCGACCGCTGTATTCTGTCAGCCTAATATTGGCACTGTCGGTTTAACGGAAGAGGAAGCTGCTGAAGCGTATCCCGCAGACATCGATGTTTATACTTCCGAGTTCCGTGCACTAAAGCACACCTTAAGTGGATCGTCAGAGCGCACTCTGATGAAGCTTATCGTACGCCGGTCCGACGACAAGGTAATTGGCGCTCATATGGTTGGCGAAGAAGCCGGGGAGATGATTCAGGGGATCGCTGTAGCCATGCAGGCTGGCGCGACCAAGAACCACTTCGACAGAACTCTGGGTATTCACCCAACAGGTGCGGAAGAGTTTGTCACAATGCGCTCCGTTACCCGCAGTCTCTGATAGCCTTCCGGTCGGACAACTTTCTGTTCTGAGGTCATTCTATTCTGAAGAGTAAATCAGGCAGTACTAAAAAGCCCGCATTCAGCGGGCTTTTTGGTTTCTGCGTGCTCTCGCTTTCCGATGATTCGTCAGCCGCAGAACACAAGGCGCACGCTATCAAGCACAAGCTGGGCATTGCGAATGGCATTCATAACATCCGCGGCCTCATTTTCAACCGCCTGAATCATTGAGTCACTAATGGCTGGATTGTGCTTAGACAGAGCCTTCAGGCGAGCTGTGCGTTCTGAATACGCAGCCTCGGCTTTGCCTTCAGCACGAGCGATCATCTTGTCGAGCTGTCCCATGCCCATTTTTTCCAGCTTGCTGATTAATGGGCGTACCTGAGCTTCTTTCTGCTCGACCAGGCCACGGGCTGTACCACGCTTAAGCGGGAGAACGAATTCACCGAGCTCGGGCTCATTCACTTTCAGATCGCCGCGTGGCGTCATGCTGAGGTGCATGGCGTTGGTTGGCAGGAAACGCTCAATCTGCAGAGCGCGTGGCGCAGGACAGCGAGCTGCGAACTGCAGTTGAATGAAACAATCACCAGTGTTGAAGTCGTGATTATCGATGTAGCCAACCGCAGCATTACCAGCAGGACCGCTGGTGATGAGTTCGAGAGCCTGGTCGATGAAGGGGTGTTCCCACGACAGGAACTGAACATCGTCACGAGCGAGTGCGACATCACGGTTGGTCGTTGCCATAAAGCCGTCTTCCGGCAAATGAGGAAGATCGGGCACCAGCATGTGGTCACCCGGAGCAATAAGGATGCAGTCTGCATCCAGATCGG
>JAYNJA010000407.1:0-1766 GCA_038109705.1 Thalassolituus sp. | reverse complement strand
GTTAAGCGTCACCCAAGCGAAGTGGCACTGGCCATCGCCGCTGCTATTTCTGCCCACGCGGGCTTCTGATTAAGGAGAGAACATCATGACTCAGCCAAAGAAAATTGAAGTTACCGACGTGGTACTGCGCGATGCGCATCAGTCTTTAATCGCGACCCGTCTGCGTACCGAAGACATGCTACCGATCTGCGAAAAACTCGATCAGGTCGGCTACTGGTCATTAGAAGTGTGGGGTGGAGCGACCTTTGACGCTTGTGTGCGTTTTCTGAAAGAAGATCCATGGGAGCGTTTGCGCCAGCTGAAAGCTGCTCTGCCGAATACCCGTCTGCAGATGTTGTTGCGTGGCCAGAATCTTCTCGGTTATCGCCACTATGCAGATGATGTGGTCGAGGCATTTGTAGCAAAAGCCGCAGACAACGGCATTGATGTATTCCGTATTTTTGATGCGCTGAATGACCTGCGTAATTTAGAAACGGCGATTAAGGCGGTTAAAAAAGCTGGCAAGCATGCGCAAGGCACCATCTGTTACACGACCAGCCCAGTCCACACGCCTGAATTATTTGTACAGCAGGCGAAAGAACTAAAAGCGATGGGTGCTGACTCTATTGCAATTAAAGATATGGCCGGTCTGCTTACACCTTATGCCACGGAAACATTGGTCAAAGCCATCAAAGCCGAAGTGGATCTGCCGCTGGTTCTGCACAGCCACAGCACCGCAGGTCTTGCACCTTTGTGTCAGTTGAAAGCGATCGAAGCTGGAGTTGATCGAATCGATACCGCGATTTCCTCGTTCGCCAGTGGCACCAGTCATCCGGCAACCGAGTCTCAGGTGGCGGCGTTAAAAGATACGCCATATGACACAGGCCTGGATCTCGAACTGTTGAGCGAAATTGCAGATTATTTCCGCGAGGTACGGAAAAAATATCACCAGTTCGAAAGTGAATTTACCCGCGAAGATGTTTCTGTACAGATTAATCAGGTACCGGGCGGCATGATGTCGAACCTGGCCAATCAGCTTAAAGAGCAGAATGCGTTAGATCGTATTCGCGAAGTGTTTGCTGAAATTCCGCGCGTACGTGAAGACCTCGGCTTTCCGCCTTTAGTTACGCCAACGTCTCAGATTGTCGGCACGCAGGCGGTGTACAACGTACTCGCCGGTGAGCGTTATAAAACCATCACGAATGAAGTGAAGCGTTATCTGCAGGGCGGTTACGGACAGGCGCCAGCGGCAGTCAATGCTCAGCTTCAGAAAAAGGCCATTGGTAATGGCGAAGTGATTGAAGGTCGTCCGGCAGATCAGTTGTCACCGGAGCTGAGCAAATTACGCGAAGAAATCGGTGCATTAGCGAAATCGGAAGAAGACGTTCTGACATTTGCCATGTTCCCGGATCTGGGGCGCGAGTATCTCAGCCAGCGTGAAGCCGGCACGCTGAAGCCTGAAGAGCTATTACCTCTGGAAGCTGCCGGGAAAGGTAAATCTTCTACGCCACAGGCGACAGAGTTTGTCATTGACGTGCATGGCGAAACTTACGAGGTTGCCGTGACTGGTGTCGGTACTATGGATGGTGGCCGCCGCAAGATTTACCTCTCACTGGATGGTATGCCGGAAGAGGTGGTGTTTGAACCGCTGAACGAATACGTTGCCGAAGGCGGTGGTGCTAAACGCGGTCGGGCAACGCAGCCAGGCCATGTCACACCAGCGATGCCGGGTAACGTTGTAGACGTGCTGGTAAAAGAAGGCGATACGGTTAAAGCCGGACAGGCGG
>JAYNJA010000406.1:0-1781 GCA_038109705.1 Thalassolituus sp. | reverse complement strand
TCGACAATGATGTCGATGTGAAGCTCACCCATACCAGAAATAATAGTCTGCCCAGTTTCCTCGTCGGTTTCGACGCGGAAGGATGGATCTTCCTGCGCAAGCTTGCCCAGCGCCACACCCATCTTCTCCTGGTCCGCCTGAGACTTAGGCTCAACCGCCACCGAAATTACCGGCTCCGGGAACTCCATCCGCTCAAGCGTAATGCGCTTGTCCTGATCACAAAGAGTATCACCCGTAGTGACATCCTTCAGGCCAATAAGAGCAGCGATATCGCCCGCACGCACTTCTTTGATTTCTTCGCGTGAGTTGGCGTGCATCTGAACAATACGACCAACACGCTCACGCTTACCTTTTACTGGGTTGTATACCGCATCACCGGACTGCAGCACGCCTGAGTAGACACGCACAAACGTCAGAGTTCCCACAAAAGGGTCGGTTGCGATTTTAAATGCCAGAGCAGCAAAAGGTTCTTCATCTGAGGCATGACGCTCACCGACGCTTTCGTCTTTGTCGTCAAGAATACCTTCGATGGCCTTCACCTCAGTTGGTGACGGCAGGAATTCGATTACAGCGTCCAATACCGCCTGCACACCCTTGTTCTTAAATGCAGAACCACAGGTCACCAGTACGATTTCATTCGCCAGCGTGCGCTGACGCAGAGCTGCTTTAATTTCGTCCTCGGAAAGCTCTTCGCCTTCGAGGTACTTGTCCATCAGTTCTTCAGATGCGTCCGCCGCAGCTTCAATCATCTTCTCGCGCCACTCTTCGGCGTCATCAACGAGTTCTGCCGGGATATCTTCATAAGTGAAGGTCATACCCTGGTCAGCCTCATTCCACATGATGGCTTTCATCTTGATCAGATCGACAACACCCCTGAAGTTATCTTCAGCACCAATGTTGATCTGAATAGGCACAGCAGTCGCGCCAAGACGCTTACCAAGCTGGTCAACCACCACAAAGTAGTCAGCACCAGTCCGGTCCATCTTATTGACGAACACCATGCGAGGCACTTCGTATTTATTGGCCTGCCGCCAGACCGTTTCGGTCTGGGGCTGGACACCAGAGGAACCACAGAGTACGACGACCGCACCATCAAGCACACGCAGGGAACGTTCTACTTCAATTGTGAAGTCAACGTGCCCCGGGGTGTCGATGATGTTGATGCGGTGCTGATCAAACTGCTGAGCCATGCCAGCCCAGAAGCAGGTAGTAGCAGCAGAAGTAATGGTAATACCACGCTCCTGCTCCTGCTCCATCCAGTCCATCGTTGCCGCACCATCATGCACCTCACCAATTTTGTGAGATACACCGGTGTAGAACAGCACACGCTCAGTGGTTGTGGTCTTACCCGCATCCACATGAGCACAGATACCAATATTACGATAACGTTCAATCGGCGTTGTACGTGCCACTGTGTATTCCCCGGATTATCAGAAGCGGTAGTGAGAGAACGCTTTGTTAGCTTCAGCCATACGGTGCACGTCTTCACGTTTCTTAACCGCTGCGCCTTTGCCTTCGCAAGCTTCAATCATTTCGTTCGCCAGACGCTGAGCCATGGATTTCTCACCACGACCACGTGCAGCGTCAACCAGCCAGCGCATTGCCAGCGCCTGACGACGTGCAGGACGAACTTCTACAGGAACCTGGTAAGTAGCACCACCTACACGGCGGCTTTTTACTTCTACCATTGGCTGGATAGCTTCGAGCGCCTGCTCGAACATTTCCAGTGGATCGTTACCGCTCTTAGAAGCGATAGTATCCAGTGCACCGTATACGATTTT
>JAYNJA010000405.1:0-1798 GCA_038109705.1 Thalassolituus sp. | reverse complement strand
AACTGATCAACACCCAACACTTCAAGCGGCTCCAGAATACGATCTGAGAACTCTGGGTCAGAACGGAGATCTTCATCGACTTCGCGCATGATCCTCACAACCTCGTCCGTGTTCTCACGGTACGCCACACCCACATCCATCAGGTAATAGCTGAAATCTTTGGTCAGGTTGGAGATAATCGTGACTTCACCGAATGGAATGGTATGCACCGTACCGTCGAGATCACGCATCTGAATTTTACGCAGCGTAATTTTCTCGACCAGACCGAAGTGATCGTTAAGCAATACCCAATACACCAGCACCGGCAAGCAGCGGCATAATGTTGATGCCTATCTCAGACAGCACCACCATCACCGACAGCAACGATAAGGTAATCAGCAGGATATTGCGGATAATGGGGGTGATGGTCTGAAAGCGCGAACTGTTCAGGCGCTCATTCCGCTGCATCAGAGATTCAAGCAAAGCATTCACCCCCTCCCAGATGAAAGCAAACATCAGCGCTACGACAATCACCGAGAGCACGCTGGCAAGCAGGCTGCCCAGCCCAGTCAGACTCTCTTCACCAAAATACACAGCCGCGACTTCAAGGGCGGAATAGCCGACCAGAATCGCGCCGATCACATAACCCGCCCAGCGCTGAATCGAGAAGATGCTACTGAATCGCTGGGCATCCCAATGTAAGCGCTTACGTACCGGCTTAAGCCTGTTATTAAAGAAAACACTCAACCGCCCGTTGATAACAATACCCAGCAGAACAACTATAAGGGTCACGCCAAAGGTCAGCACATCCCCAAGGAAACTTTCCGGCAGGCCGTAACTCTTAGTAAGAGCAAGGAACTGATCCATCAGGCCGTCTCCGGCACTGTCGATCTCAAAAATCGACGTCAGTGGAGCTGCCGGTTCAGGCTGAGCCTCAAGCAGGAGCTGGAGACGTTCAATCAGTTGCTGACGCTCAGTTTCACTTTCGAGGGTGCCGATCAGATCTTCGATTTTTGCCCGGTCAGCGGCAGAGTTCTGACCTGATTCGTTAGCCGCGCTCTGATCTGAACTGTTTGTTTGCGCCCAGGCGGCCCCTGAAAATGGCAGGCTGAAAGAGATAGCGGCCAACAGTGTCAGCAGGCCTAGAAATTTACGAAGCATTTTGTCTCCAAGAGTTTCCGTACCGTGTTCGTACATTGTGCGACTGGCTCGCCGCAGACAAGTTCACTGCAATGGCTTTGTCATGCCATTACAGACTGGCCCAGCTGCCAACCCGGTGCGGCAAAGGGGTCATTGTGAAGTTCGTGCTATCTTAGCTATAAAATGCGACGAAAGTTATACATCGCCGGAAACGGAGAGAGGAGTTATCCCATGAGCGCAGTCATTGCAGACACAATTGCAAACACAGCAGGCGTGAGCAGCCCACATATTGAAGTCCGTAAAATGGATTTCAGCTTTGAGCAGATCGACACCATGGACTGGTACCGTGGCAACCCGATTCTGACTGCGTTTATGGCCGTACTGTCGGGCACTTTCCCGCCGGGCGAGCAGATGTTTATCGAGTCGGTACGCAACTACAAAGACCGAGTGACTGATCCGCAGCTAATGGAAGATGTAAAAGACTTCACCCGTCAGGAAGCGCATCACACCATGCAGCACCTGCTGGCCAACCGAAAGCTTGAGGACCTCGGCTGGAAAGCCCAGGCCATCGAAAAGCGTGTTGAAAAAGCCATCAAACTGCTCAATGCCAAACGCTCGAAGCGCGAGCGCCTGGCAGCAACTGTGTGCCTTGAGCACATCACAGCTATCGTGGCTGAGT
>JAYNJA010000404.1:790-1799 GCA_038109705.1 Thalassolituus sp. | reverse complement strand
GTCCCAGGCCGGTGCCTCCGAGGGCCTGTGAAACTTCACCGTGAGCAAGCGCATATTCCCCAAACAAGTGTTGCGCCTTGTCGGCCTCAATGCCAATCCCGGTGTCCTCCACACTGAACCTGAGCAAATGGCGCTCTTCATCCCGCACAACCACCCGGAGAATCACGTGGCCTTTTGCAGTGAACTTCACAGCATTGTTCAGTAGATTTAGCAGAACCTGACTGATTCTGAGGGGGTCTCCGCGTACATATTCGGGCACGTTATCGTCGACAAATAATTGCAGAGCAAGGCGTTTTTCTGAAGCTTTAGCATGAACAATCGCTGCTACCCGGTGCAACAGCTCAGACAGATCAAATGACTCTTCTGCTAACACAAGATGACCGGATTCCATCCGTGAAAGATCCAGCACATCATTAACAATAGCCAGCAGGTGATCTGCTCCCTGCTGCAGAGTTTCGAAGTGCAGACGCTGGCGCGCGGTCAATGGCGTCCCTTCAAGCAATCCCATCACGCCGAGCATGCCGTTCAGGGGGGTGCGTATTTCATGGCTCATATTGGCCAGAAAACGACTTTTCACCGCACTCTGGCGCTCAGCGAGTTCTTTTTGCTGAATCAGTTCTCGCTGAATCTTCTGCAGATCAGTGATATCACTGCTGATAATCAAGAGGGATTTAAGTTTTCCGGAGTCAATGACCGGCATCAGCTGGTTTCTGAACCAAAGCATTTCCCCGTCTGCGCCCATCGCCTGGAGCTGATATTCAACCGGAGCAAAGGTCTCCAGTGCAATATTCAGATTAGTAAGAAAGATGGCGCGGGAATCGTCGGGCAGAAATTCCTGAACCCGGCGCCCTTTTACATTGGCGTCGACGCCGACAGCTGCAGAACTGATGTTGATGATGGTCCCGTCTGGGCGAATTTCGGCAACGACACCGGGAAAGCTGTCCCACAACATGCGTGAGCGGCGGGTTTCTTTGACAGCCTCAGCGATTTCATCACGCTGCTGGGCGAT
>JAYNJA010000404.1:0-780 GCA_038109705.1 Thalassolituus sp. | reverse complement strand
CCAGTCAGCAAATCAGGCAGCAACGTTACTGGTCAGCTGCAGAATAAACTGCTGCTGATCCTGAGGCCATCTAATATGCAACCAGCCGTCCTTCAACCCGTTAACGGTATCAGTGGCTGTGCTGATCGATACACACAGCATATCTTTGCTGTCTGCATCACGCATGATTCGTCGGACCGAATCTTCGTATTCAGTTCTCGTCACAGCAATGGCCGCCGGCTGATTCTGACTAACCAGAAAACCGAAGTGTACCGGGTCCTGGGTGACAAGAAGATCCCAACCAGCTCGTCTGACACAGGATGCGATTTCCGTAGATAACTCATCCACATCGGCCAGAAGCACCAGTTTGTGACCACCAGTCCCAAGTTCATCCGGTACGGGCATATTGTTGTTATTCAGAAAATCAACAAAGCTCTCGACCGGAATACGGTTGTCACCGCGACCAGGCAGTTTATATGCGTCCAGGTGGCCTCGCTCGATCCAACGGATCACCGTACGGAAGTTAACTCCGCAGTACTTGGCAACTTCACCTGTTGTAAGCGCTTGTTTTTCCCTCACAGCAATATCTCGTATTCGTAACTACACTAAATCCAGTATAGATAGCCTTCGGCAAATGCAAGGAAATATTCAGAGGAATTTACAGAGATCCTACCCTGTAGTGCTCTGGGGCAGCTAAGGTAAGTATAGAGGGCAGGCAAGTACGCTGGTTAACAGGTAAGAGGAAACACATGCAGCTGAACATATTGTTGGTCGATGACGAGCCGAGCATCATTCAGGCCC
>JAYNJA010000403.1:650-1810 GCA_038109705.1 Thalassolituus sp. | reverse complement strand
TTCTATGCAGTACATCATCTGGGATGAGAGCCGTAGTACTTTAATTACTCCGGCTCAGTTTGAAGCTGACTACAGCGCAAACGCTGAGCCTGTGGCGACCAAAGCCGCCTGATAACCAGTTCTATGGTTTTCTTACTGCAGCCGCTCGGTCAGAGTGGCTGCCAGCTCCTCTGCTAATTGCTCGGCCAGTGATTCTGACGCTTTATTTAATGCATTCTGTTGTAACCCGGAAACACCCCGTGACTTCTCAGCAAACGAACTCAGAACTTTGCCATTGGTATCACGCAGATTCACACGGGCATTGGCGAACACGTAGTAGTTACCTTCGCGTTGCTGGCTATCGAGGTTCGCGCTGACTTCAAAAGTGATATCCGGCACACCATCCGCGCTCAGGCGCAGCCCTTGCTGAGTCAGGGTCTCAAACAGACCGCCGCGCATAATCCGGGCGCCATCGTCCATCAGTACTAGTTTTACATCCAGATCTTTCAGAGCATTCAGAATACTCTGGCGATAATCGCGCAGATCCTGAGGAGCCTGCGGTTGCTGGCGGCTGGTATCAACAAATGCATATTGTTCAGCCAGCTGATCATGCTGGGCAAATAATGTCAGGGCCGGCAGTTGCTGCTGTAGGCGTTCCAGCTTACCGGTACCTGTGATCGCAGTCGCCTGTCGCAGTGAAAGCTCGCTTTCTACCGACGCCAACTGTGCTTTGATACGGGATGCCGCTGCAGCGCGATCCAGCTCTGCCAGGACATAGGCGTAGCGATCATCAACAAAGGTGTCTGCGATCACTAACTCGTCGAGAGTGACTGTCGGGATCTTACTGCTGACCGCCTGACTGATGCTTTTCTGCAGTCGGGTTTCGCCGTCATTAGTGAATTCAGTGATTTTGCTGCTGTTTGAGCCGGAGACCGTTACTTTCAGGCGGCTGACCAGATCGGCGCGGGCAAAATCTGCAGCTCGCTTTATTGCCGCGTCCGGGTTGCCGTAAACCTCCATTGAGCCCACACCATAAGCCATGTTCGCTCGCTGAGGTGGCTTAGTTACCCATCCCGGCAGACTTTGGCCCTGAACAAAGTTGTCAGGAATCACATCGGTATCACTTGTGGTGGTGAGAGTACTGCAACCGCTGAGCAGGGCGATAGAAATACTCAGAGGAA
>JAYNJA010000403.1:0-640 GCA_038109705.1 Thalassolituus sp. | reverse complement strand
AGCGAGCTGAGAGACGGTCGGGTCATGCGTAATCATCCGGATCAAGGCACTGTTTCCGTAAGTGTACCCCGATAATAAGTGCAGGTGTCAGAGCATGTCGCCGAGAGCACGAATTACCGCACAGTTATGCGCTTTTGGAACCCTTTGTGACAATCTGTTACGGCGATTGGACATAACTTGACACTCTTTACCAAACAGGCAAGAGTGCCACCTAATTCTATTGTCGTGAAACGACACCCCTTCAGTTAATAAGGAAAGTCTGATGAAGTCTGCAATTTCAGCCGCGCTGCTACTTTCGCTCTCTGGATCCATTTATGCCGGTGACGTAATTAATGCTCCGTTAGTGGTTCTCTTCAAGACCTGTATCGGCAGTGATTGCTTACCAAATGAAGAATTTCAGTTTGAGACACTGAAGATCAAAAGTCCGTCACCACAAATCCGATTCGACGACACCAGTAATTCAGGGGCGTTCCCGAATAATGATTGGCAGATAGGTATTTCTGACGAAGTTGTTGGCGAGGCGGCAAGTTTCTTTATTGAAGACGTTACTCATAACCGTCGTGTTTTTGAGTTGTCACCTGAAGGTGATGTTGCGCTCGGCACTATGTCGACGGTGGTAGATGGGGCAGTTTCGGTGGGT
>JAYNJA010000402.1:262-1845 GCA_038109705.1 Thalassolituus sp. | reverse complement strand
CATTTACACTGGCTGATGATGCGCTCGATAAAGTGTTCCTGGCTGAGAGTGAGCAGGCGGGTCTGATGAATCTTGCGGGACATCGTAGCGTCGGTGGTATGCGCGCGAGTATTTATAATGCAGTACCGGAAGATGGTGTGGATGCACTGATTGCATTCATGGCGGACTTCGCTAAACGTCACGGTTAACAGGTTTTATCATGAGTGAAGCACAGGAACTGGATCAGCTGCGGCAGCAGATTGATTCGCTGGATAAGCAGATTCAGGAACTGATCAATCAGCGCGCACAGTGTGCCCAGAACGTTGCTGACGTAAAACAGAAGTATGCTGCACCGGGTGAAAAGGTCGTTTTCTATCGCCCTGAGCGCGAAGCGCAGGTGTTGCGTCGGGTAATGGAACGTAACGAAGGTCCATTGCCTGATGAATCCATGGCACGTCTGTTCCGTGAAATTATGTCGCAGTGTCTGGCGTTAGAAGAGCCGCTCCAGGTTGCTTATTTAGGCCCTGAAGGTACTTTCACACAACAGGCTGCCGTAAAGCATTTTGGCCACGCAGTGAATTGCCAGGGCAAAGTGTCTATTGGTGATGTCTTCCGTGAAGTTGCCAGTGGCGCCGCTAATTATGGCGTGGTGCCGGTTGAGAACTCGACGGAGGGGGTGGTCACGCACACGCTCGATAGTTTCTACGATTCGAGTCTGCACATCTGCGGTGAGGTGACGCTGCGTATTCACCATCATTTGCTGATCAAAAACGAAGGTCAGGAAATTGACCGTATTTATTCGCACGCTCAGTCGTTGGGTCAGTGTCGTCGTTGGCTGGATCAGAACTTTCCTGCCAATGTTGAACGTATCGCGGTGAATTCCAACGCCGAAGCAGCACGTCGTGCGGCGGCAGAAGAGGGCGCTGCAGCGATCGCAGGTGAAGCGGCCGCAGAGCTGTATAACCTGACCGTCCGTAATGCCAATATCGAAGACCGTCCGGACAATACCACGCGCTTCCTGATTATTGGTCGTCAGGAAACCGGGCCAAGTGGCGAAGATAAGACGTCTATCATGGTGTCCAATCGCAATAAGCCAGGGTCTTTATATCAGGTGCTGGCGCCTTTTCATGATGCTGGTGTTAACCTGACGCGAATTGAAACGCGCCCGGATCCGTCGGGCACCTGGAATTATATTTTCTTTATTGATTTTGAAGGTCACTGCGAAGACGACGCAACTGCGGCTGTTCTGAAAAAGCTGCGTGAAATTGCGGTCGATTACAAACTGTTGGGTTCTTACCCGCGTGCAGTGCTCTGATTGCGGTCTCTGATAGAGGTTATAGATAGTGGCTGTAAATTTCTCTGAACTGGCAGTAGAAGGTGTTCGTTCACTGCGCCCTTACCAGCCAGGTAAGCCGATTGATGAGCTGGCGCGAGAGCTGGGTCTTAAAGAAGCGGATATTGTTAAGCTTGCGAGTAACGAAAACCCATTGGGCCCCAGCCCTAAGGCGCTAGAAGCAATCAAAGCGGAGTTGGCCGAACTTACGCGTTATCCAGATGGTGCTGGCTTCGTTCTGAAGAAAACGCTCAGTGAAAAACTGTCGATT
>JAYNJA010000402.1:0-244 GCA_038109705.1 Thalassolituus sp. | reverse complement strand
ATCACGCTCGGTAACGGCTCCAGCGATATTCTCGATTTTATTGTTCGTGTGTTTGTTAACGACGGTGACAACGTTGTGTTTTCTCAGCACGCTTTTGCGATTTATGGCCTTGTTGCGAAAATGGTCGGCGCGGAAAGCATTGTTACACCGGCGAAAGATTTCGGTCATGATCTCGATGCAATGGCGGCGGATATCAACGAGCGCACGCGCATTGTGTTTGTGACGAATCCGAACAATCCGACTG
>JAYNJA010000401.1:0-1848 GCA_038109705.1 Thalassolituus sp. | reverse complement strand
GCATGAAGCACCAGTTTGTCATTGGTGCCGAGTACTCTGAACAGAACGTATTAAACGGTGTATACAGCGTAGAAAATACTGGTGCCACAAACTGTCTGACCGCAGGTCGTCGTGGTGTTTCAGAGAGCTACTGTATCGTTAATCCGGATGGTAGTGGGGTGTCCGATATTCACACGATTATGGGACGCAACATTACCAAAGGCGACTCTGACTCTGACTACAATATCGAAACTCTGTCCCTCTATTTGATGGACACCATTGATGTTACCGACAACTTCAGCGTCTTTGCGGGTGTGCGTGCTGATACTTTCGATTACAGCAATCTCGTTGGAAGCACTGAGAAAACGCTTTACGAATACGACGATACCCTATGGAACGGCCACCTCGGTCTGGTATATGACATCACCCAGAACGGTAATGTTTATGCTACATATAGTACCTCAGCAAATATCAATGGTGGTGAATCTGACGTAGGTGGTAACTGTGGTTACGGCGGCCTGTGTTCAAGCGCTGAAGACGTCGACAGAGCTAAACCAGAAGATGTTCAGAACATCGAACTGGGTACCAAATGGAACCTGATGAACAACAAGCTTCTGGCAACCGCAGCCATCTTCCAGATCACCAAAGACAACGTGATGGAAGGTACTGACTATGACACTGAAGGTACTTACAACACGGGTAAAAACCGCGTTCAGGGTGCTGAAATTTCTCTCGTTGGTAACATCACTGATCGCCTGAGCACTCAGTTCGGATACTCGCTCATGCAGTCTGAGATTCTGGAAAGCGTCAACGAAGACAGCGAAGGCGGCCGCCTGGCTAACTTCGCTGACCGTAGCGGATACCTGCAGTTGCGTTATCAGGCGACCGATAAGTTTGCCTTCGGCTCTGCTGCTACGCATTCAAGCGAAGTTTATGTGGGCCAGCCAGACAGTGCAGCAAACGAAGATATCCGCGTACCTGCTTATACCGTGGTTGATCTGTTCGCCAGCTACAAAGTTAATGACCGTCTGAATACGCGCCTGAATGTGGGTAACGTTGCTGATCGCGACTACTACCTGACGGCGTACCGCAGTGGCTCATTTGCTTATATTGGTGATGCCCGTAATGCTCAGTTGAGTGTGGCTTACGAGTTCTGATCCCCCGTGATAATTACTCGATAAAAGCACTGGAGCCTGACTGCAAAGTCAGCGCTCCGGTTTCGCTCAATCAACTAAAAAGATTAGATCATGACGCACATTAAAAAGCCGGCTTCTGCGACTATTCCACAAGGGGTTATCAGTATCTCGGACTATGAGAGTGCAGCCAGAGATCGCATGCGCCATGACATCGCCGAGTATATTTATGCTGGTAGCGCAGACGAGCAGACCCTGTATCGTAATCGCTACGGATTTCAGAATTATCCGATTTACAACCGGGTGCTGGCTGACTTTTCGAACGCCGATACAAGTATCCCATTATTTGGAAAAATACTGCCCCACCCATTTCTTCTTGCGCCGGTTGCCCATCAGGGGCTTGTTCATCCAGATGGCGAACGAGCGACAGCAATGGCGGCTAACGCCATGCAGACACCTATGATCATCAGTTCGCTGAGTAATATTCCTGTTGAGCAGATCACTGCACAGGAAGGGACATTCTGGTTCCAGCTTTATTGGCAGGGGGAGCGTGTCAGGACTAAGACGTTGTTAGAAAAAGCCATTGCAGCGGGCGTCGAAGCCATTGTTATTACACTGGATGCGGCGGTCAGTGGTGTGCGTAACCGTGCCCAACGCGCAGGCTTTTATCTGCCTGAAACACTGTCGGAAGCCAACCTCACGGACTTACCTCGGTCTGCCCCACGCACTCTTGAGC
>JAYNJA010000400.1:395-1883 GCA_038109705.1 Thalassolituus sp. | reverse complement strand
CCACTGCCGTACTCATTGCGATGACATCGCGACTGAACAGAGATAACTCCATCCCTGTCTGCCCCTGAGTAACACCGTCACACATCGCCGGTACGCCGCCAGCAACCTGCGCAACATGATGTTGCTCAGCGAGATATTTCTTTAGTTTCTCCGGATAGTGGCGGTATGGCGCATGCGCGGAAAGAACGTCGTTGTAGGCCGTGATAATGGCAATATTTGACGAGCGCGCACTACTCTTGAGAATAACTTTTTCATCGTCAGCCGCTGAAGCGAAATCATGTGCGAGGTTAGTGCAGCTCAGTGTATTTCTTACTGGCCCCTTCACCGCTGCTTGCTCCATAGCAGCCAGATAGGCTGCTCTGGGGCCAGCACTACGCTGGCGAATTCTCTCGGTTACTGCTTCAACAATAGGATGAGTCATTATTCACTCCGGAAAATACTGAGAGGTACCTGTGATTGATAAAGCACAGTCCGTACCGGCATGGCAGTAATATTCTGGCGTTCACTCTCAGCCGTTGCTTTATCGAATACTTTGTTCTTTTCTTCGCCTTCAAAATGCAGATACAAATGACGACAGTTAGACAATAACCCCCAGGTAAGGGTCATACGAGGAAGATCTGATGGCTCATCCGTTACCGGACAACACCAGGCAGAATTTCCTTCATCAAGGCATTTAGGCAGCGCTGAAGAATCCGGAAACCAGGAAGCGGTATGACCATCATTCCCCATACCCAGTACGGCAAAGTCCAGACGCACCATTAATTCATGAAGTCCATTTTCGCACTCCATAAAACCATCAACTGGAGTCTTCGACTTATTCTTCAGAGAAAAAAAGTAAGCTTGTTCCGCTTCGTTCTGAAGCAGGTGTCGTTTAACAAGTGCGGCATTGCTGGCGGCATCACTTTCGTCTACCCAACGTTCATCGACTAAAGTAATTCTGACCTTACTCCAGTCCAGTTTGCGGGTAGAAAGTTCCTCAAAAAAACGTACTGGGGTCGAACCCCCACTCACCGCTATACAGACACGACCTCGAGCTTCAATTGCTTCACGCATTTTCTCAGCAAGGTCATCGGCCAGCTGGCGAGCCAGCGCGGCAGACGATTTAAAACGGTTATCTGTCATATTATTTTTCTCCATTCAGCACATCGCAGCACAAATGAGTACAGCGGCCGCACTTAACTATTTTCATCCCACAGACGGCCGTCCCGAGCGAGCAGCAATGTTGCAGCTGCCGGGCCCCAGGTACCCGCAGTGTATGGTTCAGGTCGTTGTTCCTGCTCACTCCAGTGTTTAATGATCGGATCCACCCAGCGCCAGGCTTCAAGTAATTCGTCGTCTCGCAAAAAGAGTGTCGCATTACCACTGAGTGCATCATAAAGCAGACGTTCATACGCTTCAGGAACGCGGGTTTGCCGCTGATTTGAAGGGTTCAGGCTCAGGTTCATCGGCCGCACGTTCATCCCCGGACCAACGCGTTTCTCACAAAGC
>JAYNJA010000400.1:0-385 GCA_038109705.1 Thalassolituus sp. | reverse complement strand
GGCGAACACCTTCATCTGGCTGTAAACGGAAAATCAGTTTATTAGCCATGGTATTTTTATGTTGCAGTGGAAATATCGAGTGTGGAATTTCTTTAAACTGGACCACAATTTCGCAAGCTCGTTCTGCCAGGCGTTTACCCGTTCTCAGGTAAAAAGGTACTCCAGCCCAACGCCAGTTATCTATCTCGACTTTCGCAGCGATAAAGGTCTCAGTCAGGCTTTTTGCATGCACGCCGGGTTCATCACGGTAACGCGGTACTGGTTTACCATCAGCTACACCTGAATCATATTGTC
The DNA here is from genome assembly GCA_038109705.1 of Thalassolituus sp. Taxonomy (GTDB): domain Bacteria; phylum Pseudomonadota; class Gammaproteobacteria; order Pseudomonadales; family Oceanobacteraceae; genus Thalassolituus. The sequence goes on along the minus strand of JAYNJA010000400.1, from coordinate 91 downwards.
CACGCACAAATTTCTAGTTGATATGCTAGCCGGTGATGGCCTTCAGTGCTTTTAATACCTTCTCCTTTTCGTCGCTCACGGCATCCGGTTC
>JAYNJA010000399.1:0-1891 GCA_038109705.1 Thalassolituus sp. | reverse complement strand
GATGATCTGAGCCATTTCGGATTCTGGTGCTGACCAGATACCGCCCGGATCAAGTAACCAGAGGCCTTTAACTTCGCTTGGGTACATTGCTGCATAAGTCATGGCGATATGGCCGCCCATTGAGCTACCACCAATATAAATACGACGCTTCAGGTCCAGCAGGGTGAAGAGTTCGTGCAGACGACGCGCCTGGGCAATTGGCGAGTAATCCGCATCTTCAGGCTTGGAAGATTCACCAAAACCGATGTGATCCGGCACGATCAGGTGGAAGTTATCTTTCAGGTATGGAGCGGATTCGGTGAAGTTGTCTTTATCAGCACCAAAGCCGTGCAGCAGTACCAGCGTGTCTTTGTTCTCTGCACCAGACTCGAGGTAAACGTATTTCAGACCGCTGCGGGTGGTGATTTCATGCTTTTCCAGGCCACCGATACCGCGCTTCAGATCGACCAGAAATTCAGCCGTTGGGGCCGGTGCAGTAATAACCGTAACGGTGATGGCCGCCACAGCGACAATGGCAACCGCAGCAATCGCTTTCACGAGCTTCATACGTTTTCCTCAATTTCAGAGTGAATTTATTTTAGTTAGTGAGAGTCAGAGAGGGACAGTCTAAATCGGCAAACCGCAGAAACCCATATCCATTCACGCCGCAATGTGTGCAACGAGGGTCAATAACTCTCTGAGTTGATCACAGTGAGCCAATCATTCTTATCGACTGAGGTACCGGCTTCAGGGGTACCGACATACTCGTAACACCAGGCAACCACTATCCCGTTCGCAGTCTCCACATCAACCAGAACTCGCCGGTACTCACTATCATCAAGATGAATACCTTCAGCATCACAACAACCTTCGTAGCGATCCATGGCTTTCAGCAAGGCTGCACTCCCGATCTCTGGCAAACGCATGAGGTCACCGGAAACCCGGCCATCCGATGAGGGTACCCAACCGGGATAGCACCCCAGATTGAGCAGTCGCCCACCTATGTAGCCCGTCCCGATGAATTCACCGTATGTACTGAGCAGACGGCGTGCTTCATCTGCACCTGAGATCTTACTGGTGTTTTCTGCGGCCGGCCTGAGGCTGCCGTATACGAACAGGTAATTTGCTTCCATCTGTGTCTGTCTGTGACAAATCTGACAGAAACCTTAGCGGAAAAAGTCAGTTTTGTGACCACCCACTCAAATTGACAGCCTTGTCATTATACGCCCGTTTTAATTCTTCCAGTGCTTGGTAAGGTTGATCGTCCTTTGACCAACGTCTTTCGCCCCGGCAAGGAGTAGTTATGAAAACCAGCCTGTCTGCATTTTCTCTCGCCACGTTAGCTACGTTAATCACAGCAGCAAGCACAGGATGTGTCAGCGACCAGACGACCGCAGCCCACTGGCGATCATCTTCAGGCGGATCAGAGCTAACAGACTCACCGGCGGGAATCTGGCTGGTAAGCAGCCGCATGAGCGAAGAAGCAAATCACGCTGGTAACGAAATACTCACTGAAACCACAGGCCGCCAGCTAATGGTGGTAGAAGATCTGGGAAAGGCGGGGTATCGCCTGCATGAATGTTCACTAGGTATGGATGTCTATTACCCGGCAGTCAGCCTGAAACTGAATGAAGGGCAACTGCGCGGCGCAAATGCCTTTACCGATTACGAAGCGGCAACGCCTTACACTGAAACCAGCCAGATTAAGTTGATGGTTGATGCCACAACGATCAAAGGCTCTATCGCAAGCTATGACCGGAATCTCGACGGATCTTACGACGGCAAGCAGCTCGCCTACCTGGAAGGTCACCGGGTCAGCTTCGCTCAAAGCCTGGATGCTCTGAGCCCGGAAGAAATAACCGACCTGTTAGGCCCCGACCTGAACCGGGGAGCTTCAAGCCCGCCGCTCGGT
>JAYNJA010000398.1:0-1906 GCA_038109705.1 Thalassolituus sp. | reverse complement strand
GGTGTACGCATTAACCCGTCAGGCCGATGCACCCTCTGATACTTCTTTGTTGTTGGCAGAGAGAAAACGTCGGGACGGACAGGGCAGCGCAGTTATGAACAGCCTGATGATCTTTGGTCATGTTGATGCCTTTGTAACTTTACCGGGTCAGAAGCAACTTATACGTGGGCTCGAAAGTGATATGGCCGGCCCTGAACTGGCGGACGTAGAGGGTGACGAAAGCCTGAAGGAAACTGCAATTAAAGCAGGCCTCGTACAGTACGATCTGCCGATGGCGGGTGGGCTGGGCCAATATGGAGAAACCTCCGCGATTGTGCGCTACGCCGCCGATGGAATTCTTACCGGGCATCATGTATTCACACAACTTGAAGCTCCTAAACATCAGGCCGGGTGTTTTCTCCAGAACATAGCAGCGGGCGTGCTGACGGGAGAGGCCCCTTCAATTGTCGAGGGAGTAATGCTTGAGGGAATAGACGCTCCCTGTAATGGCCAGCCGGCTCTGATACCGAACGGCTTACCTGAACCTCGCTAGAATTTGGTCGAAAGCCCGTCAACGGTTGGACCCAATACGCCGATTAGCGTCTCTTGCAGTCAGGAGAGTAGGTGCTGATCGGTGTTGCTGATACTCCTGTCACTATTGCTACACGGCGCTGATTTGCGTTTTTCTTTTCCCTCTCTTTACTTCAATTCAAACGTTCTGTTTTTCACCGAAGAATCAGTTAGTTAGCGTTTTTGAATATTTGCTCGAGTTCACACCTTTTATCCGTGGCATGTATTGATACATCTATCAGATGGAGTTTGATGGGTGAATTTAATACTATTTACTGATACGGGTCTCGACAGTAGGCGCCACTTTCGTGGTGTTGGCAGGCAGCCATCCACTGGACGAGCGAATAATAATAACAATACCGGTTGCAGTTCTGGTTCGTAACGGACTATCTCCAGCGCATTCAACCTGTTGTTCTCTCAGGTCTTCCCTCGACTGTCGTGTGTCTTGGGAAATGAAGGAGTTCTACCTATATGAACACTCGCCTCGTTCTGCTATTGCCTCTCGTTGCGGGCATAGTTGCCTGTTCCTCCGGAGATTCCGGCGGCGGTGACGGCAATCCAAATCCAAATCCGATCGATGGTGGTAATGGCCAGGCGCCAGTAAACCTCGACTTTACCTCTGACCCACTGAACGACCTCAAGAATCCTGTTGAAGACGTTGAGTGGAAATACGAGATTAAGACCAATACCGATCTGGATCAGTATCTGACCTACACCCTGGTGAACGGTCCGAGCGGTATGGCAGTGTCGGAAAGTGGTGTGGTGACCTGGACCGCTGGCGATGAACACGGTGATCTTGTTAACGTCACCATCAGTGTGGTCTACAACGATGGCACAAACACGGCGAGTGCCCAGCAGACGTTCCGTTTACCGGTAACGCATGTCAATGATAAGCCTGAGATTGTTTCTGAGGTACCGCGGACGGCAGTTGCAGGTAACCTTTTTCGTTATCAGCTCGAGGTGAACGATCCGGATTCTTCCGAACTGACATATGAGCTGATGGTGGGACCTGATGGACTTATCGTTACTGACTCCGGTGAGCTGCAGTGGGATATTCCTTCTGATCGTAATGACATCCCCAATGATCCGGCTACTTTTGGGTCGTTGAAATCTCGTCATACGTATTGGATCAATGTACGCGTAAGTGATGATGGTGAGCCAGTTGAAACGGATAGCCAGATTTGGGTGATTGAAGTCGTTGAGGGGAATGTCGCTCCTGTCATCGCATCAACGCCATTACGAAAAAGATCATCCGTAGTTGCCTGAGTAATCCCAGAGCCGCCTGCAATATTTTCTCCGTTCGCAATAACAAAATCTATTTGCTCTTCAGAACGAAGCCGTGGGATTGCTTCCACAC
>JAYNJA010000397.1:0-1910 GCA_038109705.1 Thalassolituus sp. | reverse complement strand
ATTTCTGAGTCTGCGACGGCATCTATCGTCTGTTGGGCATTCAGCAAATCTGCACTTATTAGTGTGTCGGTTTCATTAATCTTTTTCGGGGTGCGGCTCACTACTCGTATGTCGCTGGTGAAGTTCTGCTTCAGAGCGCGGGCGAGTTCTTCGCCGATCTGGCCGCTGGCGCCAAGTATGGTCTGCATCTTCTTCCCCGATTATTACTTTGTTTATGTGAGGCCTACTGTAGCTCTGGGCTCTTACAGTGTGAAGCTTCACGGTGATCTCGCTTTAGCGAGAGTTTGATCAATGAACGGATGGTCATTATATATGTTCATGTGGTTATAAAGTCACTACCTGTCTTTTTGACCCTCCTCAGATCGACTCCTAGGCTTAGGGGACATTTGCTCTTTACCGCTCTGCATCTGGCGGTCCCCCGACTCAGGTAGATCATATGAAACACTGGATTTTCGCCTTATTAGCCGCCGGGCCTTTGCTTGCCAGTAGCGTATCTGCGGCGGATCTGAAGGCGCAGTATAAGCGCCCGACGACGATTCCCTTTCCGGCGGATAACCCCTATCAGGCAGAAAAAGCAGCGCTGGGTAAGATGCTGTTTTTTGATCCTCGCCTGAGTGTGAATCAGAACATCAGCTGTGCGACCTGTCATAACCCATCGTTTGGTTGGGATCAGGCGTTAACTTTGGCGGTTGGTGCGCAGAATACCGCCCTGGGTCGTCATAACCCGACGGTGCTGAACCTTGCCTGGGGCGATAAGTTTTTCTGGGATGGTCGTGCCGCTTCGCTAGAAGAGCAGGCGCTCGGGCCGATTCAGAGCGAAGTTGAAATGAATATGCCTCTGGAAGTGCTGATTGACCGGGTGAAAGGTATTCCTGGCTACAAACCGTATTTTGATCAGGTATTTGGCGGGCAGATCAATGCAGAGAATATCGCCAAGGCGATTGCGACCTTTGAGCGCACTGTGGTGTCTGGCCCTGCGCCCTTTGACCGCTGGGTCGAAGGCGATGAAGAGGCGATTTCTGCCGAAGCCAAACGCGGCTTTGAGCTCTTTAATGGTAAGGCTCGCTGTTCAGCCTGTCATACCGGTTGGAACTTCACTGATAACAAATTCCACGATATTGGCATGCCGACGCCAGATATTGGGCGCTATGCGCAGGACCCTTCTGATGAGATGAATCGCCACGCGTTTAAAACGCCGGGGCTTCGTAATATCACTCAGCGCGCGCCATATATGCACAACGGTTCTCTGGCCAACCTGGATTCTGTGCTGGTGCATTATCTGAGTGGCGGGATACCGCGCCCGTCGCGTTCGCCGGAGATGGCTACTGTGCCTATGACGCCGCAGGATCTGACTGATCTGAAAGCGTTTCTACATACACTTCAGGGTGATGATAAGCCAATGTCGCTTCCGGCATTGCCGCATTAAAACAAGGATTTCGGTATGAAAATTATTACCCGTTTGATGTTGAGCTTTGTGGGCCTGATCGTGTTTTACAACATGGCTTTGTGGGGGTTTTTCTCAGACTTTGGCGAACGCAGCGGTGCCATGCTGCAGCAGAGTGTGAAGGCGGTAGAGTCGGTCGATCAGAGCCGTGCTGCCTGGGATGCGTTCCGTGATGTACGTGATTACACAACCGATGTTCTGGCTATGATTGAGCCGTTGAACAGTAGCGAGGTGGATGCAGAGTTTGACCGTTTATACGGCGAATTTTTGCGTCGCCTGAATCTTGTTCGTGATTTGGTGGCCGATAAACCGGCAATGATTGAAAAAGCTGCTGAGGCTGCGATTCTGGCGGCGCGTTGGCGTGAGCAGATGAAGCAGCGCCTATCATCGAGTAATGCCACGGCTTTACCGTCTGAAATTGTCACTGCAGATCAGGGCAACCAGTTGGAAGCTGTGATTAACACTG
>JAYNJA010000396.1:0-1916 GCA_038109705.1 Thalassolituus sp. | reverse complement strand
TAACTGCAGCCCGTAAGGATAGTGATCTCCGCCGATTTCCCGTTGATGCAATTCAAGTTGATGCAGCGCTGCATCAACCATGCTCTGCGGCACGCCTTCGTCGGCAACTTTCTGCAAAGTATCCAGCACCAGCGCTTCGAGTGCATCAGCGTGTTCAGGCTCACTGCCTTCGATGCCGCACATAAAACTCATTTCACGGTTCGAATCTTCAAGCCCGCAAAGCGGTGAAGGCGCGCTACCGAGGCCACATTCTTCCAGCGCCCGGCGCAACGGCGAGGCACTGTTGTCCAGTAGCACCTGCGACACAAGGTTCGCTTCCAACTGTGCATCCAGGTCGATCGAATCACCAAGCAGCCAACCCATTACATGATGCGTTTTGCCACTCAGGTCATCTGAATCCACCCCGTACACCGCTTCTTTTACCTGCGGTTCGCTATAGCGCTGCTCAGGCTCTACACGCCACTGGCGGGTCTGAGCATCAAAGCGACTCAGAGCCTGAGCGTCCATACGACTTTGCAGATCAGCCAGATCAAGATCGCCAAAGGTCATAATAATGGCGTTGCTTGGGTGATAGTGCGTGCGGTAGAACTCGAGCAACTCTTCGTAGCTCAGGTCGAGAATGTTTTCAGGCTCACCACCACTGTTGTAGTGGTAGGTCGTCGTCGGGAACAGCTCAGCACTGATGCCCTGCCATAGCTGAGACACCGGCGATGACATCGCGCCTTTCATCTCATTGAATACGACACCCTTAAACTCGAGCGGAGACTCTGGGTCGTCCGGGTCTTTAACTTCAACACGGTGACCTTCCTGGGCGAAATCCAGCTCATGCAATCTGGCAAAAAATACCGCATCCAGATAGACATCGAGCAGGTTGTAGAAGTCTTTGTCGTTCTGAGACGCAAATGGGTATGCCGTCCAGTCGCTGCTCGTCATCGCGTTCATAAAGGTATTCAGCGAGCGGCGCGTCATCATGAAGAACGGATCGCGTACTGGGTAGCGTTCACTGCCACAGAGTGCGGTATGCTCAAGAATATGCGCTACACCCGTCGAATCGTGCGGCATCGTCCTGACGGCAAGCAGGAATGCCTTTTCGTCGTGTTCGCTGCGAATGTGATACTGCAGCGCTCCGGTCTTAATGTGTTCGTAATGCTCAATGCTGATATTGAGCGACTCTACCGGTGTCGCACCGATAAAGCGGAAGGAGGCGTGAGGATCTTGCGAAGAACGATGAATATTGTCTGACATGACGGTAGCATGATTCCTTTTACATGAAAGCACATCTTAACAGCAGATAAGGACGCACTGAAATGGACAACAACGAGTTTCCGGTGAATGAAACACTCTGTTATCTGAATCACGCAGCCGTTGCGCCCTGGCCAAGGGCTGCTAGTGAGGCGGTCGCGCAATTTGCCGGGGAGAACATGGCGTCTGGTGCCGCAGGCTATCCCGCCTGGCTGGAGACAGAATCAGCCCTTCGAAGTAATCTGGCGGAGCTTCTGAATGCTGATCAGTCAGAAATCGCTCTGGTGAAAAACACCTCAGAAGCACTGTCGTTTGTTGCTTATGGCATTGATTGGCAAGCGGGTGATGTTGTTGTGATCCCTGATGAGGAGTTTCCATCAAACTCAATTGTATGGGAGTCGCTCCAGAGCAAAGGCGTTGTGGTTAAGAAAGTTTCTGTCAAAGGTGAGCACCCTGAGGCCGAAATTCTCAGTGCCATCGCCGACAAACCACGCCTCATCTCTGTGTCTGCAGTGCAGTATGCCTCTGGGATTCGCCTTGATCTGGGCCGAATTGGCGAGGCCTGCATGAAATCAGGAGTGCTCTACTGCATTGATGCAATTCAGGCTGTTGGAGCATTGCAATTCGATGTTCGGGAGTATCAGTGTGATTTTGCCATGGCCGATGGCCACAAG
>JAYNJA010000395.1:0-1919 GCA_038109705.1 Thalassolituus sp. | reverse complement strand
TTCGCGGTTTGAACGGCTCCTACGGTGTTGCGTATATCTGAGGTATCGGGAATGTCTCAAGATTGTAGGAGCCGATCAGCGTATTTTGCTATCGGCGAACAGGGCTCCACAGCGAAACCCAAAAAACAGGCAAAAAAAAGGCTTCCAACGGAAGCCCACATGAAACCACTCCTCAAGAAGTAGCCATAAAATTCACATCTCACTCACACAAGAATGTGCGCAATACGCGTAATTATGGCTCGTTCTGTCATATTGTCAACTGTTTAGCTCTAAAAATATCTTACAGCTGTCTAATAATGAACTCATTCCCAAGAAACACACCCGGTTCAATATAGAAACGGTTGCCGAGTTTTAACTCGAAATCGGTAATTGAATGCCCATGAAACAGGTAATCAACACCGCGAATACTATGTTCAGCGCGGCTGTTGAAGTTACTGCGAGACCAGATGCAGCGGTACAGCTGATCCTGATCGAAACCAGCAAAGTCATCCCAATGTTTTGCTGGAAAGTCAGCATGCACAATACCGTATTTCACGCCTTCGCTATTGGTCACTTCAATACTGAGAGGTAATGCCTCAATCTGCTCAAACCAAGGCTGCCACTGGCTGGAATCCGTCTGCATAATCCAGTCGCCACCATGATTCAGCCAGATCATCCGATCTTTGCTGTTCTGGTACTTCATGCCACTGACCATCAGGTACTCGTGGTTTCCTAACACAGAAAAGAACCATGGCTCTTCCAGTAGTGCCAGTGCCTCAATCGATTCAGGGCCACGATCAATCAGATCACCGACACAAATTAAACGGTCCTGCGATTTATCAAATCCAAGAGCATTCAACTGCTCATGCAACTGCGATACGTGCCCGTGTATGTCACCAACGACATAGTCTTTACCACTTTCATTCACGGAGAGCGTTAAGCGACGAGCATTCAGAATCATGAAGTTTTCCGGCGTCTTCGGGATTTACGGGAAGAAGATTGATGTGGGGCCCAACGGGCCACCGCAGCGAGCGCCAGTATAACGACAAAAACCGCCGCATTGGCAGGAATCTGTAAGTTAAAGTCCACCGTAGAGTGAATACCGATTGCCACTATGGCCATAGTCGAGGCAAAACCAACGCCCTGATAAAAGTGACTGTTACGTTGCCTCATAGCGGTAATGCCCCACCAGAGTGAGAACAACACTATGCCACCCAATGCTGCGGTCGCAGGTAGCCCGAATTCAGCCAGAAATTGCGCATAATCGTTGTGGGCATTGTTGTAATACGCTTGAGAGCGGATGTCCTCACCCTTAAACGCCGGGAAAATATAGGTAAAGGTACCAGCACCGGTGCCAGTCACAGGGTACTCCTGAAACAACGCCAGCGTATCCCGGGTTACTTCGTCCCGGCTCTCTTTCTCTGTGCTGGTTGCCTGTAAGCGCTCTGCTACTTTGTCTACGCCAAAGAAAGTACCAACAATCGCAATATCGATCACCAGCAGGCTGCCCAACAGTATCGTTGTTGCCGTGGTCTTATTACGCATTAATACCAACGCCAGCGCACCGGTAGCCATCAGGCTGGCAAAGAATGCTGTATTGCCCATGCGCGAGCGGGTCAGAACCAAAGCAATAACCAGCACAGCCAGAAGTAAACGTAAAAGCACTTTTGGGCTTAAAAGCATACGAATCAGCTGGCGCATACGCTGGCGGAAAGAACCATAATAGCGGGTAGGTTGGGCCAGCAGCATACCGATACCCAAGGCCAGTGAAAGCTCCATCAATCCGGCCATGCTGTTGCGGTTGAGGTAAGTACCTGTCGCTACGCCGAGATATCGCGTTTTCACTTCAAAAAATCCGTACTCCAACCCGCTCAGTACCATAAACGAGCCATAAATCGCCTGCACGCCAGCGGCGAGTACAACAATCCAGATCAATTGGC
>JAYNJA010000394.1:0-1923 GCA_038109705.1 Thalassolituus sp. | reverse complement strand
GTGCTCGTTTCGTCCGTAATCTGACCTGATTGGCCTTTGCATCCCCTGTACAGGTCTTTAGACTAGGGTGTATTCACATGAAGTGAATCACCCGACGTCGGGTACTTATCAGACATACAGGATTTTCTTATATGCTGTCAAAGCTGACCTTATCGCTGCGCGTCGCCGCACTGAGCCTGCCACTTCTGTTATCCGCCTGTGCTGGGCCTGCGCCTCTTGCTGTTGCTGGCACCGGTGCCTATGAAGTTGCGAAATACGAAGAAAATGTCCGTGTCCGTGCAGCTGCGGCGCTTAAAGAAGAACCTGACCTGCTGACATACTCCGTTCAAGCCATCAGTCGTGGTCAGACACAGAAAGCGGTTGATACCTATCTGATGGGCTATAACGCCGAAGACTACACCGACAACATGAAGTCACTTGCGCTGTATCAGATCGGTCTGATCTATATGAACCGCTTTAACGATGGTCGCGATGATGTCCTCGCCCGTGAGTACTTCCAGAAGCATCGTAAAGAATTCCCCCGTTCACGCCTTGCCGGACGCATTCAACACCACCTTGCTATTCTCAACGAACGTGATGCCGAACCGGTAAAAGTAGACGCAGCGGATCTGTTGGATAACGTCGACCGCGAAGCTCTGCTGAATCGTCCTAATGTTCCATACGACGATGAACTCAACCCGATGAGCGAGCGTGCGATTACTGAAAACCGCACCGCCGATGCTGAAGCTGTCTACACCATAGTGTATGAAAATGAAGCCTCCGGTGATGAAATCCGCGCAAAGGCGCTCTACCAGATGGGTCTTATTTATATGAGCCCGTTTAACGTGGATGCCAATCGCATTAAGGCACTGGATTACTTCCGTAAGATTACGGAGGAGTTCCCGGATGTGAGTATCCGCAATTCAGTGGATCTGCGCATTACCGAGCTGCTTAACGCACAGTAATACGCTGACTATCAGAATTTAAAAAGTAATCACAGCGGCCGTCTTCAGACGGCCGCTGTGTTTCTGAGGGTCGCAATCAGATGGGCTGCATAAGTTTTCAATAAACGTACCGCCACCAGCTCTGGCTCACCGACATAACGACCACGCAACTCAACCAACGGCAACTCCATCCCTTCTGGATATGAAGGACGAAGCTCACGATACAATCCAAAGTCCTGCTGCAGCAGGCGCAGCGCAGCATAGTTCACCGGAAAAAGCACTTTCATGGATGCAATCTGTTGGTCAGCTTCACTCGCCATAACCTGGGCCCCTTCAAGGCTGGCACCTGACAGAGGCCGCCCGAAACAGATTCGCACCCGTCCCTTGGGGCCCTTCAGTCCACGAATAATGCTGTGTGTATCTTCTCCCGGCTGCTTGAGATACTGACCTGTTGTTTCCAGCGCCACCAGCTCACGAGCCTTCAACAGATCACATGGGTCCCATTCGTATTGCACCAATACCGGAACCGGACGAAGCCGCACCATGGTCTGTGAAAAATCCAACTGCTGCTCACGACCACTCAGCGCCAGCATTTTCAATACTGCGGTATCTGTGTGATCGAGATTATCTTTCGCCCGGCCTTCCCGCTGAGCAAGCCAGACGGAGTGACCGTCATCAAGGGCGTGATGAATGTATGCCGACAAGCGCTGCAGTTCCCGCAGTTTTTCACGGCGATCAGTGATTTTACGGCGGACAATGAAACTTTTATTCAGTCGCATCAGATCCGCGAGCAGCGAGGTTTCCAGCAGGTTGTCGCCTATCGCAATCTGCGCAGTGCGCCAACCACTGGCGATAAGCGCGTAGTTGACCAGCGTTGGGTCCATGGCGATATCACGATGGTTTGATAACCAGAGGTAAGAGGTTCCCCGGTCAAGGTGCTCCAACCCTTCAATCTCGACAGCCGAAGTCGTCGACTGCACCAGTGAGCGCACCCAATGGG
>JAYNJA010000393.1:0-1930 GCA_038109705.1 Thalassolituus sp. | reverse complement strand
ATGAAAAGATTAGGACTAATTGTTGGCGTGATTGCCAACCTTGATGCATTAGCAGTTGCCATTCAGCAGCAGATCGACGTCTACATCGGTGCTGGTGGTCTGTCGGGCAAGGTGACGGTTGATGCCGTTGGTGGCCAGTTAGTATTCACGAACACTCAGGTAGGCGCAGGCGAAGGTATCTCAATTACGCCAACTGCAGTTGAGCCACAGGCCGTAACAGAACTTGGCTTTGACAGCATGTTTGTTGTTACTGGCCAGGATGAAGTAGACCGCACTAACAGTTTCCGTATTAACCTGACAGTACCCGCGCCAGATAGCGACAATCGTAGTGGCTCGGTTGTCATCAGCCTCGACGAAGAATACCGCTCTGTGCAGCAGTTAGCGGCAAGTATTAACCGCCAGTTGAACAGCCAGGATGCTGACAGCTATATCGGTGTGCAGGCATCAGCCATTGAGACCGAGCCAAGAGTCGTGCCGCCACAGTACAAACTCCAGCTGACAGCGGTAGAAGCAGGTGAAGCCTCGATCATTTCGGTGACCAATATTTCTGCCAGTGGTGTCGATGTTGCGGAAGGCGATCTCTACGGTATTCTCCAGGTGAATCCGGATGATTCATCACTCCTGGTTACTGGTATCGAAGGGGTAAGCAATGAATACCCGGAACAGCGTGTCACTCTGATTAATCCAGATGGCGAAGAAACCGAGATTGTCATTCCAGAGCACGCGGAAGCCAACGAAATCGTTTCTCTGTTTAACCAGCAGCCAGGTGTTACCGCTTCTGCAGAAACCGTGATGACGATTCCTTTGTCTGGCTATAACAGCCCGGGCAATGATATGACACTGACCCTGAATGGTCAGGTACTTGAATCAACCAGCCTTGAAGAACTCGCGGACGAAATCAACACCTACCGTGCGACAACGCTCCCGGGCTTCCGCGCCGAGATCGATTCGTCGGGTGATCTGATTATTACCAACGAAATTGGCCGTGATATTAAAGTACTTATCGACAGCCCGGTTGTAACAGATTCGATCGTAGTTCAGGGCGCAGAGGGTACTGGTCCGGTCGTTCTCGGTGGCACAACCGCTGCGGATGAAGCTGCCGCAGTAGGTGGTACTGTGAACTTCATCTTCAACGAAGGCTTTGTGATGCGTGATCCTCAGCCTGTAGTGTCCGGTATATTCGGTGCTCTGACTGATGATGAGTACAGCAACTACATCCTTAACTCGTTTGATCCAGACAATCAGGACACCTACAACCACGCAACGTCGACTACCATCTACGACAGCCTGGGTAACGCCCATGTAATGACTCAGTTCTTCGTGAAAGAGCCACTGGACCCAACCCGTCCGACAGAGCAAAACGTCTGGGCTATGTATGTACTGGTTGATGGTAACGACGTAGGTGACCCTGACCCGGCGCTGCCATTCCCGGATAACCTGGAGCCTTCACGCGCACGCTTCGAAATATTCTTTAACCAGGACGGTACGCTTGATGAGATCGCCACTGGCGATATTTACATCACCAACTGGGACCCAGTGGATGATAATGGTGATGCGACAGGCGCGATGACCTCGACCAACGTGCTCGAAGGTGGCTTGCCGCTGACAGATCCGCCAACGAACTCCAACTTCCAGTTGTCACTGACCGGCTCTACCCAGTTTGGCAGTGAGTTCTCGGTGAACGAAGTAAATCAGAACGGCTATGCAACGGGTCGACTGACGGGCCTTGAAGTGGACGAAGAAGGTATTATCTTCGCCCGCTTTACCAACGGTCAGGCACAGACACTCGGGCAGGTGGCACTGGCCAACTTCCGTAACCCGGAAGGTCTGACACCAGTGGGTGATACAGGCTGGGCAGAATCGTTTGAGTCGGGTATTCCGACGGTAGGTTCACCACGGACGGCATCCTTTGGTCAGATCCGTTCGTCAG
>JAYNJA010000392.1:0-1931 GCA_038109705.1 Thalassolituus sp. | reverse complement strand
CGGTACTGTACCCATCAATGAGGGTACGGCCATGTTGTTACTGGATGACTTATCAGCGACGGTTTCTGCGGATTTTGACGACTGGTATTGCTCATCAAAGATCACGGTAATGATGTCACCAACACGGGTCGCTTGCTGGTCAGTGTACAGGCCAAAGCTGTAACGCGGCTGAAACAGCGAACCATCGTTCGTTGGCGGAGCCTCCAGGCTTTGTGCTGAAACCGGTGCAAAGTTCGGATCATCGGGAAATACGTCGCGATCTGGCTGAACGGTTGAACAACCAGCGACCGTAAACACAGTGATGAGTGAGGCTGTGAATTTAATAAGCACACGTTTCATTTCACACCTCCATCAGGTGTTCTGAGTCAGGAACTGCAGCATCTGGTCGGCAGCAGAAACCACTTTGGAGTTCATTTCGTAGGAGCGCTGGACTGTGATCATTTTCACCAACTCTTCTACCACTTCGACGTTGGAGTTTTCGAGCGCCCCCTGGATCACAGGGCCAAAACCTGCCTCACCAGGTACACCGCCCTGGGGCGCGCCACTGGCGGCTGTTTCTAAGAAGATATTGCCACCGGCCGCCTGAAGGCCCGCAGGGTTAATAAAATCGACGGTTTCGATCTGACCCAGCTGCGTTGGGTTCGGATCACCAAACATGGTCGCCTGTACGATACCGTCTTCGCTTATGGTCAGCTGGTTGGTCTGATCCGGAATAGTGATCTGCGGCTCCAGCGGATAGCCGTTCACGTTAACGACCACACCTTCATTATTGATGTGGAAGGTACCGTTACGGGTATAACCGATGTTGCCGTCGGGCATCTGGATCTGAAAAAAGCCCCGACCATTTACAGCGATATCTAACGGCTGATCGGTAATTTCCAGCGAACCGGTGGTAAATACTTTCTGCGTACCCGCAGTGCGGACACCGGTACCCAACTGCAGGCCGGATGGCAGGCGGCTATCGGCGGAGCTGTTGGCACCTGGCTGACGCTGGATCTGGTAAATCAGATCTTCGAATACCGCACGGTCTTTTTTAAAGCCGGTAGTAGCGACGTTGGCCAGGTTGTTGGATACGGTGGTCAGTGCCAGGTCCTGTGCTTCCAGTCCTGTCTTACTGACCCAGAGTGCGTTCATCATAATTCAGGCTCCTGTTACTGATTCGACATGATTTGTGTGGTCGCGGCGGCAAGTTCATCCACACGCTTCATCATTTTCACCTGCATTTCATACTGACGATTCAGCTGAATAAGGCTGGTGAGTTCGGTCACTGCATTCACATTACTGTTTTCGGTAAAGCCGCCCAGCACGGTGACGTTAAGGTCTGGCTGCGCTGGCGGCGTGCCCTCTTCGCGGAAACGGAAGAGACCGTCTTCGCCCTTTTCAAGAAGTTCAGGGTCTGGATTCACCAGTTTGAGCTGTACGGGCTCGGCTACTCCGGCAGGCACTTCACCCATTGGTTGAATGGTGACGATACCGGCTTTAGAAATATCGATTTTTTCGAACTCAGGAAGAGTCACCGGACCACCATCACCGATCAGCTGACGACCACTGCCGTTTACCAGGCGACCAAAAGGATCAACACTGAGATCACCGGCGCGGGTGTAGGCTTCCTGGCCATCCGGGCCGACTACCGCGAACCAGCCATCGCCTTCAATCGCGAGATCGAGGTTGCGACCGGTTTCTACTAATGGTCCCATGGTCATGTCGCTCGCCGGACGCTCGGTCATGGCATACGCACGCGACGGGAAATAATCACCGAACACGCCTTGAGCACGGCTTTGGGTATAGTCAGAGCGGAAACCTGTGGTACTGACGTTGGCGAGGTTGTTCGCGTGCGCCGTCTGCCCATAGGTATTCTGTTTGGCCCCGGACATGGCGATGTAAAGTGCGCGGTCCATAGTGGCTACCTTCAATATCTGTTCAGTTACGAT
>JAYNJA010000391.1:0-1935 GCA_038109705.1 Thalassolituus sp. | reverse complement strand
GTGCAGGACCTTGAGTAATCTTCTTACGGGCAACCTTTTTCGATTTACGCAGACGCGACTGCGCGCTGGAAATGGCCATTTCGGCGAGGCGTTCAGCATCACCGATATTCTCGTTAAGCCACAAGGCAAAAGCGTCTTTCACTACGCCAGAGATAAAAGCCGACGCTTCACGCGACGACAAACGTTCTTTGGTCTGGCCTGCAAACTGCGGATCGGCCAACTTAGCCGACAGTACATAGGCGCAACGCTCCCAGAGGTCATCCGGTGTCAGTTTAATGCCGCGCGGCAGCAGATTCCGGAATTCGCAGAATTCGCGCAGCGCATCCAGTAACCCTGAGCGGAAACCATTTACATGCGTACCGCCCTGGGCGGTAGGAATCAGGTTTACATAGCTTTCCTGAACTAACTCACCACCTTCTGGCAGCCAGAGCACAGCCCAGTCGACGCCTTCAGTTTCACCCGTCATTGAACCTGTGAATGGTGCATCCGGAATGGATTCCCAGCCAGTGGTGCTGACCTTGAGGTAATCCTTCAGGCCGTCTTCGTAGTACCACTCAGCACTGTCTTCGGCATTTGGCGCATGAAAAATAATACGCAGGCCCGGACACAGAACCGCTTTCGCCCGCAGCACGTGCTTAAGACGAGCTACCGAGAACTTAGGAGAATCAAAATACTTAGGATCAGGCAGGAAACGAACACTGGTACCCGTGCGCTTCTTACCGCAGGTATCGACTACCTGAAGTTCGAGGGCTTTATAGCCATCTTTGAAACCGATGCGCTGTACCTGCCCATCACGCCAGATAGTCACTTCAACCACCTGCGACAGCGCGTTCACAACGGAAACACCCACACCGTGCAGACCACCAGAGAACTGGTAGTTGTCGTTGGAGAATTTACCACCGGCGTGGAGTTGGGTGAGAATCAGCTCAACACCTGAAATGCCGTGTTCCGGATGGATATCCGTCGGCATACCACGGCCGTCATCAAGCACGGTCATGGAACCATCGCCATGCAGGGTGACTTCGATCTTAGTGGCGTGGCCAGCAAGGGCCTCGTCCACCGAGTTATCGATCACTTCCTGAGCGAGGTGGTTCGGGCGGGTGGTGTCTGTGTACATCCCCGGGCGTTTACGGACCGGATCAAGACCACTGAGAACTTCAATCGAAGAGGCGGTGTATTGCTTTGACATCTGTTCCTCTGTCACAGCATGGATTCATAACTACCACGGAGTATACCCACGCGCCGGGGGATTTACACTCCGGCGCTGCGTGCCGTTCTTTCTGAATGAGACGACTTATCCAAAACAACGCGAAAGATGCCCTAATACCTGCGGAATCCGCTCGATAAAACGCTGAAAACTGTGATCACCGCCGCCTTCTAACCACCCCGGACAATTGCGATAAAGCTCTGCGGCGTGGCGGTAGTCGAGGGTTTCGTCGGCAGTCTGTAGCAACAGCAGCAGTTTATCCGAATGCTGAATTTCCGTGCAGTTAAGCGCCTCGAGCTGATCGAGATGCTGTTCTTCCAGCAGGAATGTCTCGCCCGTGTGGTAATGGGTGTGTTCACCCAAATAGTGGCGGAAAAGTTCAAACGGCCGTACTGCTGGATTAATCAACACAGCTGGCAGCTGATATTTTTCCGCCAGCCAGGTAGCGTAAAAACCACCGAGTGAACTACCCACAATCCAGACGTGATCGTGCACTGCCATCAGCTTTTTGAGTTCGTCCTCAGCGAGGGCTATGGCTTCTGCCGGTGAGGCGTGAATAAAAGGTGCACTCAATGTGCCGAGCTGCGGGTATTCACGGAACAACGCCATCATCTGCTGCGCCTTTTCAGACGCAGGTGAGCTGAGAAAACCGTGAAGGTAGAGGCAGCCACTGTTCTGTACAGAGGCCGGGATGTGCATGTCAGTATCCTGTCTGAGTCCTGTCGACT
>JAYNJA010000390.1:0-1956 GCA_038109705.1 Thalassolituus sp. | reverse complement strand
ATATGCGGTGTTTAATAATTGTCCGTCGATTCAGATTCCTAAGGTGTATAGCAGTAAATCTGCGACGGCCAACGCCCGTATCAGCTCGATGTTGCAGCAGATACTCTGTGGGTCCCGCGTAGCTCAGTACATTAAAGTCATCGTGCGGGACAAGATTGGTTCTTATACCACGGCGGAATCCTGTGAGCGTTTTCTGCAGAACTGGTTGGATCAGTACACCACCGGCCGGGACGACCTATCATGGGAAATGATGGCTCGCTACCCGTTGCGGGAAGCTCGTGTAGTCGTTGATGAAGAACCAGGAAAGCCCGGTTATTACTCCAGTCTTGTGCATCTTAAGACCCACTACTCGGTGGATCATCTGGTGTCTGAGCTGAAGCTGACAACATCGCTCAATCAGATCGATATAGGCAAGGTGTAATATGACCGATCGTAAAGAAAAACTGCTGATACCGCCGTTATTTGATCGCTTTCTTGAGCAGAATAAGTCGACCGACTTCCGCCAGAGTCATCAGATTGTACGTACGCTGCGTGAAAGCATCCGGCGTGATCTGGAGAACCTGTTTAATACGCGTTACTGCTGTGTTTCTCCGCCTGAAGGCTACAGCCATCTGGATGATTCTGTATTGAATTATGGCTTGCCAGATCTGTCGACGATCAATATGACGTCGTACAACAGCCGCACTGATTTTTGCCGTCGTATTGAAAAGGCCGTACTGAAATTTGAGCCGCGTATCCGCTCGGTCAAAGTGAAAACAGACGCGGTACTCGATAACGAAGATCCTACGATCCGGTTTCGTGTAGAAGCGTCACTGAACGTGAACCCGCTTCAGGAATTAATTATTTTTGAGTCTGCCTTGAACCCCGTCAACCAGACCGTCAATGTGTCGGAGATTTTCTGAGCATGAGTGACAGGCTTCTTTATCACTACGAGAAAGAACTCGCTTTTATCAAACAGTCAGCGAGTGATTTTGCTCGCCAGCATCCCTCTGTTGCTGAAAGCCTGAAGTTGGGCACAGATACGGTTGATGACCCGTTAGTTGCGCGCCTGCTGTCAGGTTTTGCGTTTCTGAATGCGCGTATTCAACAGAAACTGAGTGATGATTTCCCGGAGCTGACAGACGCAATGCTGGAGACCCTGTATCCGCATTATCTGCGTCCTATTCCGTCAATGGCGATAGCACAGTTTTCCCCGCTGGATGATCTGGATGCACCGGTCAAAATTCCCAAGGGAATGCTGCTGGATACCGATGCGGGGGACTCAGAGTGCCGCTTTACAACAGCTTACCCGGTAGATCTGCTGCCGCTGCGAGTCGATAACGCTCAGCTGATGCCGCGCCCGTTTGTGGCGCCGGGTAGCTTTGATGTCCAGGGTGCTGCTGCGGTATTAAAAATTTCCTTCCGCACATTAAGTGATGATCTCAATGTGTCAGAAATGGATTTGTCGCGGATTCGCTTATTCTTAAAAGGTCAGGCGCAGCACGTACATCCATTGTATGACCTGATTCTGACGAAATGTTTTAAGGTTGTTGTTGCCAACGGTGAAAGTGATGTCAGCCCGGTATTCCTTAATTCAGACTGTCTTGAGCAGGTCGGTTTTGATATTGAAGAGGGCATCCTGCCTTATCCGCAGACGGCCTTTATGGGCTACCGTCTGCTGACTGAGTTTTTTGCCTTCCAGGAAAAATTCCAGTTTATCGACCTGACTCAGTTGGATGTCGCGTTGAACGACTCCTATTCCAACACGCTGAATGTGTATCTCTATCTGCGCGAAAGCGACAGTGAACTGGAACATCAGGTCAATGCGGGAATGTTCGCTTTAGGCTGCACGCCAATTGTGAATATTTTTGAAGAAACATCAGACCCGGTACCACTGACTCATACCGAATCCCGTTATCCGATTATCCCTGATTCACGTCGCCGTGAAGGGCTCGAGGTATACAGCGTGCAGGAAGC
>JAYNJA010000389.1:0-1988 GCA_038109705.1 Thalassolituus sp. | reverse complement strand
TTGCCAGTACAACGACTACCGGCACTCAGCGCACCCCAGACATTACCTCTGAGGATGTGGTTGATGTTATCCGTCCGGAACCAAGGCTACCCGTACTGGTAGCCTCTGACGATCTGAATTAAGCAAGCACGGGGCAGATTCCGTCAGGAACCTGCCGCGCTGACCACTTCCATCGCATCCACGTTCTGGAAGCCACGTGGCAGCTTGTTACCGCGGCGTCCACGCTCGCCCTGATAATGCTCAAGATCTGAGAACTTGAGTTTCAGGTGACGCTTGCCAGCATGCACCAGCAGCGTATCACCTTCAGTAAACGCAACGGTCGCCACCATCAGTTCTTCGCGTGTGGCTGCACGGGCGCTGTTGATGTTGATCATCTTGTTGCCTTTGCCACGGGCCATCTGAGGTACGTCAGCGGCTGGGAAGACCAGCATACGACCTTCGTTACTGATGGCTGCAATCCAGCTCTTCTCAGGCTCGGTTATTGGCACAGGCGGCAGAATCTTCGCGTTATCCGGCACGGTAATCAGTGTCTTACCGGCTTTGTTCTTACTCTGCATATCCGCCAGTGTGGCGATAAAGCCGTAGCCGGCATCGGTGGTCAGCAGGTATTGTTCATCGTCTTTGCCCATCAGGGTATTAATGAACAAGCTGCCCGCCGGTGGATTCAGTTTGCCAGTTAATGGCTCACCCTGGCCCCTTGCAGATGGCAGCGTATGCGCCGCCAGACTGTACGAGCGCCCGGTGTTATCCAGGAAGATGGCATTCTGGTTTGACTTACCCTTAGAGGAAGTCAGGAAGCTGTCGCCCGCCTTGTAGCTCAGCGCTGCGCCGTCGATATCATGGCCTTTTGCTGCTCGTACCCAGCCTTTCTGAGACAGCACCACGGTCACGGCCTCGGCAGACACCAGTTCGGTTTCGCTGAAAGCTTTGGCTTCGGCGCGGGTCACGACCGGAGAACGACGCTCGTCACCGTACTGTTCGGCATCGGCGGTCAGTTCTTTCTTGATCAGAGTCTTCAGGCGACGCTCAGAACCCAGCGTCTTCTCGAGCATGTCGCGCTCTTTTTCCAGCTCGTCCTGCTCGCCGCGGATTTTCATTTCTTCCAGTTTAGCGAGGTGACGGAGTTTCAGTTCGAGGATAGCTTCAGCCTGAATATCAGAAATCCCGAAACGCTCCATCAGTACCGGCTTCGGCTTGTCTTCGGTACGGATGATGTCGATAACTTCATCGATATTAAGGAAGGCCACCAGCAAACCTTCGAGGATATGCAGGCGGGCAAGTACTTTGTCGAGGCGGAACTGCAGACGACGACGGACGGTTGTCGTACGGAATTCGAGCCACTCAGTGAGCATGGTCTTCAGATCTTTGACCTGAGGACGACCATCCAGACCAATCACATTCATGTTTACGCGGTAGTTGCGCTCAAGGTCGGTGGTGGCAAACAGGTGTGCCATCACCGCTGCGGTATCAACGCGGTTCGACTTAGGCACAATCACCAGACGGGTCGGGTTTTCGTGGTCAGATTCGTCACGTAAGTCCGTCACCAGAGGCAGCTTCTTAGCGTTCATCTGGGCCGCAATCTGCTCCAGAATCTTAGCGCCGGACACCTGATGCGGCAGTGCCGTGATCACAATATCGCCATCTTCGATGGTGTAGACCGCACGCATTTTCACCGAGCCCTTACCGGTACGGTACATGCGCTTCAGTTCATCACGCGGAGTGATGATCTCAGCGTCGGTCGGAAAGTCTGGCGCGATAACGTGTTCGCACAGCTCGTCGATGTCGGCCTTTGGCTCGTCTAACAGGCGAATACAGGCACTGGCCACTTCGCGTACGTTGTGCGGCGGAATATCTGTCGCCATACCCACAGCAATACCTGTGGTGCCGTTCAGCATCACAGTCGGCAGGCGCGCCGGCAGAGTGCATGGCTCGTCCATGGTGCCGTCGAAGTTTGGCTGCCACTCAACCGTGCCCTGTCCGAGTTCACT
>JAYNJA010000388.1:0-1991 GCA_038109705.1 Thalassolituus sp. | reverse complement strand
CCCAGCTCTTGGGATAACTTACGGCGGACCCCCTTAATACGACTGAGTAACTGCCCCCCCTGGTTTTTGTCCACCAGAGGAATCAGGCGATAACCCACCTCCAGACCAACACGATCAACAGGCTCAACATCGTCCCAACCCAGCTCTTTTACTTCGAGCTGCTTCATGGCTTCTGCGGCTTTTTCCTGCGGTGCAGCCAACGCATTTTTTACTGCTCCGGTATTTCCGGTTGCCGGCACGTTCGCTGGGCTCTGGACACCAAGGCGCCTGGCCACTGCATCTCCCAGCTGACCGCCCTCTTTGCGCCAGTGAATGACGTATGCCGCGATGCCTGCGATCAAGGCTGCACTGATAAAAACCGTGTGGGGCATTCCCGGAACAAGCCCCATCAACAACAGAAGCCCTGCAGAGACAGCGAGCGCGCGGGACGACGCAAACATCTGGCCAAAGACCTGCTCGCCCATGTCTTCATCGGTGCCGTTACGGGTCACCATGATGGCGGTTGCAGTAGACAGTAACAGCGATGGAATCTGAGCCACCAGACCGTCACCAATCGCCAGCAAGGTATAAGCAGAAACCGCATCGTTAAACGTGAGATTGTGCTGCGCCATACCGATCGCAAAACCACCAGCGACGTTAATAATCAGAATAAGAATACCGGCGACGGCATCGCCTTTTACGAATTTACTGGCACCGTCCATAGCACCGTAAAAATCGGCCTCAGCGGCGACATCTGAACGGCGCTGTTTTGCCTGATCGGCATCAATCAACCCGGCATTAAGATCAGCATCAATCGCCATTTGTTTGCCTGGCATCGCATCAAGCGTAAAACGCGCACTGACTTCTGACACCCGGCCAGCACCTTTGGTGACCACCACGAAGTTAATGATCATCAGGATCATAAACACTACCAGACCGACGGCGTAGTTACCGCCGATCAGCACTTCACCGAAAGCCTCGATTACTTTACCGGCAGAATCACCACCCTCATGACCGTTGAGCAACACCACCCGGGTAGACGCCACGTTAAGAGCAAGACGTAATAAAGTTGCGATCAGAAGAATGGTAGGAAAAATGGCGAAATCCAGAGGCCGGCGCGCATAGACACTCACCAGTAGAACCACAATCGACAGCGCAATATTGAAGGTAAAGAAAGTATCCAACAGAAATGGCGGCAGCGGCAAAGTCATCATGCCGAGCAAAACCAGTAACATCACAGGAATCCCCATGTTGCCCTGGACAATAACCGCTGCCCCGCTCTTTAACTGTCCGACGACATTTGCACTGCTTGCCGTTGCCATTGTGTCACCCGTCAAAAATTTGAATCGAATTCTGTCTACACAGGCTTTATCGCAAGAAGTGTTCCAGTGGATTTAAAAAGGTAGAAAAAATAGCAATAAACTGGAAAAACAGCTTACTGAACAGGATCAGGATCGACCCTGAGGTCACGTGGGATAGGCATATCTGGTTTGCGCTCTGGTTTAGGCCCTTTACCTTTCGCGTAATTGTCCATCTGATAGATATACGCCAGCACCTGCGCAACCGCGATATAGAGTCCCTCCGGAATTTCATCGCCGACTTTGGTATGGGTATAAAGTGCACGAGCCAGCGGTGGTGCCTGCATCTGCGGCACGTTATGTTCTTTCGCAATTTCACGAATCTTCAAAGCGACCTGATCGGTACCCTTTGCCACCAGAATAGGCGCGCCCATCGCCGCAGCCTGATATTTCAAGGCAACAGAATAGTGAGTCGGGTTGGTAATCACGACATCAGCCTCCGGAACATCAGCCATCATGCGCCGCTGTGCTACTTCACGCTGCAACTGACGAATCTTACTTTTAACCTCGGGTTTCCCCTCGGTCTCTTTGTACTCGTCTTTTATCTCCTGCATGGACATACGCATTTTTTTGGTAAAACTATGAATCTGCCATGGCACATCGACAATGGCGATGATGGCCGTTGATAAACACAGGAACAGTACGCTCCAGAGG
>JAYNJA010000387.1:0-2035 GCA_038109705.1 Thalassolituus sp. | reverse complement strand
ACCCGCCTTACCCCGGAAGAGGCGAAAGAGTTGGCATTACGGGCAATAAAATTCAAGAAGGAACGCGGACGCTTGCCGTCTATCAGCGCGCAGGATGCCTGGGAAAAAACAATGGCCGAAGGCGCAGCTGCCTTCGTTCGATTTAAAGATGAGGGTCGCTACGATGGATCTTGATGATCTGCGTGCAGAACTTGATGAGTATGCAAAGCCAGAGAAAAAACAAACGCTGTCAGCGAAAGAGCAGCGTATTGTTGCGGGTTTTGAAGATATACAACGCTTTTACGATGAGCACAAACGCATTCCGCAACATGGTGAAGGTGGCGATATTTTTGAGCGCCTGTATGCCACGCGTTTAGATCGTTTGCGTGCATTACCAGAGTGCGCAGAGTTGTTAACGCCGCTGGATCATCAGGGAATACTTAATGGGACTGCTGAATCGGGTACGTCTGATGCAGTGACAAGTGTAAGAGAAATGTCTCCGGGGTACGGTGACGATGAATCTTCCAGCCCAAGTGATGATGAGCTTCTGGCTGAGTTGGGTGAGATTTCTGGTGGTTCATTAACCGAGCTTAAGCATGTGCGCAGTGCTGCGCAAAAGCGCGAAGTCGACGAGGTAGCTAAGCGTGAAACCTGTGAAGATTTTGACGAATTTCAGCCGATTTTTGAGCGGGTGGAGCGCGAGATTAAAAATGGACTACGCGTAACCCGGCGCTTTAAAGAAGATGCCAGCATCGAGCGAACTAATCTGTTTATTCTGGGCGGTCAGATGGCATATGTCGCAGAAGTCGGTGAGACCATTAAAGCGCCAAACGGAGATAACGACGCTCGCTTGCGCGTGATTTACTCCAATGGCACTGAGAGCAATATTTTGCGTCGTTCATTACAGCGTGCGTTGTATAAAGACGATACAGGTCGCCGCGTAACCGAGCCTGATGCAGGCCCTTTGTTCAGCGATCAATGGGAGGATGACGATGTCGAAAGCGGCACTATCTATGTACTGCGCAGCCAGTCAGATTATCCGACGGTTGCCAGTCACCGCGATCTGCTTCACAAAATTGGCGTTACCGGTGGCAAGGTAGAAACGCGTATTGCTAGTGCGGAGAACGAAGCAACGTATCTGTTGGCTAAAGTTGATGTTGTCGCGACTTATAAACTTGTTGGTATAAACCGCACCAAACTCGAAAATCTGTTGCACCGGGTATTTGCACCGGCCCAGTTAGATCTGACTATTCCTGATCGCTTTGGCAAGCCAGTTAAGCCACGGGAGTGGTTTTTAGTACCGTTGAGCGTTATCGACGACGCGGTCGAGCGAGTACGCTCGGGACGGATCGAGGGGGTCATATACGACCCGGCGACAGCAGCACTGGTTGATACTCACTGATCTGTCAGTGGGTATTAACCGGCCGAGAAGGCTTCACTAGCGTTTTTTAACGTCTCCGACGGCCTTTCACCAAACAGCTTTTTATAGTCCTGCCCGAATTGCCCCGGGTGCCAGAAGCCCCAGTCGGCGGCAATCGAAGAAATAGGGCGTTCCTGATTATCAGCGGATAACAGCGAGCGACGTACCTGATTTAAGCGTGCAGTTTTTAAGAACTTTAGCGGGCTGATACCCAGAATACTTTCAAAGCTGTATTGCAGGGTACGGCGACTGGTGTGTGTAAGTTCGCACAGTTCAGTGATGGTGAGCGGCGCATCCTGATTCATATCCATCCAGGCTTTCACTTTATCGACCACGGCTTTGCGGTGGGCGTAGCTGGTGGCGGGGCGTTTGGCCGGTGTTTCTTTTTTCAGCAGGTCTAACAGTGTGCGCAGAATCAGATCGCGTTGTAAGCGTTGATGAAGGTCGGGTGTGTCTGGGTTAACCAGTTTGCCCAGCAGCTCACGTACGTGCGCGAGTTCCTGTTCAGGGATCGCCAGGCGCGGGTGTTCGTTCAGGCTGAGTCCGTTGATATCAAGCTCGTCAGTTTCAGCGGCGGTTAATAAGGCATCGGTACGGATGACCAGACCGTAAATATCAAAATCGTTGGGTGTAACC
>JAYNJA010000386.1:0-2036 GCA_038109705.1 Thalassolituus sp. | reverse complement strand
CGTTGCGCCAGTATTCTCCGCTGACACATTACTTGCAGTAGGCGTATTTTCTTCGCGTTTGTGCAGATATTCGTGGTAATCGTCGAGATCACCATCAAAACTCTGCACCTTGCCATGATCAACCAGCCAGTATTCATCAACGGTGGATTTCAGCAGGTGACGGTCATGGCTGACGATCAGAATCGCACCATCGAAATTTTGCAGCGCCAGTGCTAACGCTTCACGCATTTCGATATCCAGGTGGTTAGTCGGTTCGTCGAGAATCAGCAGGTTCGGTTTCATCCAGGCGACGCAGGCCAGTGCCAGACGCGCTTTTTCACCACCGGAAAATGGCTCAATGACTTCAAGCGCTTTATCGCCATGAAAGCCAAAGCCGCCCAAAAAGTTTCGGATTTCCTGCTCGCTGGCTTTCGGACGCAGGCGTTGCAGTATCAGTGCGCCGGTGGCTTTAACATCCAGCGATTCAAGCTGATGCTGAGCAAAATAACCGATGTGGCAGTGTTCGCCGGTACTGCGTTCACCCGTCAACAGAGGTACTTCTTCGCACAGTGTTTTCAGTAGCGTGGATTTACCCGCCCCGTTAGGGCCAAGCAGACCAATGCGATGTCCCGGGACGATCGAGAGTTTTACGTTGGGCAGAATGGTTTTATCGCCGTAGCCCAGATCAGCGTTATCAATGGCCAGTAACGGTGACGACATTTTTTCGTAACACGGAAATTCAAACCGGAACGGTGAATCAACGTGGGCAGGAGCAATCAACTCCATGCGCTGCAGTTCTTTTAAACGGCTCTGAGCCTGTTTGGCTTTACTTGCTTTGGCCCGGAAGCGCGCCACAAACTTCTCAATCTCAGCCACGCGCTCCTGTTGTTTCTCGTACACCGTCTGCTGCTGCGCCAGTTTTTCTGCGCGAATACGCTCATAGGCGCTGTAGTTGCCCGGATACACGGTCAGTTCGCGGTTATGCAGGTGAACAATATGATCAGCGACTGAGTCGATAAAATCCCGGTCGTGGGAGATAAACAGCAGGGTGCCCGGATACTTCTTCAGCCAGCCTTCGAGCCACAGAGTCGCTTGAAGGTGTAAGTGGGTTGTTGGTTGATCGAGGAGCAACAGGTCGGACGGCATCATCAACGCCTGCGCCAGATTCAGGCGGATACGCCAACCACCCGAAAAGTCTTTCACTGAGCGCTTCAGGTCAGCCTGTGAGAACCCAAGGCCGTGCAACAGCTGCTCCGCTTTTACAGGTACCTGATAGCCCTGGTGTTCGTCCATGGCATCCATCCAGCGGGTCAGGGCATTATCGTCTGTGGCGTTTGCCATACCGGCTTCGATCTCACGATAACGATGATCGCCGTCGATGGCGTAGTCGAGCGCGCTACGAGCGCTGGCTTCGACTTCCTGCTTCATGTGTGCGATACGCCACTTGGATGGCATATGCAGATCGCCGCCGTCGACGGTCAGTTCACCATTAAGCAGCGCAAACAGGCTCGACTTACCGGCTCCGTTGGGGCCGATTAAGGCCAGCTTCTGGCCATCATGAATGCGCAGACTGGCTTTTTCTAACAGAAAGTTAGTTCCACGCTGCAGCGAAACCTGAGTAAACTCGATCATAGGAAACACACAGAAAAAGGGGCTGTTGATGGCGGCGAAGTTTGCCACAGAACGCGGGAGTGAACCAACGCAGAATCCGTTATGGATCTGCGCGCTCAAGGTATATTCACAGCCAGGTGTAGAGGCGCAGTTGCTGCAGATGCAGGATGAGTGTGGCGCGGATATTCTCTGGTTGTTAACGGCAGTGTGGTTGCACAGCGAAGACCGCAGCCTGAGTACGGAGATGCTGAACCAGCCTGAGTATGAGCGCTGGCGGAAGTTGATGATTCTGCCTTTACGCCAGCAACGCCGCTCCTGTGATAAAGCTGAACACCACGCCTTGTATGAACTTCTGAAAAAAGCGGAACTCGAAGCCGAGCGCTATGGCGTAGATCTTCTGTATCGTGCGTTACGTGATACCGATGGCCCAAGCGGAGGAAACAGGG
>JAYNJA010000385.1:0-2052 GCA_038109705.1 Thalassolituus sp. | reverse complement strand
GTATGACCCTGTATTCGGCGCGCGTCCTCTGAAACGGGCTATTCAGCGCTGGATCGAAAACCCGCTGGCGCAGGACATTCTGTCCGGGCGCTTTATGCCGGGTAGTACCATTGTCGCGGATGTAGAGGGAGACGAGTTTATCTTCTCCGGCCGTTAACCTGTCTATGCCGGGAAAAACCACTCCCCAGGCGGGAAATGATAGTCCCCTGACAGGAAATGATAGTCCCCTGACAGGCCGCTAGCCGGCCTGTATACTTGCCGTTATCTCGCCATCGATCGTTTTGGCGAATAACGGCTTTTTTATTGAAGGAACATCTATGCAGCCTGTGCGTCATCTTCTCTCCATCTTGTCACTGATATCGGCAGCAACCCTCACTGCCTGTGCTGGCACAGCAACTCCAATGAACCTGGCTGCGACGGCAGAACTGCATTGCGGCCGTATCGCCAGCGTTACCGTTGTTGATGATGTTCTGACCATAGGTGCCGGAGAAAAACCAACCCCAGGCTACAGTGTTCAACTGACTGAACAGACCCGCAAAGGCGACCACCTGACAGTTGAATACGCCATCAGCGAACCGCCCCAGGGAGCCATTCTGGCGCAGATGATGACCAGTCCATGCAGTCATATCAGTCTGCCAGAGGATTGGCAGCGACTCACAGTTCAGAATAAAACCAGTGGCCAGCAATGGGTTTTTGAGCGGCCTGAGCCAGAGCAACAGTAACAGTGGCAATTATTCTGGGTATCGACCCCGGCTCCCGTATTACAGGCTTCGGTCTGATCAGCTCTGTCGGTGGTCAGAAAATACAGTACATTGCCAGTGGCTGTATCCGCGCTGGCAAGGGTGAATTACCCGAGCGTCTGCAGACCATCTATCAGGGAGTTAATCAGCTGATCGAAGAGTACTGCCCGCAGGAGTTCGCGATTGAGCAGGTATTTATGGGCCGCAATGCAGATTCTGCACTGAAGCTCGGGCAGGCGCGCGGTGTTGCCATCCTCGCAGCTCAGCTACAGAACCTGCCGGTGCATGAGTATGCTCCGCGTACCATCAAACAAGCCGTTGCCGGTACCGGTGCAGCTGATAAAACTCAGATTCAGTATATGGTGCAGCGGGTGCTGTCATTACCCGGTCTTCCACAAGCAGACGCTGCAGATGCCCTCGCTATTGCACTGTGCCACGCCAATACCAATGCCAGTCTGATCAGCCGTGCAGGCTTAAAGACATTCCGTCGTGGGCGAGCTTCCTGACAGCTGTCTTCTGACTCTTCCTCGCAAAAAGTGCTTTGTAGGCCGATTGAGCCCCGGCCCGATTTACTGGTAGTCTATGCGCGGTTATCACCTCAAAGAAAAATACAGACATGATCGGTCGGCTGCAGGGCTTCCTGCTCGAAAAACAAGCTCCAGAATTACTCATTGACGTACAGGGTGTGGGGTACGAGGTGCAGGCACCTCTGTCGACATTCGCGGTACTTGGTTCGATTGGCGAACCCGTCACCCTCTATACCCATCTTGCGATTCGTGAAGACGCTCACCAGCTCTACGGTTTCAGCGATAAATCTCAGCGCACTCTCTTCCGTACCCTGATTAAGGTCAGTGGTGTTGGCCCTAAGCTGGCGCTGGCGATTCTGTCTGGTATGGACGTCAATGCCTTCGCCAACTGCGTGCATAACGAAGACGTAACTTCTCTGACGCGCTTACCCGGTGTCGGCAAGAAAACCGCGGAGCGTCTTATTGTAGAAATGCGCGACCGCCTGAAAGAATGGCAGGCTCCGGCTCCTCTGTGGGCCGCTGCCGATCAGAAAGAACAGAATACTCAGGATCAGGCCATCGCCGAGGCTGAAAGTGCATTGGTGGCACTGGGCTACAAGCCACAGGAAGCGGCAAAAATGCTGCTGAAAGTGAGCGATCAGTGCAGCACGCCAGAAGAAATGATCCGCCTTGCGCTGCGTAATACGATGGGTGGCAAATGATAGAAACGGATCGTTTTATCTCACCGGCGCCGCAGCGTAACGAAGAAAAGCAGGACCGTGCAATCCGTCCGAAAATGCTGACGG
>JAYNJA010000384.1:0-2064 GCA_038109705.1 Thalassolituus sp. | reverse complement strand
CACACTCGCCTAAGGTGCGGCCATCAAAGCCGACCAATGCTGAGTGGCCAAAATCCGAATACACACCATCAAACCCGGTAGCGTTCGCAACCGCTACATAGCAGTTGTTGGCCCATGCCATGCACTTGGCCATCATGATCTGCTGTTCTTTCGCCGGGTACATATAGCCCTGACAGCGAACGATCAGTTCGGCACCACGCATCGCGCAGTCGCGCCAGATTTCCGGATAGTTGCCGTCATCGCAGATGATTAGACTGATTTTCAGCCCCTTAGGGCCTTCGCTGACATAAGTACGATCGCCGGGGTACCAACCTTCGATCGGACACCATGGAATACACTTGCGATATTTCTGAACAATTTCTCCCTGGTTATTGATCAGAACGAGGGTGTTGTAGGGTGCTTTATTCGGGTGTTCTTCGTGTTGTTCGCCTGTGAGCGAGAAGATTCCCCAGGTGTCGGCTTCTTTGCAGGCTGCAGCAAAAATGTCTGTTTCAGGGCCAGGAATTGTCGTTGCTGTTGCGTACATTTCCTCTTCGTCGTACATGATGCCCATGGTGCTGTATTCAGGGAATACCACCAGGTCCAGCCCCGGCAGGCCGACTTTCATGCCTTTAATCATGTCGGCAATTTTTCCGGCGTTGTCGAGTACATCTTCTTTGGTATGCAGACGTGGCATTTTGTAGTTCACGACAGCAACACCGACGGTATCCGGGCTACTTGAAATATCACCGTGACGCATAAATAAATCTCCCGCTTTGTGATAAGAAAAAATTAAACAGATAAATACTTGGAAATCGTTTCGTGGTCGGCTTCTTCCACCGGTACGTCCAGTACAATTTTTCCTTTTTCAATCACCAGAATCCGGTCAGCAACATCAAGGGCAAAACTCAGCACCTGCTCAGAGACCAGAATCGAAAGCCCGCGCTGGGTACGGATCTGTTTCAGCGTGCGCGCCATATCTTTAATGATGCTTGGCTGAATACCTTCGGTGGGTTCGTCCAGCAGAAGTACGCTTGGGTTGCTCGCCAGAGCGCGGGCAATGGCCAGCTGCTGTTGCTGGCCGCCAGAGAGGTTGCCGCCACGGCGGTGTTTCATTTCATCCAGCACTGGAAATATGCTGTACAGGTCGGAAGGGATTTCTTTTTTGCCGGTGCTGGTCAGGCCGGTTTCGATATTTTCTTCCACTGTCATAGTGGAAAAAATCATCCGCCCCTGTGGCACAAAGCCGATGCCTGCACCAACACGCTGGTAACTTTTCATCGGTGTGATTTCGGTGCCGTCGAGTTTAACTTTGCCACCCTGGCTCGGAATCATGCCGATCAGAGACTTCATCAGCGTGGTTTTCCCCATGCCGTTACGACCGAGGATTGCGATAATTTCGTTCTTTTTGAGCGTCAGGTTCATGCCATCAATGATGGTGCTCTGACCGTAGGCAACGGAGTAATCGGTTAATTGCATCATGGCGGCTTTCCTCAGTGACCCAGATAAACTTCGATAACTTTCGGGTCAGACTGCACCCGATCCATTGAGCCCTCAGAAAGGACTTTGCCCTGGTGCAGCACCGTCACCCGGTCGGCGATGTCGGCCACAAACTGCATATCGTGCTCAATCACCAGTACCGAGCGGTCTTTGGTAATGCGCTGCAGTAGCTCGGCCGTTTGCTTGCGCTCCGATACCGACATGCCCGCCACGGGCTCATCCAGCATCAGCAGTTCAGGGTCCTGAATCAGCAGCATGCCGATCTCTAACCATTGCTTCTGACCGTGGGAGAGCAGATCGGCGGACATATCCAGCTTGTCGCCAAGAAAAATCATCTCGGCGATTTCTTTTACTTTTGCCACGACTTCGGCGTCGCGGCGGAAGAAGAGTGCGCCCCAGACATTGCGGCCGCGCGGGTATGAGAGCTCCAGGTTCTCGAATACCGTCAGGTCTTCATAAATAGAAGGGTTCTGGAATTTACGACCGACACCGGCGTGCACAATCTGGTGCTCATTCAGCTTGGTCAGTTCTTTACCTTTAAATTTAATGGAGCCTTCGGTGGCCTTGGTGCGGCCACAGATCAGA
>JAYNJA010000383.1:0-2066 GCA_038109705.1 Thalassolituus sp. | reverse complement strand
ATGGCGTACAATGGCCAGATTGCTATGTTGGGAGCCATGTTGGCTCTGGCATTGGCGCTCACTCCGTTTGCTGCGGGTGCAGCGTTGAAACTGAACTTATCGCGGTAACTGAATATGTGGCAGTGGCTGAAACGACTGTATCACCGGATGGGCTCGCCCAAATGGTTCTATGACATCACCGAGCGCTGGATTGTCTGGCTGGCGTTAGGAGCTGGTATCAGTGCCGTGATCGGTCTGGTGCTGGGGCTTCTGTATGCACCGGCGGATTACCAGCAGGGTGACAGCTTCCGGATTATCTATATTCATGTTCCAGCGGCGTTGTTGGCTCAAAGCGCCTACATGATGATGGCCGTAGCCGGTGCCGTGTACCTGATCTGGCGGATGAAAATGGCAGCCTGGGTTGCGAAGGTGATTGCACCAGTCGGTGCATCGTTCTGTGTGATCGCACTGCTGACCGGTGCTATCTGGGGTAAGCCTACCTGGGGAACCTGGTGGGTCTGGGATGCACGCCTGACCTCGATGCTGATGTTGTTGTTTCTGTATTTCGGTGTGATGGCGCTGCAGCAGGCCATGGAATCTGAAGAAGCGTCTTATAAGGCGGGTGCGATTCTGGCGTTAGTCGGCGTGGTGAACATACCGATCATCAAATATTCAGTGGAGTGGTGGAACACTTTGCATCAGCCAGCCACTCTGAAGCTGACCGAGAAGCCCTCCATGCATCCGGATATGCTCTGGCCATTGCTGATCATGATTCTGAGCACTTACCTGTTTTTTGCTCTGATCGTTATTCTGCGTACCCGCAACGAAATTCTGTGGCACGAGCGTAAGCGCAAGTGGGTCCGCAAGCTTCTGGAGTCCTGATGGAATTTAACTCATTTGCCGAATTCATCGCGATGGGCAGACACGGGCTTTATGTCTGGCTGTCTTACGGCATCACTGCCGTTATCGTGGCCTATAACGTGGCTCAGCCCCTGCTGCGCCGTCGTCGTTTATTAAAAGAGCAGGCTCAGCGCCTGCGCCGGGAGAAGCGTAATGCACCCACAGCGTAAGAAACGTCTGAATCTGATTATTTTTCTGGTTATTGCCGTCGCGGCTGCCGTTGGTCTGGCGATGTACTCCCTGTCGCAGAACATTAACCTGTTCCAGACCCCGACTCAGATTGCTAATGGTGAAGTGCCGCCGGGGCGTACGATCCGCGCTGGCGGTCTGGTCGTTGCGGGCAGTGTTGAACGCGAAAAAGATGGTCTGGGCGTAAGCTTCCGCGTGACCGATGGTCATGCCGAAGTAACTATGGCCTACGACGGCATTCTGCCAGATCTGTTCCGCGAAGGTCAGGGCATTGTGGCTCTGGGGCAGCTGAACAACGAAGGTATTTTCGAAGCCTCAGAAGTGCTTGCCAAGCATGATGAAAATTATATGCCGCCAGAAGTGAAAGATGCTCTGGAGCAGGCGCATGAAGCAGGTAATGCTGGCATGACGGACGCTGCTGCACCGGGTAAGTACGAAGCGCAGGGCGGTTACTGATGACGGACTCGCTGAATATGTATTTGCCGGAGATTGGCCAGGTCGCACTGATTCTGGCCTTTGTTATGGCTGTTCTGCAGGTAATTGTGCCTTTGCTCGGTGTGCAGCGCGGACAGCTCTGGCTGATGGGATACGCCCGGCCGTTGGCGGTTGGTCAGGCCCTGTTTCTGGTGATCAGTCTGGTGCTGTTGACGGCCAGCTTTATTCAGGATGACTTCTCGGTAGCGTATGTCGCCGCTAACAGTAATACCTTATTGCCGGTGCCGTATAAGATCAGTGCTGTCTGGGGGGCACACGAGGGTTCACTGCTATTGTGGGTCACCATGCTGGGCTTGTGGAGTGTTGCTGTGGCTCTGCTCAGTCGCTCACTGCCGCTGGACATGGTTGCCCGTGTCTTATCGATTATGGGCATGGTATCCGTTGGTTTTATCCTGTTCACGCTGGAAACCTCAAACCCGTTTGCCCGTGCACTGCCAAGCCCGCCGACGGAAGGTGGTGACCTCAATCCCCTTTTGCAGGATTTCGGTCTGATTGTTCATCCT
>JAYNJA010000382.1:0-2072 GCA_038109705.1 Thalassolituus sp. | reverse complement strand
CGGTAAATAACATCAACGATGCCCCGGTCATTACGCCAGTAGCAAACCGAAGCATTAACTGGGGTAGCGATAGCACGGTGACCCTGAGTGGCTCTGACGTTGATGGCGACAGCCTGACCTTCACTGCATCCTCAGCAGACACTGCCGTGGCAACGGTGTCGGTGAGCGGCACAACCTTAACCATCTCGCCAGTTGCGACCACAGAAACGACCGTCACCATTACTATAACGGCTGACGATGGCACTGTCGGTACCAGCAGCACCTTCGAAGTGACACTGACAGACCCGGATGCTTTCGATCCGGTATCTCTGTCGATTGGTGGTAGTACCATCAGCGATGGCGCAGTTTTCAACACTGGCCTTGATGCACTGACGCTGACTCCGGCTGGCGGTGATGGCAGCTATACCGTGACCGTGTTCTTCGATGGTGAAGACCGTACAGAGCTGTTCAGCGGAACGACTCTGACACTACCGGAAAGCGGAGCTTTCGCAGGAACATACCGTATCGATGTTGCTGATGGCTCAGGTAACAGCTCGGTTTTCTATGTCGAACGGCCACTGCGCCTGACCACCAGCATCAGTCCGGTACTTGATGGCAGCAGCACAACCGTACTGACAATTGAAGGTGCCCCGGCAGGCACTGGTATGACGCTGAGCAGCGATACGGATATGGGCTTTGCCGATGCAAACGGTAACCCTGTCACTACGGTGAATGCGACTGACTCGTCAGCGGTAAATAACGCAACGCCGGTCTTCCTGAGCGCAGTTGGTACAGGTAACAGCCTGCTCACCGTATTTGCATCGGGGATCATAGACAGCGAAATCAACGTTACTACCATTGCTCGCAGAACCCTTCAGGTGACTGTCC
The DNA here is from genome assembly GCA_038109705.1 of Thalassolituus sp. Classification (GTDB taxonomy): domain Bacteria; phylum Pseudomonadota; class Gammaproteobacteria; order Pseudomonadales; family Oceanobacteraceae; genus Thalassolituus. Next base: position 1,205 of record JAYNJA010000382.1, on the reverse strand, counting down.
AGAATCAGGATGGCAACCCCATTGACGATGCCGTCATCACGTTTGATGACGATCGCATGGCCGCCTGGGGCTTGCCAGAATCTGTTGCGACGACCAACGGTAGCGTCTTTGTAGATTTACCAGCACTTGATATAGATCTGAATGTAAGTGCCACTGGTTACTCAGACGCTTCTGCGACCAGCCGGGCTGCAGACACTTCCCTGACCGTGATACTCGATGGTACAGGCAACCTTTACAGTCTGAGTGGACTAATAAATTCCCGCGGCTTCACCTTCAGCAGTGAAGCACCTGTCATCGAAATTATGATGACTGATGGTTCTGTTGAGATCCCATCGACACAGTCACTGAGCAATACCCGTATCAGCTACAGCTGGGAAACTGCACTGGGGTCAGCAATGCCAACCACAATGCGAATTTCACATAGCGCACTTGATACCGTCGATATCAACCTCAATCCGGCGTTCAGCGAAGAAGTGATTGATGTCACGCTGATTAAAGAAACCCCTGGGGGCAATGGAACGGCCAGTGGCGCTGGCAGCCTGACCTGGTTAACGCTGGTACTGCTTGCAGGAGTGTGGGGGCGCAGATCGGCGCTTTCGCGGAGCATTGCTCCGCCGGTAAGGAGCTGAAAACTCAGCCCCACAATAATTTGATAGCTACCAATAAGGTAATCACTTCATACAGTCGCTTAATCAGCTGATTACCCGACTGTATCGAGGTGTGAGCGCCAAGGTAACCACCCAGCAGCGAACCTAGAATAAGCGCTGGAATCCAGTCCCATTTAACCTCTGCGACCGCCCCCATGGTGATGGCCCCGGTGCCATTCCAGCCCAGGCCAACAGCAACCAGCGTCTGTGCCACTGCGGTTTTGTAATCAAGACCAAACCAGTACACCAGCCAGAGCGTCACAAAGAGACCAGATCCTGCTGACAGGGCACCGTTAGCAAAACCAACAACAAAGAGCCCGACGGCACCAATAATCAGCCCCGTTGCATCCCGGTGCTTTGGCTCATGATGAAGCCCCAGTTCGGGTTTAAACCACGAGTACAGGGAGAGAAATAGAGTAAGAAGGCCCAACGCAATTTCGGCCGAACGTGCCTCAATATCAAGGATAAAGAGTCCGCCACTCACCACACCTGGTGCCCCGGCAGCGAAAATTACCAGCAGACTCAGCTTATCCAGATGCCCTTCTAGCAGATGGCGAA
>JAYNJA010000381.1:1241-2116 GCA_038109705.1 Thalassolituus sp. | reverse complement strand
GACGGAGATCTCACCACAACTTCCTTTGGCCGTAAGATGATCGAACACGGAGGACAGTGCCGCATCAGGTATCAGGCCTTCAAACATTGAATCCTTGATCAACAACCATCCATCGGAGTGGCGGATCATCTGATGAGATTCGTAGCCCGCAGTTTCGGGCACAAGGGCCGTCAAGCGAACATGATGAAGCGCAAGCAATTCAAGCAAGCGATCAATAAGATCGGTCTCAGCCACGTAAGCCTTATGATTACCCTTCACGGAATCTCCGGGTATCACAGTGTAATCTGCGATGTCTCCGATCAGGGTTTCTTCAAGGGCAAACGGCAGCGCCCGGGAAAGATTGCGCCCTTTAACGCCCGGCAAAGAAACCCAGTGCGTAGCGTAATTACGCGCTGATAGCTTAAGAATGACCGTGCTGAGCTCTGGTTGCTCCTGCGCCCAGTCTTCGAGATTACGGGCGGTGTCGACAGAGCCGCTGTAAATCAGCCAACTCCCCTGATCTGCCTGCCATTCAACAATTAAATCTGCTGTGTTCATCCTGTTCTCTTTTATATTTTTCCGTCACCAAAGGGGGTTATGGCTGACGGGCTGCGCGCCTTGAATAATCACGCCTCAGCGTTTTCATACTACCATCTGCAATATTTCTTTGTATCACAGCCTCTACGGTACCAATCCGGTCGTTGAGATCGATACGGGCAAACATTTCAAAATACTCTGTAGTTACTGAGAAATCGGTTGCTACTAATGGAGCTACGGCATTCTTCTCATCAGAGTCATTTTCACTGGCTTCCGGTTTGTTAATGGCAGCGATCGGCGCCGATGTCAGGAAATCTTCTACGGTAGCAAACCCGTTGGTGCCGCGTGCTGCTACGACC
>JAYNJA010000381.1:0-1231 GCA_038109705.1 Thalassolituus sp. | reverse complement strand
AGACCCGCTGTAAATCAACCAGCTTCCCTGATCGGCCTGCCATTCAACGATTAATTCTGCTGTATTCATCCTATTCTCTTATCTTCTCCGCCGCCTGCAACTGACTCGTTTACCTTACGGCTGGCGGGCTGCTCGCCGGGAATAGTCCCTGCGAAGGGTTTTCATACTACCATCTGCGATGTTTCTTTGTATCACTGCCTCAACGGTACCAATGCGATCGTTGAGATCTATTCGTGCGAACATCTCAAAATATTCGGTTGTGACGGAGAAGTCAGTTGCTACCAAAGGTGCTGTCGCGCCCGCATTATTCCCGTCATTGTCATTCTGCACCGGTTTGTTAACCGCAGAAATCGGCGCAGATGTCAGGAAGTCTTCGACTGTGGCAAACCCGTTGGTGCCGCGTGCTGCTACGACCTGCTCACCATCTGCGAGCGTCAACTGACTATGAAGCGACGCAACCACAAAAGCGGATGCTGTATTTACGTTCATCTGCACCGATGCTGGCAAACAAGTAATGTAGGGTTCCAGTTTTGCGTAAGCATCGAGATCGACATTTTCAATCAGCATCAGCTCACTGGTGTGCTTACATTCGGCGTAAGCAGGACGATATGAAGGTTCCATTGTCAGATACTTATTATCTACATTGCTGTCTTTATCGAGCCACTTCCGCCATTCGCTGGCAATATTGGTATCAAGGCCAATGAGATTAAGCAGGTTACGGAACCGCTCTTCATGAACAGCCACGCTCCCACCGGGGAGCAGGCTGTTAAGATTAAAACGCCCCTGCAAATCCTGGATAGTGATACTGATTACACCAGGGTCGAGTGGAAAAGTCCGGGGCTCTGCCCATTGCTCAGCGGCATGATCAATGGCTTTATCTGCTTGCCAGTCCATAAACAGGCCGGTTCTGCTGGCAGACTCTGCTCCCAGCGCGTACAACCTTGCCTGCTGTTGAGTAAACAGTGTTTGCGCCCGCTCAATGTCGATTGACTGGCGCTCAATCATTGAGGTGGCTAGGATAGCTACCACTGAAAATACCAGCAGCACCATCAGCAGAATCATGCCCTTCTGGCGACGCAACTGTTTATTCATAGCTGATCGGCCATTGTCTTACGATTTCACCAAAACCCGGGGCAGTAAACCGGATTAGCAACGCGACAGGTAACGGCCCGTCTTCTTCTATTGCCACTGGCGGCCAGAAGTCTGTCGTATCTAGCTCATAGCCTCCAGC
>JAYNJA010000380.1:476-2121 GCA_038109705.1 Thalassolituus sp. | reverse complement strand
GCGCCATATCGACGATGTGCAGCAACAGGTGCGTTCGCACCAGATGCTTAAGGAATCGGGTTCCAAGACCAGCACCTTCAGAGGCACCTTCAATCAAACCCGGAATATCCGCGATCACAAAACTGCGATGCTGCTCAATCGACACCACACCCAGGTTCGGAACCAGAGTGGTAAAAGGATAATCCGCCACTTTCGGCGTCGCTGCAGACACAGAGCGGATAAACGTAGACTTACCAGCGTTCGGCATCCCCAGCAACCCCACATCAGCGAGCACTTTCAGCTCAAGCTTCAGGTTACGGGATTCACCAATCTGACCCGGCTTAAACTGGGTTGGCGCTTGATTCACAGACGACTTATAGCGGGTATTGCCAATACCATGATACCCGCCCTGCGCAACCAGCAAGCGCTCACCGTGTGTGGTCAGATCTCCCAGCACCTCGGCGGTGTCATCATCAATCGCAGTTGTACCCACAGGCACCTTGAGGACGATATCCTCCCCCTTAGCGCCAGTACAGTTACGGCCAGACCCCGGACGTCCGTTTTCCGCTTTAAAGCGTCGGGTATAACGATAATCCACCAGCGTATTGGCGTTTTCATCAGCCTCAAGATACACCGAACCACCATCACCGCCGTCGCCGCCGTCCGGGCCTCCTTTAGGGATGAACTTTTCACGACGGAAGCTCACACAGCCATTGCCGCCCTTGCCTGCGTCTACAGTGATACGTGCTTCATCTACAAATTTCATAACTGATCGCCATCCGGTTTATCCGGTCTGTCGTACACAGAGCCCGCATTCTGCAGACCCTATATGAGAAACAAAAACGCCCTGACTATCAATGACAGCCAGGGCGCATACGTGATCGCCGCGGAATTAAGCCGCTGGGATAACGCTTACAGTCTTACGGTTCTTAGGACCTTTAACTTCGAACTTAACTGCGCCTTCTGCAGTAGCGAAGATAGTGTGGTCACGACCGATTTTCACGTTTTCACCAGCGTGGAAACGAGTACCGCGCTGACGAATAATGATTGCGCCTGCTTTAGCAGTCTGGCCGCCGAACAGTTTTACGCCAAGGCGTTTACTTTCGGAATCGCGACCGTTCTTGGTAGAACCACCAGCTTTTTTGTGTGCCATTGTCTTTCTCCTTCAGTGGGGTCACTGCAACACTGCGGATGCGGCGGCTTGGCAAGCCACACGGGCCCCGGAATTCAAATTAACTATTAGCCAGCAATGCTGGTGATTTTCAGTTCAGTGAACCACTGACGGTGGCCCATCTGCTTCATGTGGTGCTTACGACGCTTGAACTTCATGATCTTCACTTTCTTGTGACGACCGTGAGTAACTACTTCAGCAGTTACTTTAGCGCCTTCAACCACTGGAGCGCCGATTTTAACATCGTCGCCGTTGCCGATCAGCAGAACTTTTTCGATTTCAACTTTTTCGCCAGTCGCAACTTCCAGTTTTTCAACTTTCAGAGTCTGACCTTCTTCAACACGGTATTGCTTACCGCCGGTTACCACTACAGCGTACATAACTGTATTTCTCCGCTTACGCTTTTCAGTGTGTTTCTGTTCAGTGTGTATCCCGCTGCTTCTTAAAGGGTACCTGCTTCTACTGGCAACACTCTGGTTTCCATATGGCAGGGAG
>JAYNJA010000380.1:0-466 GCA_038109705.1 Thalassolituus sp. | reverse complement strand
GCTTACCGCCGGTTACCACTACAGCGTACATAACTGTATTTCTCCGCTTACGCTCTATGAGCGTGTGACTTTTCAGTGTATCCCTCGGGCTACTTAAGCCGGCTTCTATTGGCAACGCTCTGGTTTCCATATGGCCGGGAGCTATTTTCGGGGCGCGAGACTATACCGCACCTACCCATGCCACGCAAGTATCCATGCAGCCTTTTTCTTGACACGGAGCACCTGCCTCCATAGCATTTGCGCCTGTATTAAGCAGGCACCCTCAATATGCATATTAAAGAAGTACTTGCCACGGTTGGCGACGAGTTCCAGGCGGTAGATAAGCTGATTCACGAACAGCTCGAATCCCGCGTTCCTCTGGTGGAAAAAATCGCCGACTACATCGTCAGCAGTGGCGGCAAGCGAATTCGCCCATTACTGGTGCTGTTATCGGCAAAAGCATTTGGCCGGGCCGATGCCGATGCCG
>JAYNJA010000379.1:0-2125 GCA_038109705.1 Thalassolituus sp. | reverse complement strand
TCGATTTTTGAAAAATCGAGAATGTCGTTAATCAGCGCTAGCAAGGATTGCGCGCTGTTCTGAGCAATGCGTACGCGGTTGAGCTGGTCATCGGTCAGGCGTGTATTACGTAGCAGGTTGAGCATGCCGAGAACACCGTTCATTGGTGTACGGATCTCGTGGCTCATCGTTGCCAGGAAGTCGCTCTTTGCACGCGCTGCCGCCTCGGCTTCTTTTTTGGCTCGCAGAAGCGCTTGTTCACTGACCTTCTGATGAGTGATGTCACTGCTCATTCCGACCATACGTGAGGGCAGGCCATGCTCATCGAGCATCACAGTGGCAGCAGTTCGTACGTACCTTAGTGACTCGTCCGGACGTAGGATGCGGAATTCAAAGTCAAATGGGCGACCAAAGCGGATGGAATCGTTAAGTTTCGCCATAACCCAACCACGATCTTCACTGTGCAGGGCTTTTTCCCAGTGGTCGATGGTCATTGGTAGTGATTGTTCACTGATGCCATACAGCGACATCATGCCCTGGTCCCAGGATATATCCCCGTTGCCGATGTCATATTCCCAGACACAGATACCACCAGACTCGGTTGCAAGGCGCATACGCTGATGACTCAGATGAACTTCTGTCTGAACCTTCTTGTGCTCATTGATGTCCAGGTGGGTACCAATCATACGGACTGGGCTGCCGTCTTCGTCCCAATCGACCACGCGGCCGGTGTCGTAGACCCAGACCCAGTGGCCATTTTTATGCCGCATCCGCGCTTCGCAGGCGTACAGCTTGGTTTTGCCTTGCCAGTATTCTTCCAGTTTTGCGCCCGACACTACGAGATCGTCCGGGTGGCAGTGCTTCAGCCAGGTTTCGATGTTGATCGGTTTCAGTTCATCGAGGGTGTAGCCAATGATTTCTGCCCAGCGTTCGCTGAATACAGTTTCGCCGGTTTTGATGTTCCAGTCCCAGAAGCCTACGGCGGTCGACTCGACCATTAACTGGTGACGTTGTGCCTGTTCGTAAGATTTTGCTGCTTCTTCCCGTTTTTGGGTGATGTCCTGAAAAGAACCAAACAACTTAGTGCATACGCCATTCTGTATAACGGGGGCGCCTCGTGCTGCTACCCATATCTGGCGACCTTTCCCTGTAATCAAAGGAAGCTCTGCCTGCCATGGCGTGCCATTAGAGATTGCTTCGTTAACGTAGGCCTGAATTTGCGCGCGTGCCTGCTCGCCACCATAAAAGTCGATAGCGTTATCGAGAGTTGGAACGAAGTCCTCGTCTACTTCATGGATGACCCGGGTGACCTCCGACCAATAGAGCTTTTGGGTCGTCAGGTCGAGTTCCCAGGCGCCGATGCGGGCTTGCTCACTGACTGCGTCGAGTAGCATCCGTTGGCGTTCGAGTTCAGCATCAGTCGCGCTGCGCGCCAGTTCATCGCCAATCCATTTGGCGAATAGTTGAATCAGCTCGATCTCTCCGCTGCCAAATGCGCGCTCGCGTGGTTCTGGGCCTGAGAAATTAATCGTGCCAAACGTGCGGTCGTGTACACGCAATGGTGCGCCTATGTACGCCTCGAGGCCGAAGTCACGGTAGGCCGGGTGATTACAAGTCGTGCTTTCAGCTACATGGTGGTGAGCCACCGGACGATTACGGGCAATGGTATCTGAGCAGTACGTATTCCCTAATTGGAAAGTATCGCCAACACTCAGTGCGCCCTCGGGGGCCCGGGTGTAGCGAACTGTGTACACGTCGTGATCAATCTGACTGATGATAGCCAGCGGCAGGTTAAATATCTCGCAGCCAAGCTCCAATATATGCTGGCAGAGCGGTCAGCGGTGATTTCATGCAGGCGGCGCATGGCCTCGAGAGTTCTGTGCTGGTCGGTAACGTCTGTGCGCAGCGCAATGTAGCCTTCGATTTCGCCGTTTTTGTCTTTTAACTGGGAAATCGTCGTTTCTACCCAATAGAGCTCGCCGTTTTTTCGCCGGTTACAGATTTCACCACGCCAGATGCCTTCTTCACGAATGATTTGGAACATCTCTTTAAAGAAATCACGGTCGTGAAAACCTGAGTTCACAATGTGGTGTGTGCGGCCAATTAACTCTTCCCGTGTGAAGCCACTTATTTCACAGAAGTGGTC
>JAYNJA010000378.1:0-2138 GCA_038109705.1 Thalassolituus sp. | reverse complement strand
GAGCCACGTCTGGCCAGTGGCCAGCACTTTCATTCAAAAGATATCATCCCTGATGTTGTACTTGGCCGGAGTTTTTCGGGATTTCTTGTTATCAGTGACGACGTTTATCAGATTGCTATGGTGCCGGTAAAAACTCCCCGGGTTTCTGCTATTACGGTCATTGGCCGGAAAGTAACGCCAGCGTACATTCGTGAACTGGTGCCTGATGGCTCTATGCATATTACCTTTGTCAGCGGCCTGGAAGAGTCTACTGAAAACTGGATTACAGTATCGACCTTGTCGAATCTTGAGACCGTCATTGAAGCAATAAGGGCACCTGAGAATCTCATCACTTTATTACGTCTGCCGTTCCAGAGAGTACAGAATTTTTCCAGCCGGGAGGTAACTCCAGAGGGGGATAATCCTTCCGTTCGTCTTATTCTTTCCGAAGATCTGGCAAAGTATTACGAGACTTACGAAACAATAAGAAACCAGATTTTCTACGTTGCCGTTGTCATTCTGGCGTTGGCGTTTGTTGGTAGTATCTGGATCAGTAACCGCCTGACTTCTCCTCTTATTCTTCTGGCGGCCCGAGCGCGGAAGTTTGCGGAAGGTGTTTACCATGAAATGGGAGAAATTCCGGCAACCAGCAGTGAAATCAAGAGTCTGTTGCAGGCTTTCCGTTTTATGCGCCGGGAAATCGCTGAACGCGAAGAACATATTACTTATCAGGCAACCCACGACTCACTGACCGGATTATTGAACCGGGATGCCATGATCGAAGCAGTTAAAACCGAGGCCGGCAGTGGCCGACCGTTTTTACTGCTGGGCGTTAATCTGGTTGGATTTAAAACCATTAACGACACTCTGGGTATGGAAATGGGAGACGAGTGCCTGATAACCGTGGCACAGCGTCTGCGGGCTGTGGCCAGTTTTGGTATCGCCTCTCGCCATGCTGCAGATGAATTTTCTATGCTGGTGACATTGCCTGAAGATTGCGACACAACGGCACAGAAAATACTGATGTGCCAGAGAATACTTACTGACCTGGCATCGCCGATGCAGCTGAATGGTGTCAGCCTGAGTGTCGAGTATCGTGCGGGCTTTGTTGTATTCCCTGAGCAGGCGGATACTCCGGAGTTACTCCTGCGTCGCGGAAAAATAGCGTTAGAGCATGCGATAACCACATCGACACCTTTGTACTTTTACAAAGACGGCCTGGACAAAATGCATCTGCGGAAAGTGAGGATTCTGCGCGACCTGAAAGAAACACTGCAGAATGACGATAATCAGCTCACCATGTATTACCAGCCGAAAATGAATTTACGTTCCGGTCAGGTAGAAAAAGCAGAAGCACTTATTCGTTGGTTCCATCCGGTTGAAGGGTTTATTCCACCTGATGTATTTATCGCGCTGGCTGAGCAGACCGGGATGATTGGTTTGGTGACTTCATGGGTTGTCAGTCGGGTTCTTGACGATCAGGTAAGGCTTCGTGATGTCGGTATTGACCTGCAATTATCGATCAATATGTCAGCACAGGATCTGAGCAACGATAGCCTTCGTGTGCTGATTGATCAGAAGCTGACTCAGAACAAACTCAGTGCTCGTAATATCTGCCTGGAAGTGACAGAGCGCGACATGATGACTGACGTCGAGAAATCGATGGATCTTCTCAATTATTACCGCAGTTGCGGTTTTCAACTTTCCATCGACGACTACGGTGTTGGTTATTCTGCCTTATCGAAACTGGCAATGATGCCAGTGCATGAACTCAAAATTGATAAGTGTTTTATTCAACATCTTTCTACCAAAACTGACGACCAGATCATCGTTCGCTCTACCATCTCAATGGCTCACGAGCTGGGATTATGCGTCATTGCGGAAGGTGTCGAAGATGTCGAATCGCAGAATTTTCTCCGGCATCAGGGTTGTGACTATATCCAGGGATACTATCTCGCGAAGCCAATGTCTCTGGATTCATTGGTCAACTGGATACAGGAATTCCGCGCCCCAGAAAGTCTGAATTAAACGGGAGCTACTATGCTAAATAAAGGGTTATTACTCACTTTGCTTTCAGCCATTACTTTATCTGCACACGCTGATTCCCGTTTGTTAGGGACCTCAGGCGTAACTTCATTGGAGGGCGGTGCGGGTGGTGG
>JAYNJA010000377.1:0-2140 GCA_038109705.1 Thalassolituus sp. | reverse complement strand
CTTTTGTGCCTGCTGCGACACCGGCTTCCAGGTCACGGATCGAATCGCCGATCATCCAGGCGCCTTGAGCCGAGACGTTCAAAGCGCTTTCTATCTGATGTATCAGGCCGGGCAAAGGCTTGCGGCAGTCGCAATGATCGTCGGGGCCATGCGGGCAGTATGCAATGTGGGCGAACTCACCGTCTTGCGCTGCAGCAAGCGCCGTCATTTTCGCGTGCATGGCATCAAGATCAGCCTGGCTGAAGTAACCGCGGGCAAGACCACTCTGGTTGGTGGCAACGGCGACGGTGTAGCCGGCCTTACACAACTTACCTACTGCTTCAGCGCTGCCCGGCAGCGGGATCCATTCATCTACAGATTTTACGTAGGCGTCCGAGTCTTGATTCAGCACGCCGTCGCGGTCGAGGATGATGAGTTTCATAAATGGCTCCAAGTGGCTCCGGGATATCTCTTGCCGGCGAGTATAACGGATGTCGTTTACGAGGCCAGCGTGATCAAACCCTGTCACCGGCATAGCTACTAATAACTAGATCAATAACGCCATCAAACACCCTTTGGCCGGACCGTGGACAAATTGTGGCCGGACTGTCTTATGACGACAGAAACTTATCTGGCCAGAGGAATAATTCTCACTTCTGCCTCTGCTAGCATCGCCTTTCTCCCAACCCCCATCAACATAAGGACGATGGATATGGATATAACGATAAGTAAATTATGGAAACTGACAGCCGTAGCAATGATCAGTGCTGGCGCTGCTCTTACCGGCTGTTCATCCGATGAGCCTGAAGCCGCCGTTGTTGTCGCGCCAGGTACACCAACCGGTACATGTACTGGCACTTACCCAAGTTACTGGCAGGACCCTGCGTTCCCTGCGCAGTACGCTGGTCAGCAAGTAAGCAACCAGGCCCCAGCAGACTGGACTGGTCCTGTTTACCCATTGTCAGATGCGTACCCACGCTCGCCAGTCGACGACAGCGAGAATCAGCCGTGGCGTGACAGCAAGTTTGATGCGCTGTTCGACCCTGACACCTCTCAGGAAGACAAGACCGAACTGGCAACAGAATACGCGTGGCTGGTCATGGAATACATCCAGGCGGGCAACGTAAACCAGGAAGGCATTGAAGACTGGAACGTCTGTAACAACCAGATTCGTCCTTGGTACAACATTCCGTACCAGACTTATGACCCGATGAGTGGCCGTGAATTTACCCACGGTTTAACACGTGAAGCGCCAGTGAGCTTCTCTACGCCTGAAGGCATTATTGCTACAACTATGTGGGCGGTGGGCTACTTCAACGCAACGGCAGCGTACACGCTGGGCACTGTGTGGCAGGAAGACGGCACTGCGAAAATCCCGACTGATGATGTCAGCTTCGACGAAGGCGCGGTAGTAGGTAAGCCGCTGTTCAACACGTCTACACCAGAGCAGCTGCCAGTGCTGGCGAATATGCCAAGCTGGAATGCCAACATTTCTGAGCCGACGTTCTGCGCCTGTACTCCAGCTGAGGGTAACGAGTGCACCATGCAGGAAGAAGCTCTGCAGTGCCCACGTAGCACTGAGAAATATGGCAATGTGAATCTGCTGCAATTCGATATCGCGGTGAAAGACAGCCGCGCTCCGGGCACTCAGTGGGTATTCGGTACCTTTGTGGCTGATGGCCAGCGTAAAGCCGATGTTGAAGATCCATGGCAGCGCATCAGCCTGTTGGGCCTGATGTGGGGTAACGACACGCCACCAGATGGTGAGCTGGCCTATAACTTCCCGGCAGACGTGAAGACCAATGGCTTTATGGAAGAAGTGATCATCTGGGATACTGTTGATGAGCTGAACAAATACGGCGGCGACAATACGATGATGCAGATGGGTCACCTGGGGTGTAACTACCGTCTGAATGGCCCAGCGGATAACGCCAACAGCTCGTGTATGTCCTGTCACGGTACGGCATCTGTGCCGGATAAGAACCTGACTACACCTCCACTGCTGGCTCAGTTCTCCGGTATGACGAAAGAGTGTGTAACACCATTTGCCAACCTGCCAACCAAAGGGTTCGACCGCAGCGGTACGCCAGCTACAGAGAATGGCGGTATCAGCTTTGCGGCGATGGACAGCATCTACTTCGCGAACACCGCAGCGGCAGTA
>JAYNJA010000376.1:0-2170 GCA_038109705.1 Thalassolituus sp. | reverse complement strand
ACACCAACTGTGCTGACAGCGGCCCGACCTTTATGCAAGAGGTTATTCTGCGCGATTACGAAACGGGCGATGAATGGAAAGGTCACATCGTCCGCAGTGATGGTGAGCGTAGTAAAAACCAACTGCTCTATATGGTCGCACAGGTGAACGGCGACGATATGTTCAGCCGCAACAGTAACCGCTACCTGGTACCGGGTACTTTCCTTGAGGCTGAGATTCACGGTCAGGAAGTTGAAAACCTGCGTATTCTGCCACGTGAAGTCATTCTCTCTGGCGATGCCGTGTGGATGATCAATGCCGACAACACCATTCAGCGACAGGTCGTAAACATCCGCTACCGTGGTAAAGAGTTCGCTTACATCGACACAGCCCTGCCACCAGGAACACGCGTTGTTGCCGGTAACTTCAACCGTCTGGTTGAAGGCATGACTGTTGAACCAGTGCGTCAGAAGTAATCGCCGGAGTCTGATATGAAAGCTTCCATCCGCTGGTTTGCCGAAAACCCGGTTGCCGCCAACCTCCTGATGTTCTGTCTGATCGCCCTCGGTCTGATGGCGATTCCGGATACCCGTAAAGAACTGATCCCGAACGTTACTCTCGACCGCCTGAGCATTCAGACCAAACTGCCGGGTGGCACGGTAGATACGATTGAAAACAACGTCTGTAAAGCCATCGAGAACCGGATTTACGACATTCAGGGAACTCAGAACCTGACCTCGCTGGCCTATGACGGCCTGTGTAGCCAGACCATCGACATCGCGGATGGCTATTCTACCCGCGATATCTCTGACGAAATTACTAAACGCGTTAACGAAGATGGCCTCCTGCCAGAAGACGCTGAACAACCTGAAATTCAGGAACTGTCGGTTAAAAACCGCGTTGCCAAACTGATTATTTATGGCAATACCAGCTACTCTGCCCTGTCTGAAACCGCTCGCGAAATCCGTAATGACCTGATGGACATGCCGGAAATCAGTGTGATTGAGCTGCAGGACATGTCCCAGTCTCAGATCCGTATTGAAGTGCCGGCTCATAACCTCGAAAAATACGATCTGACCTTTGACGATATCGAAGGCATGATCCGCCAGCAGACTGGTTTCCTACCGGGTGGTGTGCTCGAAACTCAGGATGGCGATATCCTGATTACCAGTGACGCCTACAAAGATTCTGCCGAAGCCTACCGCAATATTGTTATTTACTCTGATGCGACCGGCGCTGAGATCCTGTTGCGCGATCTGGCCAACGTCATCGACACCCGCTACAACAGCGAAACGAATGCATCCTTCGACGGCACACCATCGGCATCGCTTGATGTGTACCGTGTTGGCGATCAGTCAATCATGGAGATCGCCGACGACCTGCATGCTTACGTCGATACTCTACGCCTGCCACCTAGCATCAAAACGCATATCTGGCAGGACGAATCCAAACACCTGCGCGAACGTATCAGCATGCTGCTGGAAAACGCCTTCGCGGGTCTGGTACTGCTGTTTATTACCCTGTTGCTGTTCCTGAATGGCCGCCTGTCGTTCTGGGTGAGTATGGGTATTCCGGTATCTTTCTTCGGCGCTCTGTTTGCTATGCCGATGTACGATGTTTCGATCAACGCGATCTCGCTGTTCGGTTTTATTCTGGTTCTGGGTATCGTGGTTGATGACGCAGTGGTTGTCGCAGAAGCAATTCATAACCGCAATGAAAAAGGCATGCACGGCGTAGAAGCCGCACTGGAAGGTGCATTCGAAGTCTACAAGCCAATTATGTTCGCTGTAGCAACAACGGTAATTGCTTTTGTACCTCTTATCGGTCTGCCGGGGCCTGAAGGCAAAATGATGCAGGCAATCCCTATTGTGGTGATTGCAACGCTGTTGTTCTCGGTAATTGAATCCTTCTATATCTTACCTGCGCACTTATCCCACGCTGAAAAAGTAAACGTAAATAAAAAACCATCCGCACTGGCGAAATTACAGGCGAAATTCGATGGTGCATTGCAGGCGTTCTCGCGCACTATCTATCTGCCATCACTGCGCGGCGCGCTGCAGGCTAAAGGCATTATCATTCTGCTGTTTACTATCTCATTCGCGCTGATGCTGGTGATGATGCTGACAGGCTGGATTAAGTCTTCACTGTTTACGCCGGTAGAAGCTGATGCGGTTGTCGCCCGACTGGTCCT
>JAYNJA010000375.1:0-2181 GCA_038109705.1 Thalassolituus sp. | reverse complement strand
CTCTATGCCAGGCTCAACCCCTCAGTTACACTCTGTCGACGTACACTCGTCGCTTTCTCATGACACTCGCTCATCACGCCCCGAAACAACTAAGGAGCCCACGTTTCTGCGTGATGTTCTGAAGGGGCTTAAAAGCCCGCAGAAATCCCTTTCATCAAAATACTTCTACGACGAGACCGGTGATCGCCTGTTTCAGCGGATTATGGAGTGCGACGATTACTATCTTACGCGTTGCGAAATGGAGATATTCCGTGATCACAGTGCCGAATTAGCGCGGACTTTGAATATTCATAGCGGAGCGTTTGATCTGATTGAACTGGGTGCAGGGGATGGTACCAAGACCCGGCATCTGTTGGATTACCTGCATCGTCAGGTCGCTGATTTTCGTTACCTGCCTGTCGATATTTCCGGGCATATCCTCGATGTACTGACTCAGAATTTAGCCGCTACCTTATCTGATATCACTGTTATGCCTCATCAGGGCGATTACTTTGATGCCCTGGAACGTATCTGTCAGACATCAGATCGCCGCAAGGTTTTACTTTTTCTGGGTTCGAATATTGGCAATATGACGGTCGAAGAATGTTCAACCTTCTGCCAACGTTTGGCCAGTATGATGAGCCCGGGTGACATGTTGATAACCGGATTTGATCTTAAAAAAGATCCAAGAACAGTTCTGCGAGCTTACGACGACAGTGACGGCATTACCCGTGAGTTTAATCTCAATCTGTTGCGCCGTATTAACGAAGAGCTGCATGCCGATTTTGATCTCACAGGTTTCGAGCATTATCAGACCTATGATCCAGGTTCGGGGGCCTGTCGCAGTTATCTGATAAGTCAACGTGAGCAGACAGTCAATATCGGTGGGCAGCGTATTCTGTTTCTCCGGCATGAGCCGCTCTTTATGGAAGTCTCGCGTAAGTTCAGTCGTCGGGACATCGCTGAGCTGGCAACAGAAAGTGGTTTTTCTCAGGTTGCAGAGGTTTGTGATCGCAAAGGCTGGTTTATGAACGCAATATGGAAGCGCAACGCGTGAACAGGATACTGACAGAGCGGTTTGCCGAGATACGTTCGCATAGCGAAGTTATCTGTTCGGACCTGAAAACCGAAGACTACGTGGTTCAGCCTATCGTCGATGTCAGTCCTCCAAAGTGGCATCTGGCGCATACCAGCTGGTTTTTTGAGACATTTCTGTTGATTCCTCTGCTCGCTGATTATCGCCCGTTTCATCCTCAGTTCAGCTACTTATTTAACAGCTATTACGAGGCCGTTGGCAGCCGGACGCTTCGAAGCGATAGAGGGAATCTGAGCCGACCTACTGTTAAAGAAGTGTACGCATACCGTGAGTATGTTGACCGTTCCATGCTGCAGCTGTTGTCACTGCCTGATCTCTCTGACGAAACCTTAGCGTTGATCGAGCTGGGGCTGAATCATGAACAGCAGCATCAGGAGCTGCTGATCACAGACATCAAGTATATCTTTGGGCATAACCCACTGTTCCCTGCGGTGGATGTTCCGCTGCAAACTGCTACCGGCCGCTATGGCGATTGGTTAAGCATACCTGCCGGTATTTATCCGATCGGGGCTACAGGAGATTCCGGCTTCTGTTTTGATAATGAAATGGGCCGACACGATGTGAGTCTGGGGGCGTTTGAAATCGCTGGCGGATTGGTTACTAACGAAGAGTATGTCGCCTTTATCCGTGATGGTGGTTATCAGCGCTGTGAACTCTGGCACTCTGACGGCTGGGCCTGGCTGCAACAGAACGAAATAAAGGCACCCATGTACTGGCATGAACGCGACGGTCACTGGTTGGCCTATACGTTCACAGGCCTACACCCTGTTGCTCTTAATGAACCCGTGGTGCACGTAAGCTTTTATGAGGCCTCTGCCTATGCTGCTTGGGCAGGAGCACGTTTGCCGACAGAAGCGGAATGGGAAGTCGCATCTTCACGATTTGACTGGGGGCAGCGCTGGGAGTGGACGAACAGCGCCTATCTACCGTATCCCGGATTCGAACGCGCCGCAGGTGCAGTTGGCGAATACAACGGTAAGTTTATGGTGAATCAGATGGTGCTGCGTGGTGCGTCTGAAGCGACGCCTGCTGGTCATAGCCGATCTACGTACCGCAATTTCTTTCAGCCAGAACTGCGCTGGCAGTTTACCGGCATTCGTCTGGCG
>JAYNJA010000374.1:0-2184 GCA_038109705.1 Thalassolituus sp. | reverse complement strand
ACGCTCCACGGAGTTGGATCTGTACCGGATCGCCCAGTGGAGCGACGCGGCGTACTTCGACCTCAGCACCTGGCATCAGGCCCAGGGCAAGCAGTTTGCGGCGAAAGTTAGTTTCTACGGCAGAAAAACCAGAGATGCGGGCTTTACTGCCAACGCTTACCTTGTCCAGAGTGGAGCGGGTCATACAGATCCTGTGAAGCGAGTCTGAGTTGAATGGCGTTAATGATAATTCTTATCATTAAGTGCTGCAAGTAGGAGTTGGGTGCTGATCAGCTTATGGTGGTGTTGATGAATCACGTATTTATTAAAAATAAATAAATATCTGAATTTTATTTGCGCCGGAACTTATATTGGGTAATATGCCCGTCCGATATCAGCAGATATGCCGGGCCCGGTATATCGATATTCATTTCTTCTAAGATATTTAACTATTCAGAGGTTAAAAAGTGTCCGTATTTGATCAGGATATTGATAAGCAGATTCGTCAGCACCAGCAGAAAATTGAGGAGCTCGAACAGCTTAAGAAAGATCAGGAAAAGAAAGTAGAAGGTCTGAAGGAATTTGACGTAGTTATTAAGCGTATCTGCAACCAGAACGCTCTGACTGAAAACGAACTGTATGTTTCACGCTCTGCACAGATTGAAGAGTGGATCAAAGGTATGGCAAACGAAGCTGCACCTTCTTCAATCTACAACAACCTGAAGCGTCACTTCGAAAAAGCGATTGGCCGTGATGCGAAAAAAGGCGAGAAGAAATCTTCACTGCCTAAGCCAAAGCTGGCGGTAGGTACCTACCGTAATACGGCTACTCATGAAAAAGTTGAGAAGATTAAGCGTAATCCTCGTCAACTGGATCAGTGGATCGAAGAGTACGGTTTCCAGACTGTTCGTACCTGGAAAATCGACTGATTTTTCAGTGACGGTTCTGCCGCTTTAAGCCAGAACAGCGCAATAAAAAAGGAGCACTCAGTGCTCCTTTTTTATATCTGACTTTCTGCCTTAAATCTGCGATATCAGGCGATACGTAGCTTCAGTGAACGATTCAGAGGGTCAACTTCCTGAACCTCGACTTTCATCGCCTGGCCCAGTACAAACTTTGCTTTGTCGTTACTGTGAACCATGGTCTTGCTGTCGTATTTCCAGCCGCCTTTGGTCTTTCTGCGATCAATAACACCATCAATACCTGAGTTATCCATACGCACAGTAATAGAGCTGCTGTTCATATGAATAATAGTGGCATCGTAGAGAGTGCCTTCTGGCTGTTCGGCCAACCATTGCAGCTTAAGCCACTGCTCAGTCAATGTTGCAGCCTGACGAGCACGGGTCTGGCAATCCTGCACTGCGGCCAGAGTTTCATCAGTGATCTGCGGTACTTCTTCGCCTTTCAATAGAGCGCGCACTGTACGGTGAATCAGCAGGTCATTGTACTTACGCAATGGCGAGGTGAATGTGGTGTAGCAAGTGAAGCCCAGGCCCATGTGAGGCTTACCTTCACGACCAAAAGCACTACGCTCCATCTGACGCGAAAGAATAGTGCGCAGGGGCAGTTCAGAATCACTCTGTGCCGCCTGTTGCAGCAGGCTGACAAAGTCCTGGAGTTCAGCGAACGATGGTTTTTTCTCAAGGCCCAGCTGTTCTTTTAACAGGGCAGCAGCTTCACCGATACGCTCCGTACGGATACCCGCCTGCTCGATAAAGAAGCCTGCAGTACGTTCGCGCAGCCATTCGGCCACGGTACGGTTACATACCAGCATGCACTCTTCGACTAAACGGTGCGCAGCATTGCGTTCAATACGAACGATCTCGCTGACTTTACCTGCATCATTCAGAACCAGCTTGTAATCCGGGCGCTCTTCCATCACCAGTGCATTGGTCTGACGCCACTGGTTAAGAGTACGTGCGCAATCGGCCAGGTGCAGAACCGGGCCGTTCAACTCTGCCGGGATCTCATCACAGCTGCTTTCGATCAGCTGAGCGACCTGGGCGTAGGTAAGTTTCGCACGGCTCTCGATCACCGCGTTGTGCAGTTTCGATTCACGTACGCTACCGTCCTGCTCAAGGCGCAGTTCGGCAACCATCGCCAGACGCTTTTCACCGGCCTGCAGAGAGCTGAACTGCTCGGACAGTTCAGGTGGCAGCATAGGAATTACTGAGTCTGGGAAGTAGACCGAGGTACCGCGCTGAG
>JAYNJA010000373.1:0-2195 GCA_038109705.1 Thalassolituus sp. | reverse complement strand
AGGAAAGGTACCGTGTTAAAACCGCAACCAGCGGACAGCAGTGCCTCGACATGGCCATTCGCCACAAACCCGACCTGATTCTGCTCGATATCGAGATGCCGGGGATTACCGGTTATGAGGTCTGTCGCGAGCTGAAAGACATGAACGAGACCCGCGACATACCGGTGATCTTCGTGACGGGCCGCGACAACATCGAAGATGAAGAAATGGGCCTGCGCATCGGTGCCGTTGACTACATTACCAAACCGATTCGCCCGGTGATTCTGTCTGCTCGCGTGGATACTCACGTGACCCTTAAGCGCCAACAGGATCGCCTGCTGAAAATGGCAATGCATGATCAGCTGACTGGCTTATACAACCGTCACTACATGCTGGATATTGTCGATCAGAAAATCTCCCGTGCCCGCCGTCACAATACGCCGTTGAGCACACTGATTATTGACCTCGACCACTTCAAGTCCATCAACGACACACACGGACACATCGTTGGCGACCAGATTCTCGAACAAGTCGGCGCATTTCTTAATGAGCAGTGCCGCACAGAAGACACAGTAACCCGCTTTGGTGGCGAAGAGTTCTTAATACTGATGGAGCCCTGCTCACTCAATCAGGCCCACTACAAAGCCGAAGTTATGCGCCACCAGATCAGTGAACTCATGCCGTCAGATATCCGCGTTACGGTGAGTATCGGCGTCGCAGAGCTGCACGATACCGATCAAAGCTTCAGCGATGTACTTAAGCGCGCCGACACAGCCTTGTATCAAGCGAAAGCTAACGGACGAAACTGCTCGGTACTCGCCGATGCAGAAAACATCTCCAGCCGCGTAGCTGGCTAAAGATCACACTGTAGCGGGCTGACGAACGCCTGAGTTACAGGTACAATCTGCGACCTTTTTCAGCGCACGCAGCCATGAGGTCGTCAGACTATGTCAGATCAGGATTCCCGCATTCCACTTAGCGAAGGCAGCACTGTCCCAGAGGGTTCTATCAGCAACGGAACTGACGGCGGCAGTGGCAGTAATAGTGGAAAAGTAGGCTTTGTCAGCCTCGGCTGTCCGAAAGCGCTTGTGGATTCAGAGCGTATTCTTACGCAACTCCGACTTGATGGTTACGACGTAGTTAACAGCTATGGCGATGCTGACGTCGTTGTCGTAAACACCTGTGGCTTTATCGACGACGCCAAACAGGAATCCCTCGACGCCATCAACGAAGCCATGAACGAAAACGGCAAAGTTATCGTCACTGGCTGTATGGGTAAAGGCGCAGATGCTGAACTGATCAAGAGCAAAAACCCAGGCGTTCTCGCGGTAACAGGCCCACAGGCCTACGAAGAAGTTATGACTGCGGTACACGAATGGTCACCGAAGAAAACGGAACACAACCCGTTCACAGACCTGGTACCCCCACAGGGCGTAAAGCTGACCCCTCGCCATTACTCGTACCTGAAAATATCCGAAGGCTGTAACCACAGCTGCACCTTCTGCATCATCCCGGATATGCGCGGCAAACACGTCAGTCGCCCGATTGGCGATGTTCTGGAAGAAGCCAAGCGTCTGGTGAATGCAGGCACAAAAGAACTCCTTGTGATCTCGCAGGACACCTCGGCCTATGGTGTTGACCTCAAATACCGCACCGGATTCTGGGACGGCAAACCGGTAAAAGCCAAGATGCTCGACCTGTGTGAAGAGCTGGGCAAGATGGGCGTCTGGGTGCGTCTTCACTACGTCTACCCATACCCACACGTCGACGACGTTATTCCATTAATGGCCGATGGAAAAATTCTGCCGTACCTGGATATTCCATTCCAGCACGCCAGCCCGCGTATCCTGAAGTTGATGAAGCGCCCTGCGCACGCAGAAAATACGCTTGATCGTATCAAAAAGTGGCGTGAGATCTGCCCTGAACTGGTACTGCGCTCAACCTTCGTGGTTGGCTTCCCGGGTGCTTTAAATACAGCCCTGTTGAAGGTGCAAAAGCCAACGACCTGCCAGATCATGTACCTGAAGAAATTCAGCAGGAGCGCCACGACCGCTTTATGCAGAAAGCTCAGGAAATCAGTACTCGTAAGCTGGCCCGACGTATCGGTACACGCATGACTGTACTGATCGATGAAGTCGATGAAGAAGGTGCTATTGGTCGTACGGTTGCCGACGCCCCAAACATTGATGGCATGGTATACCTGAACGAGTTCTTCG
>JAYNJA010000372.1:0-2220 GCA_038109705.1 Thalassolituus sp. | reverse complement strand
CCGCCGCCGCAGTGGTCGAGGCAGTGATAACCTCTGCCTCTATTGCTTCAACGTGGGTCGGGGTGGCTGTGGCCCCAGAAGAGGCAGCTATTTCTGTTGATACTGCCTCAACGTGCGTGGGCGTTGCTGTAGCGCCTGACGTGGCCGCAATAGCGACAACTGCGTCAATGATGAAGTCTTCACCATAGACACCTTCACCATAGTCATAGACGCCATAAGCGCGGCCCAGCGCCATCTTAGTCGAGCGTTACAGTAAGTGCCGAGGTGTTAAACCGCAGCACGTCGCCTGTGTCGACTGCCTTGCTTGCTGTCAGGTTTGCATAAGCTAAAAGGTTGCCAGCAGTAGAAGCATCAAAGATACCAGCTGCAACGACCGTTCCCCAGGAGCCACCGGCCTCTGGGAACTCTACTGCTGCAGAGTTAGCCGCTGTCGCTGGAGACGTGCCAGAAACCGAGAAAGTAACTGCAGTCCTGGCATAGCTGGTTCCACTAACCTCTGTGCCGCCGCCGGTATCGGTCGGAGCAACAGTGTAAAGCGCCACATACCAAGCAGTCGGACGGGTAGCCGTGCCTGATGTCAGCAGCCAATCAAGAACAAGGTCTTCAGTGTAGTCGGTAAAGCCAGCCATTAACGCCTCCTAATAAGTCTGCCTGGTGCGAGTGATAAGGGGACCGCCGCTGTGCGCAGCTGTGTCGCTTTCAGCTTGCATTGCTGCTACTCGCGTTCCGTAAAACTGAGCAAATACTGGTATCCGCTGGTCGTCCATGAGGAACGGAGCAGCGTGTGTTAGAGCCCCATACAAATACGCATCGGGCGCTTTTTGCAGTAACCAGTTCGTCGTGACGCTGTCAGAGAGAGCTGGGATCTTTTTGTAGTAGACCATCTCAATCTCTACGTCATCGCCAGGTGCAGGAACCAGCTCAATGGCGTCATCCATGATCGAGTAATACGTCACCTGGGTATAGAGTTGCTCTTTCTTGATCAAGTTAGCCTGATCAAGCGTAACGTAACGCAATGGGCTAACACCTGAGACCATTTTAAGGCTAATAGCTTCAAGCCAATCTGAGGGAAGCTGCACAAACTCCGCAGAGCTTGTTGCCTCTGCACGTACCACCTGTTCACGCACTCGCAGCTGGTTATTCAGGT
Source organism: Thalassolituus sp. (assembly GCA_038109705.1). Classification (GTDB taxonomy): domain Bacteria; phylum Pseudomonadota; class Gammaproteobacteria; order Pseudomonadales; family Oceanobacteraceae; genus Thalassolituus. Next base: position 1,073 of record JAYNJA010000372.1, on the reverse strand, counting down.
CACCCTCAACAAACTGAATGAACATAGGGATCTGAGAAGTCAGATCGGCTCTGTTCAAATAGTCTGCAATCTGTGCCTGCAGCGAAGCATAATCAGTGATGGTGGCCATGCCCTAGCCTTTCATCCAGTGGGTGCGAAACGGCAAAGCTTCATCAGAGGCCAGCCACCGCTTCATTGCGTTCTTATCGCGTAGAATACCACGATTGGAAAGATCTAGATAGACGCTCATCGGAAGCCTTGCAACGCGCACCATGTCGTTATTCCGACCAGTGCGAGAAACATCATTGCGGATCTGCTCATTTTCTTTTGCAAGTTCTGTGATGTCGGTCTTTGTCTCTAAGACAATTTTATTGTCAGTGGTGATGTGCATACGCTGCAGCGTCTTGTCTGCTGCGTCATAATCCAGATTAAAAACCCCTGGAGCGTATTCTTCTGCCATATCTCTCTCCTAAGTAGTGAGGGCGACCGAAGCCGCCCCCACCGATAACCTAACTTATGCAACAGTCAGGTTGGCAATGACCGCATGAGCCTTTTCGGTTTTCACGCGGAGGCCATACTCAACGACCAGCTCTTTCTTCGTGCTGTCGCCAGTTTTGCCAATGTCGAGCGTCTGGAATGGACGCAGGTAAGAGACAGAGGCGTACTCTGGATCAAGTACGAAAGCAAAGTTTTCAGGCTGGAACCTGTTTGCCACGATGGCCACCTCGCCAAAGTCGCTGAGATATACATCAGCAGCTGCGATGATTTTGAGAGGCTTAACCTGGTTGTAGGTTACGCGCTGCTCGGCGAGGCCAGCAAAGCCCGAAGCCACGGTCTTGTTGTGTGGCCCGACCATGAATACAGAAACCTCAGAACCTTCTGACCAAGCTTCCTTGATCGCGGTTTTGAGCATGGTTTCTGTGAGATCCTGCGCAGCATTTGTTGGATCAAGGTTTGTCCATGCAGCGTTAGGATAACCGTTTCCGCTAGAACCAGAAACAGTTGGCGCAGTTGCGCCGTTAGCTACGACGTTGGTGCGGAGCCATGCAGGAAGACCTGCAGTGACGCGAGCCACAGAAGTAGAACCAGCATTC
>JAYNJA010000371.1:0-2232 GCA_038109705.1 Thalassolituus sp. | reverse complement strand
CTTCGGTACCGGGCATCAGGCGGTTTAACAGCTGTGCAGTGAGTGCATTGAGCTGGGCGGTCGATAGAGCGGACGATAGTGCGGTGTTTTGCCCTGAAGCTACATTGCTTACCGTTGCGGCTCTATTGTTCCCAGCAGGCATATTTTGCATATACAGATTGGAGCCCAATGTGTTCTGCGTAGACTGAGGAGCATTCGTCGATGTTGGATTGGCTGATACTGGATTGGCTAATGTCGGTGCTGCTGTTTGCCAGCTGATGCGACTGGCCAGTAATGATTTTATCGCTGTGGGCAGAGCAGCAGGCTGTATCTGGTTTGCGCTTGCTTCTAATTTGGCGGCTGCGCTTTGTAGTGCCGCTGCTAGCGTGCTCAGTTGCGCTGAGGCTTTATTGCTCAGCGCCGTAGCAGGTTGTCCGGGAAGCTGAATCTGCACCAGAGTTATCTGAGGAGGTTGTCCGGGTTCTGGTTTGGGCGATTCCAGCGTCAGTTGAGTGCCGGGAGGGAAGGGCTGTGAGCTGGTCAGTTGGATCGTCTGGGCTTTGGTTTGAGTATTGGTTTGGGCATTGGTTTGGGCATTGGTCTGGGTGTTCGCTTGGGAATTTGCAGTGCGCGATTCCGCGGTGATCACCCAGCCTTTGCTGTCCTGTTTCGCCTGGCTGCTTTCCTGGCTTTGAGTCACGGTGACCGTGAAACGGCTGCTTTCTGTATTCGTCTGGCGAGCTGAAACAGACTCAGTACTGCTGGCCGCAGCGGAGCGCAGAGTCGTAGAGGTCAGAATTCGCAGGTCAGGTGTGTTCACAGCTAATAGAAGCCTTATCCGGGGTCATAGTAACTATCGGCGTCGATTGACAAATCTTTATTGCGCTGGCTCAGATTTGTCTGTTGCTTTTTGGTTATAATGCGCGCCGCTTATCAGGTTTGTATTCAGGTGAAGAGGTGCGGATGACGCCAGCTAAAGGCGCGTTTCAGGTAGATTTGCAGGCTCGCTCGCTCTATTGCGAACGCGATGACCGCGTCCTGTTTTCCGACCTCGATCTTTCTGTTTCTCAAGGCGAGCTACTTCAGCTGGCTGGCCCGAATGGCGCTGGTAAAACCACCTTATTACGTTTACTGGCTGGCCTCAATCACGACTATGAAGGCGATGTATTCTGGTGTGGTGATGCATTGAACGACACCTACGCCACATATGCCCGACAGCGCCTGTACATGGGGCATTTGTCGGCAGTCAAAAAAGCCCTCACTCCAATAGAAAACATGCGCTGGTTAACCGCACAGGACGGCGTCAGTGAAGACGACCTCTGGCTGGCACTTGAGCAGGTTGAGCTCGGTGGCTATGAAGAAACGCCATGCCAGCAGTTGTCCGCAGGACAGCAGCGCCGGGTGGCACTGGCGCGTCTGGTTATCAGCCCTGCGCCGCTGTGGATTCTCGATGAGCCTTTTACCGCACTGGATAAAGACGGCGTGGCCTGGCTTGAGGCTCAGCTGCAGCGCCAGGTCGCCCGGGGCGGTGCAGTAATTATTACCAGCCACCATGCTCTTGAAGGTATTGCAGGTTTGCGCCGTCTTGAGCTTGGTAGTCATTCGGCTGTAAAGCATGAGTGCGCGGAGGACCACGAATGAGTCTGGTCACCGCGACAGTTAAACGTGATCTCTTGCTTGCCGCCCGTAATCCGGGGGAGTGGGCTAACCCGCTGATGTTTTTTCTGATGGTCGCTGCGTTGTTTCCGCTGGCGGTCGATCCTGACCCTAAGTTTCTCTCTAAGATTGCGGGTGGTGTGATCTGGGTGGCGGCACTCTTGTCGACGCTTCTGTCACTCGATTCGCTATTTCGTGCCGATGTCGAAGATGGTTCGCTGGAGCAATGGCTGGCGTCCGGTGAGTCGCTGTATGCCCTGTCTTTGGGCAAAGCACTGGTGCATTGGTGTATCAGTGGCCTGCCACTGACTCTGATGTCGCCGCTACTCGGCCTGATGCTTCATCTGCCGGACGACGCCTACTGGGCATTGATTGTCAGTCTGGCGGTTGGTACGCCGGTATTGAGTCTGCTCGGTGCCGTCGGAGCCGCGTTAACAGCGAGCCTGCGCAGTGGCGGTTTGTTGCTGACTCTTTTGATTCTGCCTTTGTATATTCCTGTTCTGATTTTTGCAGCCAGCGCGGTTTATCACGCCGGTATCGGTATGGCGTACAATGGCCAGATTGCTATGTTGGGAGCCATGTTGGCTCTGGCATTGG
>JAYNJA010000370.1:0-2236 GCA_038109705.1 Thalassolituus sp. | reverse complement strand
GCGGGTGATCCGCCGTCGATTGCACTGTCTAAGCGTCTGCGTGAAATGCCGTTTAACGTTGGTCGTCTGAAAACCGGTACACCTGCACGTATTGATCGTCGCTCTGTGGACTTCTCGGTAATGCAGGAGCAGCCGGGCGATACGCCACTGCCAGTGATGTCTTTTATGGGAAGCGTCAGTGATCACCCTGAACAGGTGAGTTGCTATATCGCTCATACTAACGAGCGCACCCACGACATTATCCGTGCGAATCTGGATCGTTCACCGATGTTTGCCGGTGTGATCGAAGGTGTTGGCCCGCGTTACTGCCCATCGATAGAAGACAAGGTGACCCGCTTTGCCGACAAGACCAGCCATCAGGTATTTGTTGAGCCTGAGGGCCTGAACAGCAATGAGCTGTACCCGAATGGTATTTCTACGTCGCTGCCGTTTGATGTTCAGCTGGACCTTATCCACAGTATTCCGGGTTTCGAAAATGCGCACATAACCCGTCCGGGCTACGCCATCGAATACGATTACTTCGACCCCCAGGATCTGAAGCACAGCCTTGAAACCAAGTTTGTGAATAACCTCTATTTTGCCGGCCAGATCAACGGCACGACTGGCTACGAAGAAGCCGGTGCACAAGGCCTGCTGGCTGGTGCCAACGCAGCTTTGCGTGCGCTTGAAAAAGACGCCTGGGTTCCACGCCGTGATCAGTCGTACATCGGTGTCTTAGTAGATGATCTGATTACCATGGGTACCAAAGAACCGTACCGTATGTTCACTTCACGAGCGGAATACCGTCTGGTACTGCGCGAAGACAACGCAGACCTGCGCTTGACCGAAATTGGCCGTAACCTGGGTCTTGTCGACGATGAACGTTGGGCGGCATTTACTGCCAAGCGAGAAGCTATCGAGGTAGAAGCTGAGCGCTTAAAAAGCACATGGATTCAGCCTAAGACTGCCGAAGCAGCAGAACTCGAAGCCAAAGGCGAAAGCGAATTCCAGCGTGAATACAGCCTGCATGACCTGCTCAAGCGCCCGGGTCTGGTGTACGCCGATGTAGCGGGCCTGAAAGGCGAGCCAGTAGCGGATGCACAGGTCGCCGAACAGGTAGAAATTCAGGCTAAGTACGATGGGTATATCGCTCGTCAGCTGGATGAAATCGAACAGCTGCGACGCTACGAAAACACCCTGTTGCCAACTGATCTCGACTACGACGCCATCGGCGGCCTGTCGAATGAAGTGAAGCAGAAGTTGCGCACGGTGCAGCCTGAAACGTTAGGAGTCGCATCCCGTATTTCAGGCATTACTCCGGCGGCAATCAGCCAGATTCTGATTCACCTGAAGAAACGTAATCTGGCAGGCAAGATGAGCGCCTGAGGCGCTCATCGGGGCCAGCCTTCGATACAGCCAGCACTGATCTTCACTATGCGGGTAGATGTACGACCTTACTCAGGTTGAGCAGGCACCCGCACCATTAAGATGAGCGCCCACAGGCAGGCGCCCAATCCCCAGATAAAGGTCGACGCCAGCGTCGCGCCCATATGAATACCTGCTTCGGCGACAATCGGGCCGAGCAATTGTGCAACGCCATAAAGGGCGATCAGAGCAGCGCTGAGGCGTGGCCCCTGATGCGGATGGATAGCGCGCGCCAGTCGTTGTGTAAGAAATACCGCCCCTAAGAAACTTCCGCCCATTAATGCTGCGCACAGCCAGAGGCCTTCTTCGGTCTCGGGCAGCAACAGAATCGCTGCGATAGATGCCGCCTGCACCGCGTAGTTCAGGATCAGGGCGTTGCGGTCGCCCATGCGATTTCCGAGTGAGTTCCAGATAAATATCGCAGGTACCGATGCCAGGGCGGCGATCAGCCAGGGACTTGGGCTGACGCTGATGTTCCATTCCTGCGCGACAGCAGGCAGAAAGGTCATGGGCAGAATATACCCAAGGCCCGCGCCGAAATAAGACAGAAACAGTGGTGTGCTTTGCTTATCCCATAACGCAGAGTGATCATCCCGGCTTACAGGTGCATCGCCGGAGCTTAAGCGGAACAGGTAAATGCCTGACCAGAGCGCCAGCGGTATGCTCACCATTGCTGCCGGAATCCAACGGTCATTGCCTTGCAGCCAGATGGCTGTGCTTTCGACAATTTGGTTGCTCAGCAGGAGACCGGCTCCGACACCCAGATACATTAAGCCGCTTAACGTTGCTTTGTTGCGGGCGGCTAACCATTCGAGCACCAGCGCCGGCGCAA
>JAYNJA010000369.1:0-2238 GCA_038109705.1 Thalassolituus sp. | reverse complement strand
GGCCTTGAGTCGGTCATGCCACTTCTTGCTGATCCAATGATTCCGCAGCCTGATTACATTATCTGTGACGTTGGCTGCACCGTTGTCGATGGCCACACTCTACAACCTGTTGTTGAGGTGCAGGGACGAATCGATGACAAATGGCCTGGTGAGTACACCATTCAGGCAGAAGTCGACCATATTGAAGGCATGGTCCGTCAGGACGTTCCACAGGAGCGCCGTTGTTCATATTTTGTCGCGCCGGATGTGGTAAATAAAAATATGGCAGAGTTGAAGGAAATTGGCGAGAAACTGAATTGCGACGTTCTATATTCCGCGGGTCTGTATTTCGATTTTCTGCCTAAAAATGTGAACAAAGGATCGACCCTTACGGCCTTAATCGAACATCTGAATATCAACAAAGCGGATGTGATGGTCGCTGGCGATACTCTGAATGACCTGTCGATGTATGAGCATGATTTTATCGGTGTGTGCGTTGGTGAAAGCGAAGCGGGTTTGCTAAAAGCCACAGAGGGAAAAGCCCGTGTTTATCACGCTCAGACCGCTGGCGCAGGCGGTATTCTGGAGGCGATCAGTCATTTTGGTTTTCTGGGTAAGGCAGGTATTGGCGCAGAAGCACGGGACGAGATTGAACCGGGCATCTCAGATCTGGTGATCGTTTATCACCGCCTGCCTTATGAAGAATATATCGAAGACGGCGTAATGAAACGTCGTAATCACCGGTCACCTAACGGGATTATCCCAACACTTGCGAGCTTTTTTAAAGATGGCAAAAAAGGTGCCTGGGTTGCCTGGTCGATAAAAGACGATAGCCTGAAAGAGTTCGAGACTCACACGGATGTCGATAAAGACCAGTACCCGAACCTGATTGCTGCACGAGTGGCTCTGAGCAAAGAAGAAGTAGATATCTTCTACAAGCGTTTTTCGAAAGAAGCTTTCTGGCCAACACTGCATACCTTCTGGGAGCGAGCCAGCTTTAATGATGAACACTGGCAGGTATTCTGTGACGTGAACCGTAAGTTTGCTGATCAGACAGCCCGTGAAGCAGCAGAAGGGGCTACGGTATGGCTGCACGACTACAATTTGTGGATGGTGCCTGCTTACCTGCGCGAAATGCGTCCAGATCTGAATATTGCATTCTTCCATCACACCTACTTCCCATCAGCAGATGTATTTAATGTGCTGCCATGGAGAAAAGAAATTGTCGGTAGTCTGTTGCAGTGCGATTACATCGGCTTCCATATTCCACGTCAGTCTGAAAACTTTATCGATGTTGCGAAAGGCGTCATGCCGTTTGATGTGGTTGAGCGCGCAGGCTGTGCTCCGCGCTTCCTGACTTACGGTTGTGCTGTGGGTCTGGATGAAATGACCACTGAAATTAAAGTAAATGACCGCATTATTTCCTTGGGCGCTCACCCGGTAGGGCTTGATCTCATTCGCGTTGATGCAGCGCTTGAAAAGCCTGAAATTCAGCAGCGCATGGAAGACTTACGTGATGAATTGCAGGGTGTAAAACTCGTTCTGTCGGTTGAACGCCTTGACTACACCAAAGGTATTCCTGCCAAACTGGAAGCCTTCGAGCGTTTACTGGAAGATCATCCTGAACTCCACGGCAAAGTTACTCTTGTGACAGTCTGTGTTCCGGCTGCAAAAGAGATGACGGTTTACAACGAACTGCAGAGTGAAATTGAGCAGGCGGTGGGCCGTATTAACGGTAAGTATGCACAGGTTGGCTGGACTCCGGTGCAGTTCTTCTTCCGTGCGGTACCGTTTGAAGAACTGGTCGCTTATTACGCCATGGCCGACGTGATGTGGATTACGCCGTTACGGGATGGTTTGAATCTGGTTGCGAAAGAGTACGTTGCGACTCAGGGTCGAATTTCAGGTAAAGGTGTATTAGTACTGTCTGAATTTGCTGGTGCGGCTGCCGAAGTAAAAGGTGCGGTGCTGTGTAATCCGCATGATCCTGCTGAAATGGCCGAAACCTGTTACTTCGCTCTGTCGATGCACCCTGATGACGCGGCAGCCCGTATGGCCGAAGCTTATGATGTAGTGAGCTATTACGACATCGGCTACTGGGGCAAAGAGTTCCTGTCTGAGGTCGCTGCGAGTGCCCGTAAAAACGGCAAAGGTGCTCGTCCGGGGCTGACCTCGGTTGCGTGAGCATTTACTCATGAAAGGGAGTAACAGGTGATTGCCCGGTATTGGTTCTCGGGGGCGCCGTAGATACATCCATGT
>JAYNJA010000368.1:608-2240 GCA_038109705.1 Thalassolituus sp. | reverse complement strand
CAAAAAAACCTCAAGCGCTGTCGGTTATCACGTTAACCAGGCGCTGATTCAACACAATCAGAATGAGCTGAATATCACTCTGGCGAATAACCCGACGCCATACTCACTGACCGGAGCAATTACATCCGACGGGGGAGACTTCGGTAATGAACAGCCAACCATCAGTATCACATTGTCAGACTCTACGATCGTGCGAATACAACCGGACAAATTTGTAAGTAATCATTTTCACTTCGCCTGGAAACGCATGATTTCCCCCGATGCGAAACCCAAAGTACTGACCGTCCTTCACAGCGGCCATAAGACTAAAACGATCAACCTCGACATCAGCGCAAAGGAGGATCATCAGGATATTTATCTGACTCCCCATAACGATCCATTACAGCTAAATGGCGGCCCGGATACCGCTATGATTCTGTCGGGAGTCGAAGTGACGTCCAAACAACAAACGACGGGCCTCAATACAAGTAACCCCGCACAACGGAATACGCAGCCGCAGTCGGGATATGGAAGTATGACCTGGTGGTTTATTTTAGTTTTTACCACCTGGTCTGTCCTCATCAGGCGATTCCAGGTGTGGCGATAGACTAAGTCAGATCGATTACACAAACTCACCCATAAGCATTACACCAAGTTACTCAAATGCACTGGTGTGCACTTCTGATCGCGCTACTCTGAAATGACACAATTCCGGAAGTCGTGTTCTAAGGGCGTCGTCATGAAACAACACATACTCGCAGGCCTGTTAGCTGCCGCCCTCTCGCAGATGGCAAATGCAACGATCGTCATCGTCAACAACGACAGCGCTGGCGAAGGCTTCAACGACCCCACACCGGTACTTTCGGTCGGTGGAAACCCTGGGATGACACTGGGCGATCAGCGTCTGAACGTATTCAACAAAGCCGCAGAGATTCTCAACGATACCTTTCAGATCGACACGATAGTAAAAGTCGGCTCTTCATTTGATCCGCTGACCTGTTCCACTTACTACGCGACTCTTGGTCAGGCAGGCCCAGCTGCTGTCGAGTTTGATTACGGCACTCACAGCATCACGCCACATGCTCTACATAATCAGTTAGTTGGTTACGATGCTGATACCGGCCAGGTCGAGATTAACGCTCAGTTCAATTCGTCCATCGACAACAACGATAGCTGCCTCATAGGAACGAATTGGTACTACGGCTTCGACGCCCCCACTGGTTCCGATAATTCATTATTGTCCGTGGTACTGCACGAAATAATGCACGGGATGGGATTTTTAAGTTACCTGCAATACACGGGAGAAAGTGGCGCGGGTTGGAATACCGCATACGGTTTTGAAGAAGGCTTCGATCCATATACCCGCAAACTGAAAGACGCTGCATCTGGCCAATTACTCACTAACCAGGCTCCTTCCACTCGATACAACGTTATGCGCAGCGGCAATCAGCTGGTGTGGAACGGCACCGAGGCCAATGCTCAGTCAGGCGGCTATTCAGCCGGTACGAATGCAGGCCAGATCCAGATGTACGCACCGTCATCTTACGAAAGCGGCTCGTCGGTATCCCATTTCGATACTGCCATGTCCCCGAACGAACTGATGGAACCACAGTACACTGAATTCCTGAATACAGCAGGGCTTGCAGAACAGTT
>JAYNJA010000368.1:0-598 GCA_038109705.1 Thalassolituus sp. | reverse complement strand
GATTTTAACGGTGGCGGAACACTGACGGTTCAGGTTTCGGACGGTACAGACACAGATTCTGAGACCATCACAGTCACCGTCACTCCGGTGAACGATGCGCCTGTTTTCTCCGCCACGGGAACACAAAACGTTAACGAAGACAGCAGCGAGACAGTTAGCCTGAGCGCAACAGATGTCGATGGCGACGCTCTCACCTACAGCATTACAAGCGCAACGGCGTCTCTGGGTGCGTCTGTCAGCGGCTCAACCCTGACTCTGAACCCGGTGGCCAACTTTACCGGCTCTGGTTCCGTTACCGTCAGAGTCAGCGATGGCACCCTCAATGACACAGACACATTTACGGTGAACGTCGTTAATCAGAACGACGCACCGGTACTATCGGCAATTGGCAACCAGAGCATGAACGAGGACACCACCCTCAACGTCGCCCTATCGGCAACGGATATAGATGGAGACACCCTGTCTTTCAGTGTCTCTGGCTCTACGGCGCAACTCAATGCGTCAGTATCTGGCTCTACGCTGACGCTCGCACCAGACACTAATTATACAGGCACCGGCTCGGTGACCATTGTCGTGAGCGACGGCAGCCTCACCGATA
>JAYNJA010000367.1:0-2246 GCA_038109705.1 Thalassolituus sp. | reverse complement strand
AAACACACCTGATTATTCAGGTGCAGTTGCGGCGCAGTCTCCAGCGACAGCAAGCTTTGCTCAGACTTACTCAACCGAGTGCAGCCTCGATATCAGCAGCCAGAGCTTCAGGCTTAGAGGTTGGAGCATATCGATCGATCACCTTGCCATCGCGACCAATCAGGAACTTAGTGAAGTTCCATTTAATGGCCTTGGTTCCCATCAGTCCCGGCGCTTCAGACTTAAGCGCATCGTACAGCGGAGCTGCAGACGGGCCGTTCACATCGATCTTTGAAAACATCGGGAAAGATACGCCGTAGTTCTTCTGGCAGAAGGCACCGATATCAGAGTCGCTGCCCGGCTCCTGCTTGCCAAACTGATTACACGGGAAACCGAGAATCACCAGACCACGATCCTTGTACTTGTTATACAGAGCTTCAAGCCCTTCGTACTGGTAAGTGAAACCGCATTTGCTGGCGGTGTTCACCATCAGCACTACCTTGCCTTCGTATTCACTCAGGTCCTGATCTTGTCCGCTAAGCAGCGGCATGGTGTAAGACAGAATAGTCATCGCGCCCTCTTCTTTAATTTTCCAAAATAATATTGCACACAATATAAATAACAAAGAACCGCCCCGCAAGGGGCTTTTCTGGGTATTAATCGCCTTTCGGCTCGAAGTTCAGAGAAACAGAATTGATGCAGTACCGCAGACCTGTCGGTGCAGGGCCATCAGTGAATACATGCCCAAGGTGAGCATCACAGTTGCGGCAGACAACTTCCGTCCGCACCATAAAATGGCTGGTATCGGTGCGCTCTTCGATATTGTCGCTTTTCAACGGAGCCGAGAAGCTTGGCCAGCCGCAACCGGCGTCGAACTTATCGGTTGAAATAAACAGAGGCTCACCACAGCAAACACAGGTGTAAGTCCCCTCTTCATTGAAATCGTAGTACTGACCGGTAAACGGACGCTCGGTCCCCGCTTCACGGGTAACACGATAGGATTCAGGAGATAGCTCGCGACGCCACTCGTCGTCTGATTTTATTATCTTTTTCATGCTTGGGACCACTTTCAGACTTAATGAGGTCAGAGTATGATTGACCCCTTTCATTTTTAGTTTTGGCACAGGCGGGCAAAGTTCCATGGAAATTCTCAAATCCAATAAACTGGCGAACGTATTTTACGACATTCGTGGACCAGTTCTGGATGCCGCCAAGCGAATGGAAGAAGAAGGTCACCGCATTCTGAAACTGAACATCGGCAACCCTAAGCCATTCGGTCTGGATGCTCCTGAAGAAATCATTCAGGACGTTATCTACAACCTGCCGGACTCCGAAGGTTACTGTGACTCCAAAGGCCTGTTTTCTGCGCGCAAAGCGATTATGCAGTACACCCAGCAGAAAAACATTCCGAATGTCGGTATTGAAGACATTATTATTGGCAATGGTGTCAGTGAGCTGATCGTCATGTGTATGCAGGGTCTGCTGAACAACGGCGACGAAGTTCTGGTCCCTGCCCCAGACTACCCACTCTGGACCGGCGCAGTGAGCCTTGGCGGCGGTAAAGCCGTGCACTACGTCTGCGACGAACAGTCTGACTGGTACCCAGACATGGACGATATCCGCAATAAAATTTCGGATAAAACCCGTGCAATGGTCATCATCAACCCGAACAACCCAACCGGCGCAGTTTACCCGGATGAAGTTCTCGAGCAGATGATTCAGATCGCCCGCGAGCACAACCTGATCGTCTTCTCAGATGAAATCTACGACAAAATTCTGTTTGACGGTGTCACCCACACCTCGACGGCCTCGCTTGCCGATGATGTTCTGTTCATCACCTTTAATGGTCTGTCCAAGAACTACCGCCTTGCTGGCTTCCGCTCAGGCTGGATGATCATCAGCGGTGCCAAGCACAAAGCTCGTGACTACATTCAGGGCCTTGAGATGCTGGCAACCATGCGCCTGTGCGCAAACGTACCATCGATGCATGCGATCCAAACGGCACTCGGTGGTTACCAAAGTATTTTTGATCTCGTGAATGGCGACGGCCGTATCGTGCAACAGCGTGATATTGCCTACGAAATGCTCAACGAAATTCCGGGCATAAGCTGCGTTAAACCGAAAGGCGCGCTCTATTGCTTCCCGAAAATCGATGTGAAGAAGTTCAACATCCGCAACGACGAACGCATGGTACTGGACCTGCTTGAACAGCAGAAAATCCTGCTGGTCCACGGCACCGCCTTTAACTGGAAAACACCGGATCACTT
>JAYNJA010000366.1:1686-2262 GCA_038109705.1 Thalassolituus sp. | reverse complement strand
ACGGCGTTTAGGTTGGCCATGGCGGTTTCCTGAGCGGCGAAGTCGACGTCTTTGCGGAATTGCAGGGCGATGATTTCGAAGCTGTTGTTCAGGTTGGCAGCAGTGGCATGAAGAGTTGTGTGCATATCCGTATCTCCGGTCTGTTCTATTCAATTCAATTCGAGTCAATTGTCTGGGGTTGTTCCCGAGTTATGTATGCGCCTTTGTCTTGGCACAGATTCAGAGTAATCTTATAACTGACACTAAATGTCGGTTATTCTGTTAGGCTGTGAACATCGAACTAACGAGGTTGTTTCAGGAGAGCGATACGCGTGGCAAAAGGTAGCTTACTGAATAAGCAGAACCGTCTGGATCGTCTTGTCGGGTTATTACGGCAGGATGAGGTCTGGACGATGAAGCTCCTTGCGGATCAGCTTGAGGTGAGTGACCGGACGCTGCTGCGTGATATCAATGAACTGCGTGAGCAGGGGGTTCCGATTGAAGCCGAGCGCGGTCCTGGCGGTGGAGTCAGCCTGAGTCGTCGCTGGGGTGTCGATAAGTTGCGTCTGAATCACGAAGAGGTGATTAGTATGCTGG
>JAYNJA010000366.1:0-1676 GCA_038109705.1 Thalassolituus sp. | reverse complement strand
GCCTCGACCAACGCGCTGGGTCAGTAATGGCGCCTTGTCCTGTCCGGTTAGATTGCGGCTGGTGTCGCTGGCGATCACTGAAACGCTGCAAAGCCCATTATTGGCAGAACCTGTGCGCAGTGTGCGGCAGAAGATGACATTGGGTTTACCTGAACATCAGCGTCAGGTGGTCAATCAGTTGCGTAAACGTATTCTGGTGGGTGATCCGGCCTCAGGGCAGGTCACGCAGACCTACAGCCAGCCCAGCGCAGCGATTACCAGGCAGGTAACGACCGGGTTCTTTGAGCTTGAGATGCTGGATATTGAGTACATTGCAGGCACTGGCGAGGCGACTCAGCGTCGCATCGAACCTCAGTATTTGTTCTTTAACTGGCCAGTCTGGTATCTGCTGGGCTGGGATCATTTGCGTGACGCGCCGAGGGTGTTCCGGATTGATCGGATGCAGAAGGTGACGCTGGCGGGTGAGCAGTTCAGGCCGAGATCACGGTCGCTGATTTTGCAGGGGCTGGATGATTATTATCGGTTGTTGTGAGGGTAGCTTCAGGGATATCGCCGTTAGCAAAATGCGCTGAACGGCTCCTACACAAGATTACCTTTGCTGATCTGAATCGATTTTTGCCGAATCGTCATCCATATCGTGGATCTGTTTGAGTATTTCGTCTGCTAATCGCTTGGCTTCGGCAACGATTTCCGGCTTTTCGGTTTTGATGATGTCTTCGAGAGTTTTAGCCATTTACTTTCCCTCTCTCATTGGAATAACCAAAGACATCAACGCGGTCCTGTGTGATGTATGGCTTCAGCTCTTCACGGACTGCTTTCTCTGTGACCAGGTCTACGGGGCTACCCAGGGCTTCTTCGAGGTAGAACTGCACGCCGAAGAATTGTTTGGAAGTGGCTTTACCATCGAAACCGACGAGGATGTCGATGTCGCTGTCTTCGCGGGCATCGTTACGTGCCGTTGAGCCAAAAAGCGCGAGCGTGGTCAGGCCGTACCGTTCCTGAAGGACGGGTTTGCAGCGGGACAATATGTCTAGTGCCTGTTCGCGGTTCATAGATACGGCCGGTGTGCGTGTTTTGATCAGTTTAACCGAGAGGGCGGTGTTCGCAAAATAGGGCCATAAAAAACGCCAGGTCTTTGCAGAGCTGGCGTTTTTGTTTTACGAGGGATGTCGCTGATTACAACGCTTTGATCTTTTCGATCTGGTCGTTGAGTTTGGCGATGTCACGCTCAAAGCCGGCGGCTTTTTCTTTCTCTTTTTCGATTACGGCTTCTGGTGCTTTATCAACAAAACCTGGGTTACCCAGTTTGTTCTGTACGCGATCCAGTTCTTTGCCGAGTTTTTCAATCGACTTGGCCAGACGCGCTACTTCTGCGTCTTTGTCGATGAAGCCAGCCATTGGTACGAGTACTTCCATGTCGCCAACCAGTTGGGTAACGGACATAGGTTCTTCGTCGCCTTCGTTCAGCCAGGTCAGTTTGTTGAGCTTGGCGAGTTTCATCAGGAAGGCCTGGTTTTCTTCGGCGCGGCGGAAGTCTTCATCGCCACCGTTTTTGAACAGCAGTTCCAGTTCTTTGGCTGGGCCGATGTTCATTTCAGCGCGGATGTTACGTACCGCGGTGATCACGTTCTGCAGCCATTCGATGTCGGCTTCGGCGTCGGCGTCGATCAGGGCGT
>JAYNJA010000365.1:0-2270 GCA_038109705.1 Thalassolituus sp. | reverse complement strand
TTTCTGGTCATTGGTCGTTCTGGTTGATCAGATGCAACTGCCCCAGATAACAATACACGGTGAATCTGTTTTCATTCTTCTGGGCGTCATTGTGTTGTGGTTGTCGGGCGCGAGAACGGGCTTGTTATTGTGCGGCGTTGCCGTGCTTATTCCTGCGCTGGTTTTCCAGAAGCCCTCACCCAAAGCGGGTGTCTGGCTTCTCGATAGCGGGCAGGGTCAAAGCTTGCTGGTCTCGGATGGTAAGAATGCCGCAGTGTTTGATACTGGGCCGGCGTTTTCCCCCTCATTTTCTATCGCATCGGCAGTTGCTGTGCCCGTGTTAAGAAAGCAGGGGGTAAGGCGTTTGCAGCTGTTGTCTGTATCTCACTCAGATAATGACCATGCAGGAGATGTTCAAAGCCTGATAGATTCATTTGCCCCTGAGCTGACGGTGGCCGGGCAGGCTCTGACCGAACGGCCATTTGATGACTGCCATGACGCTGGCGAGCTGGTGTTCAGTAACGATTTCACCGTACTTTTCTTCGAAGTGCCCGCTGCACTGCGCAACTCAGACAACAACAGCAGCTGCATTCCCCTGATTAGCTGGTTCGGGCACCGTATTCTGGTTCCCGGTGACGCCGATCAGGAGGTCGAACGCTACCTGGCGGTTACGTACGGCGAGCAGTTGCAGAGTGACATTCTTATTGCAGGGCACCACGGCAGCCGTACCAGTACGTCGCATATCTGGTTGAATACTGTGCGACCAGACATGGTCTGGTTCAGTGCAGGATTTGCTAATCGTTTCGGGCACCCACATGCCGATGTGCTCGACCGGTTGGCTTTTCACCATATTCCGTCAGTGAATACCGCTACAATCGGCATGATTCACATGAAAAAAGATGGTGGCGTGCTTGGAGAACGCGAAAAGTGGCAACCTCGTTGGAGGCAGCCATAACTCAGGGATTTTTCAGACTCATGGCATGTGCTAGAGTAGCGCCAAAATAAAACTGGCAGGAGAAGCTGGATATGCTTGAGATCATCCAGAGTGGTGGTTGGATGATGGTGCCGATTATCATCGCATCAATTTTGGCACTCGCAATTACCGTAGAACGTTTCTGGACTCTGCGTGCAACAAAAATTGCACCCCCTGATCTGCTGTCACAGGTCTGGGGCTGGATGAAGAACAAACAGCTGGACGCTGGCAAAATCCGCACGCTGCGCGAATCCAGCCCGCTGGGTAACGTTCTGGCATCAGGCCTGATCAACTCCCGTCATGGTCGCCAGATCATGAAAGAAAGCATTGAAGAAGTCGCCTCCCATGAAATTCATGAGATGGAGCGCTACCTGAACGCACTGGGTACTGTCGCGGCAGTTGCACCGCTGATGGGCCTCCTCGGTACTGTAATCGGTATGATCAAAGTATTTGCTGAAATCATGGCGCAGGGTACTGGCCAGGCAAACCTGTTGGCAGGCGGTATTTCAGAAGCGCTGATAACTACCGCTGCAGGTCTTGTTGTAGCGATTCCTGCGTTGATCTGTCACCGCATTCTGCAACGCCGCGTTGATGAAATCGTGGTGTTCATGGAGCAGGAAGCGATCAAGCTGGTCGATGTTCTGCATGGCGAGCGCGAAGTTGCAGATTCCTCGGAGAAAGCTGAGTGAACTTTCGTCGACAGAGCAAAGAAGAGGTGGCAGTTAACCTGACGCCTCTGATTGATATTGTCTTCCTGCTGCTGATTTTCTTTATGGTGTCGACCACCTTTACCAAAGAAAATCATCTTAATATCAGTCTGCCTGAAGCCACCGTCGAAGCGTCAGAACAGCCGCCGTTGGCGATTGAGATTCTGATTACTGCGGAGGGGGATTACAGCATTAATGGACAGCCGCTGGTAAATACCCAGTCTGAAACCTTGATGCGGGCTATCACCAAAACGCTGGATGGTCGTGAAACAGCGCCGGTCGTGATTTCGGCTGATGCCAGAACAACTCATGAATCTGTGGTAAGGGCAATGGATGCTGCCGGTCAGCTTGGGCTGGTCAATCTCAGTATCACAACCCGTCAACCTTCAGGTAACAACTGATATGTCCCGTAAAAAGACTGCAGGTGGCTTATACAAGCGCCTGAGTTCTTACGTCTGGCCGCAGAAATGGTATTTCCTTCTCAGCGTGGTCGGTTTTGCACTCTTTGCTGCTTCTGCGCCAGCGTTAGCGCACCTGATGGGGATGGTAGAAAAGAATTTAAATTACGCGACTGAAGATAATATTCTTCTGCTTATCAGACTGTTTATGGG
>JAYNJA010000364.1:0-2275 GCA_038109705.1 Thalassolituus sp. | reverse complement strand
AAAAATATCAGGATTGGATACAATCGTGTATACGATAAATAGCGATATACGTGCCAGAGTTAAGGTTTTAGCGAAAATAATGCTTCAGCTCCCACCACTACTGGAGAAGTTACCGATAGCTGCATTGGATCATGTATTGCGCTGAAGAGCAGAACTGGTGAGGATTGCCAACAAATAGTGCAGGGAAGACAATACTGGGTCATAATGGAGCACAAACCAGACAACAAACTGTATACAATTAAGAGGTATACATGACCCCGTCACCAAATCTTTCTGTCTACGTCAGTGCAGATGAAAGCAAGTCGACCACTCGCGACGAAAAGATTTTCCGCGAACTGCTGCAGGCGATTATCGACCGACGCCTGCGCCCCGGTACCCGCCTGCCTGAAGATTCTCTTGGCGAGGCCTTTAACGTCAGCCGCACGACCATACGCAAAGCACTGCAGAAGCTCGCTCAGCAACGGCTGATCTCGATGGAACACAATCGTGGTGCACGAGTCGCTCAGCCAAGCCGTAAGGAAGCAGAGGATGTGTTTACTGCACGACGGCTGATTGAAGTCGCTTTAATCCCGAAGGTGTACGAAAACGTTAAATCTGACGCCTACAAAGAACTGCACACACTGGTGAAGCAGGAAATCGCTGCGCGCGAAGCTGGGAAGTTTCAGGAAGAAGTTCAGTTGTCTGCACGCTTTCACGTACAGCTGGCAGTCGCGACCGGCAATCTGATTCTGGGCGAACAGGTTGCCCAGCTGACCTCGCTGTCGTCCTTAATTATTTCTCTGTACGGCACCAGCGCCAGTGTTGGCTGCGATTGTGGTGAACACAAAGATCTGCTGGCACTGATAGAAAGTGGCGATATCGCCAAAGCCCAGCATTGGATGGATCACCATCTGGAGAAGATTTACCAGACAATTAACACTTCGATGGACTCTGGTGAAGAGGTCGACTTCAAATCTCTGTTCTCCTCCTGAGCGTAGGGCCCGGCCGGTAGGAGACTCGCAGAGAGTATGGTAACTTCCCGCCTTTTTACGAGAGTTGCCCAATGATCTGCGGTTTCGACTACGGCACTTCTAACTGCGCTATCGGCGTTGCTGATAACGGTGATATCCGTCTATTGCCTGTCGATGGCGATAAATCCTTTATGCCATCGGCACTCTACGCTCTGGCTCGTGAACTGATCACCGAACAGGTCAGCCACGGTATTACTTCCGGTCGCGACGACTTTATTGCCCTGCGTAAACCGCAACTGCAGATGGCCCTGCGTGCCCGTAACGAACTGGATCTGCACGCCGACGACGCGGTAATGTTTGTTGGCCATGAGGCATTCCGCCAGTACTTTGCGGACCCGGAAGAAGGCTATTTCGTTAAGTCACCGAAGTCCTTTTTAGGTGCCAGTGGTCTGCGCCCTGAGTTTGTTGGTTTCTTCGAAGATATCGTCACCGCCATGATGCAGACGATTAAGCGCCGTGCTGAAGCTAACCTGGGCGAATCACTGACCCGTACCGTCATTGGCCGCCCTGTGAACTTTCAGGGCGTGAATGCTGACCAAAGTAACCAGCAGGCACTGGCCATTCTGACCGCAGCAGCAAAGCGCAGTGGCTTTACTGATGTCGAATTTCAGTACGAGCCAATTGCGGCAGGCCTGAGCTTTGAGCGTCGCCTCGACGAGAACAAAACCGTTCTGGTTGTGGATATCGGTGGTGGTACCAGTGACTGTGCTATGGTGCGCATGGGCCCGGATCATCTGAATAAAGATGACCGCACTGCGGATTTTCTTGCTCATACCGGTGAGCGTGTGGGCGGCAATGATCTGGATATCCGTCTTGCTGCCGAGCAGTTGATGCCCTTATTCGGTATGCGCTCGCCACTGAAGAGCGGTAAACCGATGCCGACCAAGACCTTCCTTGATGCAGTAGCGACGAACGATGTTTCCGCCCTCACCCGCTTCAGTAGCCTGGAAACCGGGCTATATCTCGAGCAGCTGCAGCGTGACTGCGCAGAACCGGATGTGATCGGCCGGTTGATTAAGCTGCGTAAAAACAAACAAAGTCCACAGCTGGTGCGCTTTGCTGAAAATGCAAAGATCAACCTGTCGGACAACGACTCGACCAATGTTGATCTGAGCTTTGTTGAAAAAGCATTAAGCACCGACATTTCGCGTGTTGAACTGGCGGACGCAATAGAACGACCGTTAGAGCGAATTATTGCGCTGATGCAGGAAGCGATTGATCAGGCCGGCGTGAAACCCGATCTGATCTTCGTGACAGGCGGTAGT
>JAYNJA010000363.1:0-2355 GCA_038109705.1 Thalassolituus sp. | reverse complement strand
TCGCGTAGATGAAAGCCAGGTACGTGCAAACATCGAACGTCTGCACGCAGAAAACCCTCAGGGTTCTGTAGTGATTCAGGCCGACGAAGAAGCAAAAACCCGTAAGCTGGTTGCAGTGATGGATGCTGCACGTCAGGCGGGTGTGTACGACGTCTCACTTGCTACTGAGGCAATGTAAGATGCCGGTTGTAGCTCGATTTGGTGCAGCCCTGGTTGTCGCGTTTGCGGCAACCATCGCGGTGTTCTGGGTAATGCAGAGCCTGATCACCAGTGGTGGTTCGGTCACTATGCCAACAGATTACGGCCGCATTCAGAGCTTTGTGATGAATGAGCCGGACGAAGAAGTTCAGACCAAGGAACGTCAGCCACAGAAGCCGCCAGCAACGCCAAAAGAACCGCCCAAGCCGGACATGGTGAAGCCAGACTTTAGTGCTGACAGCGCTGCCGATCTGTCGCTGGGTGCGTTGGATATATCCACCGACCTGAGCCTGGATGCAGGGCTGAGTGGTGCCGGTGCTGATGGCGAAATGATGCCGATTGTTAAAGTTGCTCCTGCATACCCCCGTCGTGCAGCACAGCACGGTATTGAAGGTTATGTGGTTGTTCAGTTTGATGTGACGACACTGGGAACTGTTGAGAATCCTGTTGTACTCGAAGCGGAGCCACCTGGAGTGTTCGATAAAGCGGCATTGGATGCAGTTAAAAAATTCAAGTACAAGCCACAGGTCGTCGAAGGTCAGGCCGTGGCAGTATCTGGAGTACGCAATATTATCCGCTTCGAGCTGGATAAATAAGTAGAGGTGAGTATGAAAAAGATCTCGTTATTACTGATCGCTGGTCTGACATTTTCGGGTGTTTATTCAACGTCTGTTATTGCAGAAACCGCTCAGGCGGGTGCAGAACAGGCCGAAGATGAGCAGGTTGATGCCTCACCACGAGTTCGTCGTACTCAGACTTTGCGCGAAGTGGTGTACTCGCAGCTGGAAGAAGCACGTAGTCAGGCCGATGAAGGCGAATTTGATGCAGCTCTGCAGACGCTTGAACGTCTGGAGCGTCGTAAGCGTAACTCTTACGAGCGTGCAATGACGCACAATATGTATGCATATGTTTATTCTACGAAGGAAGATTACGAAGCAGCTATTCCAGCGTATGAGGCCGTTCTCGAAATTGATAATGCACCGGATTCACTGAAGCAGACCACACGCTTTACTCTGGCTAAACTGCATATGATGCAGGAAGACTTTGAGTCTTCACTTGCTGTTCTTAATGAGTGGATGGAAAACTCTGACAACGTGGGTGCGGATGCATTTATGTTGCGTTCACAAATTCAGTATCAGCGTCAGCAGTACGATCTGGCCGGTACTGATATCGCGACTGCTATTCAGATGCGTAAAGACGCCGACAAGAAAGTTGCAGAAAACTGGCTGTTGCTGCAGCGCGCAGTTCTTTTCCAGCAAAAAGATTACAAAGGCCTTGCCGTTAATCTTGAAGCCTTGATTGCGAATTATTCTAAGGGCGAATACTGGATGCAGCTTGCCGCTGTATACAACGAACTCGGTCGTGCTGATGAAGAATTAGCAACGCTTGAAACCGCGTATGACCAGAAGCTCATGACCAAAGAGAGCGAGTACCTGAACTTTGCACAAGCTCTGCTGAGTCGCGAAATTCCATTTAAGGCTGCAGCGGTGCTGGAGCAAGCAATGCAGGATGGCAGCGTAGAAAAGTCGGCTCGTAACCTGTCATTGTTGGGTGATGCCTGGATGATGGCGAAGGAATACGACAAAGCGATTGTCAGTATGACTGCAGCGGCTGATGAGTCAGGTAAAGGTACGGATTATTTCAAGCTGGCTCAGATTTACACTGAGCGTCAGGAGTGGAATAAATCACTGCAATTTACCGATAAAGCGCTGGCAACAGACGACCTGAAAGCACCCTATCAGGCTCTTATTATCAAAGGCCTTGCTCAGTACAACCTGGATCGACTGGAAGATGCATCGCTGACGTTCTTCAAGGCGGCGGGTTACCCGCAGGCGGAGAAGGTAGCGCATCAGTGGCAGGAATACATTGAAAGCGAGCAACAGCGTCGTGAGTACATTGCTTCTGCAGGTATTTAACAGATCTCGATACTGTTAACAAAAAAGGCCGCGCTGATTATTACAGGGCGGCCTTTTTTATTGTTCGCAATTTCAGCTGTTGCGAATGATCAGCGCTTTGGTGTCCACGCCCAGATCATTTTAGCGGTGACACTTTCGGTACCTTCGCTATCGGTCATCACCACAGGAACAGTAATATCGCCTTTCTCCTCGTTAGCAATACGGGCAAGGTCGGCATCGGTCAGTGTGGCAGTGGCCGTCA
>JAYNJA010000362.1:0-2376 GCA_038109705.1 Thalassolituus sp. | reverse complement strand
GTACCGGGCTTCGTCAAAGACCAGATGGCGAAAAAGCGTATTGCTAACTTCGACCTCGAGCAGAAAATCTTCGCACAGATCAAAGCCGACAGCGTAGAAGAGCGCGTAACCGGCCTCGAAACTCCGACTCTGCTGGTCTGGGGCGCTGAAGACCGCGTACTGCACCCGGATTCTACCGAGGTGGTCGAGAAGCTGATGCCAAACGTGAAAACCATCAAGATGGAAGGCATCGGTCACCTGCCACAGCTGGAAGCACCTAAGCAGACAGCACAGGACCTGAAAGACTTTATTGCGGGTCTTGAGCAGTAATTAATCTCCCCGTGCCGTGGTCAGCTCTGGCCACGGCCGCTATAATCCCGCGCTTTGCTAACTAGCCTCGGGAACCCGCCCATGACTGAAAAAACTTTCGTCCGCGAGCGTCTGTACGACGACTACGGCCAGTCCTTCAGCGTCAGCGAACTGCTGTTTGAAGTAAAAACCGAACACCAGCATCTGGAGATCTTTGAAACTCCGTTCCTGGGTCGTGTGATGCTGCTCGATGGTGTGGTTCAGACCACCGAGAAAGACGAGTTCATCTATCATGAGATGATGGTTCACGTACCGATGCTGGCGCACCCGAATCCAAAGCGCGTGCTGAGCATTGGTGGTGGCGACGGCGGCATTCTGCGTGAAGTATTGCGTCATAAAAACGTTGAACACGTTACTCAGGTTGAGATCGACCAGAGCGTGATCGACATGTGCAAACAGTACTTCCCTAAGCACTCTGACGGCGCATACGATGACCCGAAAGCGAACATCGTGATCGCCGATGGTAAAGACTTCGTTGCTAACTGCACTGATAAGTTTGATGTCATTATCGCTGACTCCACCGACCCGATAGGTCCGGGCGAAGTGCTGTTCACTTCTGACTTCTATGCTGATGAGAAAAAGTGCCTGAACGAAGGCGGCATTATGGTTGCCCAGAATGGCGTGCCATTTATGCAGGGCGATGAAGTGACTAATACTTACCAGCGTCTGAGCCGGATCTACAAAGAAGCCAGCTTCTATGTTGCACCAGTACCAACTTACGCTGGTGGCTTTATGTCACTGGCCTGGGCGACCGACAACGAAGCCCTGCGCAAGCAGTCTGTTGAAGAGATTCAGGCACGTTACGACGCAGCAGGCTTTGAAACCCGCTACTACAACCCTGAAGTACACGTCGCCAGCTTCGCGCTGCCGAACTACATCAAGGTGCTGATGAAGTAATCACTTCATCACTTGCCCGGGCTGTCTTATAGCCCGGGTATTCCTCATTTATTTATCTATTGTTCTCATCAGTCAGCTGACTCATCTTTACAATTCGCACCAAAACTGTGCTTATTTCTCGCTCTTTGCACCATATATATTCATTTTAGTGCAGCAAGATTGGCACTCAATGAATTAGCAATCTAAGGATGATGAGATGAAAAAGACTTCCCTAACCCTCGCTGTAGCATCTGTTTTCGCATTCGCCGGTACTGCAAACGCACAGGATTACCAGGCCGAAGCAGGGTTTAGCTACATTGATGTAGAAGTAGGTGAATACAGTGATTCAGCCATGGCTCTGGACTTCACTTACTACCTGGACAAAGTCTCTACCGCAGACAAACCTCTGGCAGAAGCTGCATTTCTTGGTCGTAATTCCAATGTTGGTTTGACCTACCTGACCTTTGATGATGCAGACGTCGACTCGACGACGTTCTCCGGCGAGTACTGGCATCAGGATCTGTATGTAAGTGCAGATTATGTAACAGCAGATGATGCAGATGCTCTGGCGGTCAACCTTGGTTATATGATCAAGGACGGACTTCTGGGTTACGTCGGCATGATTGATGAAGATGAAATTGAAGACAATACATTGCTTATAGGTGCTAAGTACGTTGCTTCTATGGGCGCTAATTATGTCAACCTGGAAGGTGAGCTGCAGACTAACGATGGCAATAACGTGGTAAGCCTTGCGGGGGATTATTTCCTGAATAATGAAACCAGTATTGGTGTTCGCGTTGCAGAGTCTGATGTCGAAGGTGCAGAAACCGCTTACGGTGTTGGCGCGAGCTACTTCTTTATGCCGAATGCGAGTGCAGGTATCGAATATACAACTCAGGATGAACTGGACATGATCGCTCTGCGTGTTGCAGCGCGTTTCTGATCGCCTGATAAGTTAACTGAAACGCCCGCGTTGGTTGATTCAAGCGCGGGTGTTTTTGTTTCATTACCCTGCAGTTGCGGGGTTGTTGCGAGGTGCGCAACAGGCCACAGCCTGATTCTTAAAAGCAAACTCAGGCCTTGCCTGACAGCTGCTTTTTCACCAGCCCCAGCAACTGGGCCACCGCTCCTCGATTATTCTCAACGACTTCT
>JAYNJA010000361.1:0-2388 GCA_038109705.1 Thalassolituus sp. | reverse complement strand
GTTGATGTGTTATCAGGAAGTCCCGTCAGTTTATCAGCCGTGATTTTGTAGTGTGGAATTGTTGAGGCCCACTGATTCATCCCGAGAAGCGCCAATACAGCATGGCTGGTTGACGGAAGAGACGCAACACAACTAACGCCCGACGACGTTGCAACAACGTATTTATCACCAGCAGCGCACGAAATGACGACGGGAGTCCCAGCAACACCGACAGAGTAACGTAGGCCGTCAAGCATGTACGAGCCGTAAACACGAATAGTCCATGTCCCGTCAGCAATACCCTGAACGTATAGTCCGTTCACGTTTCCAGAAACGTCATAATGACACGGGCCGTTAGGGATGGATTCTTTTTGACGCAGCTCTGATTTTTCCCACGCCGAACCATTCCATCCGTAATAACCATTATTATTGGGAGTAGAATCACCCCAAACAATAGCAAGTTCGCCAGATGGTGGAGCGCCTGCTGAGTCCATTGATGCTTTAGTCTCGTACGAGATAAACCCCTGAAGCGCAGCTGTAATTAATGCACTATCAGTAATCTGCTCATTAGCGATGTCGCGAACTTCCTGCTCTGTTAGACCGCCGCCCGCCGCAGCATCCTGAATAGCCTGACCGATTTCTTCCGGGGTCATTCCATCAGTAACATTAGCGAGCTGAGACCACGACACACCCCGCAACGAATTAAACCCAGCCATAAACCCTCCTTACTGACTCACAACGCACATGGCGCGGATGAAATAACCAGACCAGTCTCCAGTGAACACGATTTTAACCGCGTCGGAGTGGCCCAAACCTGCCGGTTCAATCCGGTCTTCGTCGTTAACAAGCGAACTGGACACGCCAGAGCCGTTTTCCAGTGTGCGCCAGTAGTTAGCGCCATCGTCCAGCTCGATACGCCCCAGAACCGAGAACGTCAGCCCGGACGGTGCAGCCAGATTGGCGTCCATCGCGGCAATGTCGTCATAACAGCGCATTGCTACGAAAATCTGGTCATAGTCCATTCGCAGCTCATCAATAGTCACTTCGGTATTCGTCCCGAGCGTTACGACCGGAGCGCCGTTAGTGTCTCTGAATAATTTGGTGGTAGCCATGTTGCCCCCCGTAGAAATTAAAAACCCCGCCGGAGCGGGGTCAGGTGCCGCGCAACGGCGGTCAGGCGCTGGCGGATTACTTCCCGCCGGTAGCCTTCGGAGTAGCCGCTTCCAGCTTCTTGCCGCCGGTTTCGCTGATCAGCTCAACACGGTCGCCATGAATTTTCTTCTCGGACTCGTAAACGGTGCCCACTTCAAGGCGAACCGGCTTACCTTCTTCGAAAACAATCTGGTTTGGCTTCACTACTTTGTACTTGAACATACTTCACCCCTTACGCGAATTCAGCAGCGTACAGCACGCCGGTCTTGCCGTCGTAGTCGTTCTTCACCTGAATACCCATAGCTCCCCAAGTGATAAAGTTGTGAGCATCAAACGGGTTCACACGAGGAACCGCGATGGTGTTCACGCCCATACCGACCAGAGGCTGGATGAACTCGTTGTTCATCATCGCCATGAACAGCTCGTTGCCAGACAGCTTGCTCGACTCTTTAATAGCGCCGATACCAGCCAGCTTCAGCAGGTCACTGAGGATGGTGCCGTAACCCACGTCGTTCTCGTTGTAGTGGCGTTCGAGATTGGTGTAAATCTCACGCGACACGTACACGGTAGCGTCACCGTAAGCGTTGTTCGTGATGCGCAGAGTATCGCGCAGAGACTTCATCGCAACGCGCATGTCAGCACCAGTGGTGCTTGCACTGGTGAAGTCCACGTTCAGGCCGTCAGAGTCGAGGTCCACGCGAGCAACGCGGGAATCGTTACGAATACCGTCCCAGCTGACCCCGTTAAACACGATGCCAGTACCGTCCAGAACGTAGTCCACCATCTGGCGACGGACAGAGCGCGTGGCGTTGTCTTGGTCGTCCAGAAACGCATCAAAGCCTTCAGACTTCAGGCCAGCTACTTCGCGCCATTCGCGCCCGAAACCGTCCTGATGCACAGGGATGATAGCAGAGTCGTACTTGTACTGAGTCTTGTCCATGTTGACAACGGTCTGACCACTCAGCGTGGTTTTAGCGTTGCCAGAGTCGGACGCCTGACGGTACTTGTACTCAATCTTGCCGATGTCCACGCCTTTCGCCAGCGGCAGCAGGTCGTTCAGGATGGCGTCACCTTCGTCAGCACGCATGATTTTTTTGGGACGCATATCCATTTCCAGATACACGTCACGCGGAATTACCGCAGCGGCGTTGCCAGCCATTTTAGCCAGCGCTTCTTCTTGCGCGTTGGCGAAACGGCGGCGTTCCTGCACTTCTTTCCACTGCTTGTTGAAATTGCGTTCAGAGGCAGCGCCAGAGT
>JAYNJA010000360.1:0-2389 GCA_038109705.1 Thalassolituus sp. | reverse complement strand
GGTCTACACGCTGGCAATGCTGGCGGAAGAGCAACTGAAAGACTCTGGGCTGAATTACTCCGTTAAGGGTACTGATATTTCAACCATCGTTCTCCGCAAAGCTCGTAGTGGTCGTTATCCGCTACGTGTCATGGAGCGTATTCCTCTGGCTTATCACGACTGGGCATTTTCGCCTTTGTCCGCGCAACAGATTGAGGTGGCTGGTCACCTTCGTCGCCGTTGCTGTTTCAGTCAGGTGAATGTGCTTAATCTCAAGAATTGTCCGCTGCAATCGCAGCACATTATTTTTTGTCAGAACGTTCTTATTTATTTCCGACGGTGGCGCCGTCGTGAAATTCTGGACGCGTTGGCACAACGACTTGCGCCGGGTGGGTTACTGGTTTTGGGCCTCGGCGAAATGGTGGACTGGCAGCATCCGTTACTTGAATCGGTGCACAGCGGTCAGGTGACCGCGTTCGTCCGCAAACAATCTACATCGACATGGGAGAGTGCAAGGCGATGAGTCAGGACTACATCGCCCTGGAATGGGTAAAAGGGGAAATACAGGACACCTTGCAGCAGGCGCAGCAGGCGCTTGAGGCATATGTCGAACATCCCCAGGACAAGAGCCGACTGCGCTTCTGCCTGAGTTACCTACACCAGGTGCATGGCACACTGCAGATGGTTGAATTTTATGGCGCCGCTCTGCTTGCCGAAGAGATGGAAGCGGTGGCGCTGGCACTGACAGAAGGTCGCCTGAACAATGAGCAGGATGGCCTTGAAGTGCTGATGCAGGCAATTATTCAGCTGCCACATTACCTTGAACATGTGAAAGTCGGACGCCGGGATCTGCCTGTTGTTCTACTGCCGATTCTTAATGAATTACGCTCAACCCGTGGTGAGAACTTTCTTTCCGAAACCTCTCTATTTACGCCGTATGTTGAGCACAATCCGGCTTTGACTTCAGAACAGAAGGCTTTGTTCAGTCAGCCAAACTTTACCCCATGGTTGCGTAAAACCCGTCAGATGCTGCAAGGGGCGACACTGCAGTTACTGCAGAATCGTGAGCCTGATCTGGCCAAACACTACGTCAACAAGCTGTTCGCTCGCTTGAACAAGGCCATGGGCGGAACACCTCAGGGCATCGTCTGGCTGCCAGCACTGGCATTCAGTGAGTGGCTGAGTAAACAGGATAACCTGCCGAAGAGTGCCAAGGTTCTGCTGCGTCAGCTGGACCAATTAATCAAAAGCGACCTCGATAACGGCGTTGCTGCGATCAACCGTCCGCCGGCAGATGAGCTGCTGAAGAACCTGCTGTTTTATGTGGCACGTACCGAAGTTCGCGGTGAAGCTATTCGTCTGGTACAGAAGCGCTTCCGATTGGATGAGGCGCTGCCGAACCCGGAAGATGCTGAACAGGCCGAGATGGGCGCGGGCTCTGATGCTATTTCCGGGGCGCTGACTGCGCTGATTGAAGAAATTACATCGGTCAAAGATGAACTTGATCAGATCGTCCGGGGCGCAACAGAGCGTGGGCCGGCGCTCGAGGCCTGTCGCACTACCATTCGCCAGGTCGCAGATACCATGGGGATGCTCGGCCTGGGTATGCCGCGCAAAGTAATGCAGGAACAGGAAAGCGTTCTGGTGTCCATGCTGGAGACCCCGGAAGATGGCAGCGATGACGACACCAGGTTGCTGGATGTCGCTGGCGCGCTGCTATACGTAGAAGCGACTCTGAACGGTATGTTGCGCGATGGTGATACATCGCGAAGTGCATCTGACAGTGCAATGTCTGACGCTCAGCGCGCAGTACTGCGTGAAGCACGCAACGTGCTCGAGCAGGTGAAGGATGCGGTGGTGTCCTACATCGCGCACCAATGGGCGAAAGATAAACTGGAAGAAGTCCCTCGTCTGCTGCACACCATCGAAGGTTCATTGAATATGATCCCTCTGCCTCGTGTTGCGGTGTTGCTATCGGACCTCTCAGCGTTTGTTCAGCAGGCCCTGTTGCTTGCGGAGCAGGCACCGGAATGGGGCGTAATGGATATGGTTGCCGAAGTACTCAGTGGTATTGAGTACTATCTTGAACGTTATTCTGATGAAGCCAGCCGTACTGACATAGCGATTATCGAACGAGCAGAAGACACACTGGCGAAGCTGATGGTGGATAGCGGTATCAGTGACGACAGCGGTGATGATCTGCTCGACATTGATCTGCCGGACGAGTTCGGTGATGACAGTCAGTCGGTTACCAGTTTTGCGGAGGCCCTTGGATTTGAAGATGGCATCGCAGAACTACCCGTCGCAGAGGTCGTTGAAGAAATAGAGGCCTCTGATGTCGATATCATTGCTGGCCCCGATGAGGCACAAACGCCGGGGGAAAGCACCGCTGCGCTTGAAAGTAGCGATG
>JAYNJA010000359.1:0-2400 GCA_038109705.1 Thalassolituus sp. | reverse complement strand
TGTTCGCATCATATTTTCTGCTGTGATTTTGTCGAGATATTGCTGCAGGAGTTCATCCGCTGGCATATCGGCACGGTAATCGCCGTAAATGACGTCGTTGGTCGGAAAGTACAGCATGTTGCTGCTCAGGCGTGTGGTATAAGCCGAGATACTGCCGTGCTCCTGATAGCGGAATGCCATCTCATTGAGCAGGTGCTGCTCCTTTTTCAGGTACTCGGGGATACCCTGTGTACGCAGAATACTGGCGTATTGGAGTACCAGCGTGGTAATTGCATCGACCTGCGTCAGGCCCAGCTTGGTCAGGCTGATACTGACGACAAGTGTCGAAGCATGTTCGGTGCTCAGAGATCGTCCGGCGCTTAGACCTTCGGCCCAACCACGTTTCTTTAATTCAGCGAGCACGCTGCCTTCACCTTCGTGTCCCATCAGGTTCGAGATCAGGCCAACAGGTTTGTATTGGTAGCGGCTCAGTATTTCAGGAAGCGGGAAAGTCATTCGCAATTCGCGGATTTCTTTGACCGGTTCGATGTTCATATCCAGCGGTAGTTGTTCGGGGACAAAAACCGGTACGTCTTGACGCTCAAAATGCACATCCCGACGGGGAATACTGGTAAACAGATCGCGGGCCTGATTGGCCAGCTGATCGAGTTCGTAATCACCTGCAATGACCAGTGCCATGCGGTCGGAAGAATAGTGTGTCTGGTAAAATTCAATCAGCTCATCGCGAATTTTGCTGTCAGCACGGTCTGACAGTGTATCCAGGTTACCTGTTGAGAAACGTGCGAACGGAAATTCGGGGTTCATTGCCATTTTCTGCGCGGAAAAAATACGGCGGCCGTCTTCTTTAAGATTTGAACTGTATTCCGCATGCACCGCATTTTTTTCACGATCTACATAGGCCTCGTTGAAGGTCGGCGAAATAAAGAAGGGAGCAAAACGGTCCAGGGCGCCATTCAGTTGTTCATTATCAACGTAAAAGAAATAGGTGGTCTGAGCATAAGAGGTAAATGCGTTGTGCGCCCCTCCGCTCTGGCGGATGAACTGCTGATATTCGTCTGGTTCAGGATACGGCTCAGTTCCTAAGAACAACATGTGTTCAAGAAAGTGGGCAAGGCCTTCGCGTCCTTCCGGGTCATCCATGCTGCCCACGCTGACGCTCAGTGCAGCACTGGCCTTATCTGCTCCGGGAGTACTGACAAGGAGTACTTTCAGGCCGTTTTCCAGTTCCATACTGCGATAGCTGTAGCTGTCTGCTGGACTGGATATAACTTCTGGGGCTTGCGAGATTCTGAGCATAGAAAAACCGATGGCTGCGATGACGATAACTATAAACGTCCAATATTTGGGCGAAAGCATGCCTACTCCTGGGAGATGTTGCCTGTGTTGTTGTTAATGTGCGGTGCCACTCTGACTGATGATTGCCTGGGCATCTCTCAGCGAATGTTGTGCAGGATCGAGAGCGGCGATCTGATTGAGACGTGCTTTTGCGTCTTCCAGTTCCGTAACGAGCAGGGTGAATTGCGATTCGAAGGCTGTGTCGATCGCGCTGTAAAGTGCTTTTACCTGATCCTGAGAATCTGCATTGGTCTGACGCAGGGTTTTCAGGCAGGCGAGGGCAATCTGGTGGTAAATCTGATCTTTATTCACGGTGTTCTCCTTTTTCACCATGATACACCAGAGCGCCTGTCACAGATAAGCGTCACCCGAAAGTGACGTTAGGGCTGTGCCAGCGCAGATCACTGATGCTGATCTCCGGGCTCAGAACAGAACCACTGAGCCAGTCGATCCTTGACTTGTGAGCGACAGCCAATAGCTCGGAACGTTTGATATGACCTGCGTAGATGGTCATGCCGGAATCCTGCAATTTATGTAGCAGGCGGTTGCCCTGTGTCGCGTTACGTGGCTCCTGCATTTTCAGCAGAAACTCTGGAGCTAATGTGATTCCCGATATCGGCAGGCTCATAATCTGACGAGCGTTCAGGAAACTGCGGCCGAAATGGCGAATCATACGTTCGACGCCATGGTGTACGAGTTCTCCCTGCAACAGAATGTCTTCTTCTGTCTCACTCAGAAGCTGCTCTTCTCCCAGCACGATATGGCATTCCATGGCCAGCATCTGCCGGTTCTTGTCGAGCGCTGTAAGAAATTTCTGGATCGCCGATGGGGTTGCATGCCCGGCTTCAAGAACAATCCTCAGTTGGCTTGAGAAGTTCGATTGCCAGGTGGTAATCAGTGCTGCGAACCAGTCATCCCAATTGTGATCGCTGGTTTCAATCGGGCAGCGACACTCGATTGCAAGAATCTCTCCGTGCATGCCAAACACCGGTGTAACACGAAAATCATCCGATGTATCTGTTGGCAGAGGCTCTCCGATACCCAGCTGGGTTCTCAGCCAGGTGT
>JAYNJA010000358.1:0-2423 GCA_038109705.1 Thalassolituus sp. | reverse complement strand
TAAACGGCATTTCACGCAGACGCTTAGACAGTGCAATCGACGGCGGATCACCCGCGCGGCCACCTGAATGGTTTTCCATACCGATGTGGATAAGTCCACCCAGGAACGTACCCGCTGTCAGAACCACGCTGGTCGCATGAATACGCATATTGGTGTTTGTCACCACACCGCAAACGGTTGAACCCACACCGTCACCCTGAACGATCAGATCGTCACAGGCGGCCTGAAAAATATCGAGATTCGGCTGGTTTTCCACAATGTTACGGATAGCGCTGCGGTACAGCGCGCGGTCAGCCTGAGCACGGGTAGCGCGTACTGCCGGGCCTTTGCGGCTGTTCAGGGTGCGCCACTGGATACCGGCCTTGTCAGTTGCGCGTGCCATGGCACCGCCAAGAGCATCGATCTCTTTCACCAGATGGCTTTTACCGATACCACCAATCGCCGGGTTACAGGACATCACGCCGACAGTGTCGGTGCTGTGGGTAAGCAGCAGGGTCTTTGCACCAGTACGCGCCGACGCCAGCGCCGCCTCTGTACCAGCATGACCACCACCAACAACAATCACGTCATAACGAACGGGATAATCCACAACACACCTCAATTCAGTTGTTCACATCTGCCAGGCAGACGAAAAAGGGCGCGCATTGTAGCACCGGGTTAGGTGCCTCGGATAGTGATTGAGTGATTTTTGAACAGATTAGTTATGCACAACCAAAATTTAGCTAGGATAAAAAAGGATAATGTTACCCACAAAATGGTAATAACATCAAAGAAACCCATAGTTATTGGCTTTGATATGTGGATAAACCTGTTTATGAATGTGGACAAATATTAATAGGTTTATCAGTTAGAGAACTTTTCCACGATTGACGACAAGATTTCCAAAAGATTTATCCAAGATATAAACAAACTTATCCACAACCTATGGTTATTCTGTGGTGGTGGTTTCTTCGGTCGTGGTATCAGTTGCCGTATCTGTTGAGCTATCCGCACTGGAAGCCGCAGAATACCGGGTATACAACAGCTCATCGTCTTTACGGATAAAAAGTTCCAGATCGCCGAAACTATCGACCGAAGCGTAGCCCGGTGCATTAATGACGTTAAAACCTGCACAGTTCTTACGCTCGGTGAGCTGTACGCTGTAAAGATTCTGCTCTTTATTCAGCAAGGAAATAGTGCCGTAGCTGGTGCAGCCGGTGGGCGTAGCAGCCACACTGACTTCGCGAAAAGAAAGAACGCCGTTGACCTCAGTAAGATAAAGATCGTAATTGGTTGCTGACCACTTGCCCTTCAAAGCCGCCAGGCTGGAGTTGGTTTCCCAGGTACCGTCATCCGACAAGGTAAAGCCACCGGCACCCGAATCACTCTCGTAGTCGCCCACCAGAGTGTCGTCTTCTTTCAGAGTTGGAAACACCAGACCAGTAAAGACAAAACTTTCCGAGCTACCGCCGGCCACATACTGATTAGCATCGGTCTCGCTGCTGCTGTACCCATAACCTTCTACGGTGATAGTTACAGTATCCGTAGCAGCCGCCAATGAGACGGTGCCGTAGTAAGCGATGTTCTCGTCGAAGGCAAAGATATTGCCGTTGTAGATAAGTGCGCGCAGGGCACCAGCCTGATCTACCTGCCCATTCCATAATCCATTCAGGCGAAGCGTCGGATCTTTTACCGCCTCTCCCTGATCGTTAACAATGTCGTCTGTTTTCTCCTCTGGCAGGCAACCTGCGGTAAACAGAGGTAGAAGAATGAAAATAAGCGCGCGTAACATGGTGAGTCCTGATGTAGCCCTGCATTAAGGGTAGTCCATCTAACGGAAGTTTCCCGGACGGCCTCCACAAGAGGCACCGGACTATGGAGAAGCCCATGTCAGAGACACGCGTTCAGCTCAAACATATTGCGATTGATCAGATTCAGCACGGCAATCTGGCCGCAGCCAGCTTCCGCGAACTCGGCAAGGCCGCCGGGATCAAATCCAGCTCGGTTCACTACCACTTTCAAAGCCGGGAACGCCTTCTGACAGAGCTGTTGCAAGACTACGACCTGCAGTTCTTCAACCAGCTGAATAAGCTCACCGCCGATACCCACCGTCCACGCCAACGACTGACGGCCCTGATCGACATTTTTGAGCAGAATCATGCGCATCGCCGCCAATGCATGAGCCTCGCCTACGCGGCATCGCCACACGAACTGAGCGACACCAACCTGGCTGCCGTCAGTACCTTTCTCGAACACCTGGAAGATTGGGTGGCAGAATCACTGAGTAAGGCCAGCCTACTGCCGATTCCGAAAGAACAACTTGCCTGCGTCGTCGTCTCAGCGTTAGAAGGCGCACTCCTGTTCGATCGACTGTATGACGAGCCCAAACACCTGAATGCGGCACGCAACTGGGTAGCTTCGCTTAGCAGTTACTGATAGAAGTT
>JAYNJA010000357.1:0-2477 GCA_038109705.1 Thalassolituus sp. | reverse complement strand
TGACCCTGGATAACCAGGAAGCAGAGATTGTTGTTGGTCAGAACGTTCCGTTCGTGACCGGCCAGACGGCCTCAAGCACCAACACCAACCCGTTCACCACTATCGACCGTCAGGACGTAGGTGTGACCCTGAAAGTGATTCCTCACATTCATGACGGTGAAGCGATTCGCCTCGAAGTAGAAGCGACGGCCGAATCGGTATCCAATACCACGGTTGCAGGCAGTGCTGACCTGATTACTAACAAGCGATCGATCAAGACTATGATTCTGTCGGATAACGCAGAAACCATCGTGCTTGGTGGTCTGATCCGTGATGACGTGCGTGAAGTGGTGAGCAAAGTGCCGATTCTTGGCGATATTCCTCTGCTCGGTTGGCTGTTCCGTTCTAAGAGTGTGAATCAGGTGAAGAGTAACCTGATGGTATTCCTGCGCCCGACCATCGTAAATGATGGCGGTGTGGCGCGAGACCTTACTCGTGAGAAGTTCAACGGTATCTGGGAATTCAGCGTATCTGAAGAGCTGGGTGCGGATGAGACCGATGTACAGTTGCAGCGTCTGTTCAAAGGCCTGCCAATGAAATAAGCACGCTTAGCGTGCTGAGCGGGGCAGACCAGTTACTGCCCTGCTTATCCTTTCAAGCTGGCGAGAGCCAGCGGATCAAGCCCAGCTTCCCGCATCAGATCGCACAGGCCTATTAACGGCAGACCTATCAGGCTGTTGCTATCGCGGCCTTCCAGGGCAGAAAACAGATTAATCCCCAAGCCTTCACATTTAAAACTGCCTGCACAATCTAACGGTTGTTCGATGTTGATATAACGTCGCAGGGCGGTTTCATCCAGTTTGCGGAAGTGCACAGTAAAGGGTTCTACCAGACTGAATGTATGGCCCTCAGGCGAGAGCAGACATAGTCCGGTAAGGAAGATCACGCTCTTGCCCCGAACTTTTTTAAGCTGTTCCAGAGCATTCTCTTCCGTATGTGGTTTGCCAGTAATAACACCATCAATTACGCAGCATTGGTCGCTGCCAATAATCCAGTAGCCGGGCCAGCTCGTCTGCAGTGCTTCTGCCTTTGCCGTGGCTAACCGTGCTACATAAGCGGCGGGAGCTTCTCCCTCGAGAGCGCTTTCATCAATATCGGGTGAGGCCTGCTCGAAAGGTATCGCAAGGCGTTCAAGTAATGATGCGCGATAGCGTGAGCCAGAGCCTAACAGGAGTTTGAATGTCATTATCGTGCCTCCACAACTACGGGCAGTGATTCGTAATAAACAGGTCCATAAAAAAAGGGAGCAGAGCTCCCTTTTTCACGACTCCGGATCTGGTCCGGGGTATTGATTACTTAGCGAAGTTTTCGTTCGCGAAGTCCCAGTTAACCAGCGCCCAGAAACCTTTCAGGTAATCAGGACGTACGTTACGGTAGTCGATGTAGTAAGCGTGTTCCCACAGGTCAACAGTGATCAGTGGAGTCAGGCCTTCAGTGATAGGGGTAGCAGCGTTAGACGTGTTAACGATGTCCAGAGAACCGTCAGCTTTCTTAACCAGCCAGGTCCAGCTTGAACCGAAGTTGTTTACAGCGCTGTCGTTAAACTTCGCCTGGAACTCTTCGAAAGAACCGAATGCTGCGTTGATTGCGTCAGCAACCGCGCCAGTTGGAGCGCCACCGCCGTTTGGAGACAGGCTGTTCCAGTAGAAAGTGTGGTTCCAGATCTGAGCTGCGTTGTTGAATACGCCGCCAGAAGAAGTCTTGATGATGTCTTCCAGAGACTTGCCAGCAAACTCAGTACCTTCGATCAGGCCGTTCAGTTTCTGAACGTAAGTGTTGTGGTGCTTGCCGTGGTGGAAATCCAGAGTCTCAGCTGAGATGTGTGGTTCCAGTGCATTTTTTTCGTAAGGCAGTGCTGGTAATTCAAACGCCATGGTATCTCTCCATTATCAGGTTGTTTGCCGGATCGGCTTGTCATTTACCTCTATGGGGGCTGTATGACAGATTTCAACCGTCCGTTATATCACCGGCGATAATAACACCGGCCCTGATGGACTGCTATGCCGATATAACCGGCCATTTTTCAGGGTTTTGTTCGTCAAAAAGGTGCTTCGCAGGATGAATCTGCAAACCAATAGACATTTCGCGGCAGCGGAGGTTCCCTCTTGGCGCAGGTTTGGGTATGTTGGAGCGCGGGGCTATACGCTAACTATCCCCGAACTACCCACACTGGTCTGCGGCGGGTTTTTGCCGGAATGATGGGCCAGGGACAGAACAGGTGACAGGTAGCTGTGCAAAGTGTGCAATTCCGTCACAGGGGAAGCAGTAAGATAAGAATAAAAGGTAAGAATTATGAAACCGAGTGAGGAAGAAATCGCTCTGCGTCAACAGCAGTTGCGCCGTCAGGCTCAGCAGCGTCTGGCGCAGGCTGGAGCAGCCAAACGTAGTACGGTACCACCGCAGGCTGCGGTCGTTGCGCCACCGCCAGTGGCAGCGCA
>JAYNJA010000356.1:0-2489 GCA_038109705.1 Thalassolituus sp. | reverse complement strand
TCAGGCTGGTATCTGACTCGGGCTAAGCCCTTACAGTTGCGGGTACAGTTCCGGAATTACACCGGATTCCCATTTAAGTGCCGGCATTGTCTGCGGGACACCTGAAACCCCGACATGATACCACTGCCCTGGTTAATAACCTAAAGAGGGTAATAACCTAAAGGGGCCAATCACCTAAAACGGACGACTGATCCCCGGCAGGGTCGAGAAACAGCTCTCGGTGGCGATACGGATAAAGTCCTGCAGGTAGTGAGCATCGGCCTGATCTTCTCGCACGGCGGCATACAATGTCGGCCAGACACCATTTTCTCCTAAAGGACGCGTCGTAATCAGGCCTGCATCTATGTAGGTCTGTAGCGCCCAGCTTGGCAGGCAGGCGACGCCGCGCCCTGACGCAACCAGCTGAATCATCATCAGGGTCAGCTCCGTCTGACGTGTTCCTTCCGGTTCAATACCCGCAGCATTGAGAAAATACTCAAAAATATCCAGACGTTTGCGATCAACCGGGTAGTGAATCAGGGTTTCACTACTGAGATGCTGTGGCTGAATCCAGCTCTCGGCGGTCAGTGCATGCTGATTTGCCATCGCCAGCACTGATTGATAGCGGAACAGGGGAATATGACGGATGGCCTGATCGGGTGCTGGGTCAGAGGTCACTACCAGATCAATATCTCCACGCAGCAGAGCGGGCATCGGTTCAAAGTGAAAGCTGGTGGACAGATCCAGCTCGACTTCCGGCCAGTGATCACGGAACTGATTAATCGCGGGCATCAGCCACTCGAAACAGCTGTGGCATTCGATGGCCATGTGCAGGCGACCGTCATGACCGCTCTGGATCTTTTTCAGGGTGCGTTCGGTCTGGCTCATCATCGGTAGTACACGATCTGCCAGTTGCAGCACTTCAAGGCCTGCACGGGTAAAGCGTATCGGCCGGCTTTTGCGCTCAAACAGGGATGTGCCGAGGCGATCTTCCAGATCTTTCAATTGATGAGACAGCGCGGATTGAGTGAGGTGCATACGTCGCGCGGCTTCCACCATGCTGCCGCTGTCGCGCAGCGCCGTCAGTGTTTTCAGATGGCGGATATCGAGCAGGCTCATGTTCAGATCCAGTAACTAACAATGAAAGTAATTCATGTGATTGTATATCTGTGATGTGGAAAATTCATAGTGTTTCTTGTGTTATTAAGAAGTGCTTTAAGATTGTCGTTGCCGGAGGCTGGTCGCCAGAGGCCCCTGCCGCTACTCTAAGCCCAGTTATTCAAAGGAGAATCTCAGATGTCGCGTTATCTGCTCAGTCTTGATCAGGGAACCACAAGCAGCCGGGCAATCGTGTTTGATGATAAAGGGCAGAATATCTCAACTGCGCAGCAGGAGTTTACTCAGCATTTCCCGAAATCCGGCTGGGTAGAGCATGACCCGGACGACATCTGGAAAACCACGCTGGAATGCGCTCGCAAGGCAATCCGTGAGGCCGGGTTAGAGAGCTCAGAAATCGCTGGCATCGGCATAACTAATCAACGTGAAACGACGTTGATCTGGGATCGCTTAACCGGTGTTCCAGTGTATCCGGCTATTGTCTGGCAGGATCGTCGCACATCGGACATGTGCCGGCGGTGGGATGACAAGCGAGATCTGATTACTGAGAAAACAGGGCTTCTGCTGGATCCGTATTTTTCTGCCACAAAAGTGCGCTGGATACTGGAGAATGTAGAGGGTGCTGCCGATAAAGCAGAGAAGGGAGAGCTGGCGTTCGGTACTGTCGACAGCTGGCTGATCTGGAATCTGACCGGTGGCAAAGAACATGTTACTGATGCGACTAACGCTTCCCGCACCATGTTGTTCAATATTCATGATCAGTGTTGGGATAGCGAGCTGCTGGATATGTTTGGTGTTCCTGAGTCGCTCTTGCCCGAAGTCAAAGATAGCGCCGCTGATTTTGGCCGCAGCTTGCCGGACTTTCTCGGTACTGAGATTCAGATTGGCGGTGTCGCTGGCGACCAGCAGGCTGCCTTAATCGGTCAGAGCTGTTTTGAAACGGGTATGGTAAAGAGCACTTACGGAACTGGCTGCTTTATGATACTGAACACCGGCAATAAAGCGTTGAAGTCAGAGCACCGGTTATTGACGACAGTTGCCTATCGGCTTAACGGTAAAGTGACGTACGCTCTTGAAGGTTCTATTTTTATGGCCGGCGCAACGATCCAGTGGATTCGTGATGGCCTGAAGCTGATTTCCGACGCCAGTGACAGTCAGTCACTGGCAGAAGCAACGGGTTACGATAATCCGGTCTATATGGTGCCGGCGTTCGCTGGACTCGGTGCACCGTATTGGGATGCGGATGCGCGAGGCGCCATTATGGGGCTCAGCCGCGATACTGGTATCAAAGAGATTGTCACAGCGGGCCTGCAGGCAGTCTGTTATCAGACTCGGGATCTGCTGGTGGCGATGGAAGGGGATGGTGTAATTCCCGGTGAGTTACGCGTTGATGG
>JAYNJA010000355.1:0-2516 GCA_038109705.1 Thalassolituus sp. | reverse complement strand
TATGGCCACACGATGGTGATGTGATGCACACGCAGATTTCTGC
Source organism: Thalassolituus sp. (assembly GCA_038109705.1). GTDB lineage: Bacteria > Pseudomonadota > Gammaproteobacteria > Pseudomonadales > Oceanobacteraceae > Thalassolituus. Next base: position 2,473 of record JAYNJA010000355.1, on the reverse strand, counting down.
GACACTGGATGCGTATCAGCAGTTTCAGTGACATCCTGCGATGAGATTCGCCGTTAAACTCGCTCCGCGGTTTGAACGGCTCCTACAGTGTTGGGAGTAGATATACCCCTGTAGGAGCCGATCAGCGCTTTTTGCTATCGGCGAATTAATAAGAGGAGATTATTCTTCGTCTTTCTTGCCAGAAAGCTGCTTCATCAGGCTTTCTGGCACCGCGCGGATCAGCAGCGTTTTGTCCATTGCGTTAAATTCTACGCCTTCGCCCAGCAGATTCGCCGAAAAGCTCAGGCTGAGCTCTTTGCTCTTACCCGAATAGCGAATAAAGCCTTTTAGCTTTTTCCGGTCTGGAATCAGCTCTGCTTTTACTGCTTCTGCCACATCTGCCGTCGGCGCGCCCAGCTCAACCAGTTGCTCTGGCGTCAGGCCGCTGTTATCCCGCTGTGCTTTCTGGCGCTCTTTCTTTTTCTCGATCAGGTAATGCGAGAAGGACTCACCAGGCTGAGATTTGACTTCGTTGGCCAGGTGTTGGTCCAGTTCTTCAAAGTCGACCGCTTCGCCGCGCATATCCTGTTCCATACAGAAGTCGACGACCTTAGCTTTGTAGGTATACGCCTCATCTGCAGATAGTTTCTTGCTGTATTCTTCAACGATTTCGAGAAATTCTTCAGTTTCGGCGCTGGTGTTCAGCGTGTCTGTAAATCCGATGTTTTCCAGCATCTGATTCTGTAAAGGTCGGTCGCCACGGCCGAACGAGAAAGTGATGTACTTACTGTCGCTGTCGTGTTGCCAGTCGGTCAGGTTGATACAGAGTCCGAAGCCACTGTTTGAAAAATCGAGGTAGCGGGTTTCGCTCAGACTCAGGTCTGGATTGACCGTTACGCTGTCCTTATAGCGCAGATGAAAGATGTACAGGCGATCGCTGTCTTCCAGACTCTCATGAAAGAAGGCCAGATAACCATCAATCATAAGATCGGTGTTGTCGAGACCAGCGCTCAGGACCTCCGCCATTTTGCGGGCCCAGCTCTGGAAAGGGATGCCGCCTTTGAGCCAGTCTTTCAACAGGCCCTGTACACTCAGAGACTCCTGACTGAACACACCATAACGTTTGCCACTGCGCTGCAGCAGGATGCCGCGCAGCTGCTTTGCTGCCTGCTGATAGTATGCCGACAGCGGACTGTCATCATCAGCAATGCCATCGAGGTCACTGAGCTTCAGTGTTGCGGCTGGCTCTTTCTCAAGTTTCGCGATGCTGTGTGTGATGAAGTGCTTAAGTGCCATGGTGTTGGGCGCCTGTCAGAAGTCCGGTTTTGATGGCGGCGATGATAACACAGGGCTAAACTAGGGCGCTGTTTACTTACCTCTGATCCTGGCGATCGCCCCTAATCCGGAGTCTTTCATGTCGTATTCCCTGTCTGCTAAAAACCGAGCCAGTTCGTTGGCGTTGTCCGATAACAAACGCTACGAACTGTTTCTCAGTAAAGTTGCTGAATATGGCGAAATCTGGAGCCTGGCTAACGAAGAAGGCTGGGTTACAGTGGTCACTGACGACGGCGAAAACTGTCTGCCGGTTTGGCCTCATCCTGAATACGCGTTAGAGTGGGTAAACGGTGACTGGGCAGATTGCTCGCCTCGTATGGTTCCTCTGGATGTCTGGCTCGAGCGTTGGACAGAAGGGTTGGAGCAGGACGAGACATTGCTTGTTGTATTGCCTAACCTTAAAGAATCCGCTGTGTTGGTAGAACCATGGCAGCTGGATGAAGATCTGCGTGCTGCTGTTGATGAGCTTAACGCCTGATTCAATACTTTCCGGAGGCCATATGAAACGATTTTTACCAACTCTGCTGACTGCAACCTGTGCCGCTGCCATGGCTACTTTGTCGTGGACTGCCACTGCTGCCGAATCGTCTGATGTGATCAGTAACGGTGAGCAGGAATACGCTGAGGGCTGTCCGGAAATTTTTCATCACACCATGAAGCAGCTGCACAGCAGCAAAATGTTGAATCTGTGTGAAGTGACTCATGGCCAACCGGTGTTACTGGTAAATACCGCCAGCCATTGTGGTTTTACTGATCAGTTTGGCGATCTTGAAAAGCTGCACAAAGAATACGAAGAGAAAGGTCTGATCGTATTGGGCGTCTCATCTGATTCTTTCAACCAGGAGGCTGACGATGAAGCAGAAGCCGCTGATGTTTGCTTCAAAAATTTCGGCGTTACTTTCACCATGCTATCGACCGTCCCTGTGCGCGGCGATGATGCCCACCCGCTGTTTCAGGAAGTTGCTCGCCAGGATCAGTTTCCTCGCTGGAACTTCTACAAGTTCCTGATCAACAGAGAAGGCCAGGTGGTTGCCTCAAACTCAAGCTTCGGTATGCCTGACAAAGACCTGATTGACGAGCTACTTGCTGAATAAACTGCGGTAATCTGAACTTTTTGCCATCATGCGACTCGCATTTATTGTGCTTAGTCAAAATATAA
>JAYNJA010000354.1:0-2526 GCA_038109705.1 Thalassolituus sp. | reverse complement strand
TCCCTGACCGAGGGGGCCTGCGATATAAATATCGAATTTCCTCTTGTTCTGGGCCCAGTCAAGATAACCTGTGACGCTGTCGTCAGTGGTTATCACAGAGAGCTTCCCCCGCACCTGCCAGTGGTTAACGTTATTCAGTTCAGACTGCAGATGGTCTGCGCCGCCCTGAGGGAGTAGCGAGGCGCAGCCGTTAAGGAACAGGGTGCTGATCAGCAGAGTGGCCGATAAAAGACCCAGACTGCGGATATATGACAATAGGTTCATTACTTCTATACCTGCTGGCTGTCGGCCGTGTTCACAGTTGGTTCTGGTCGACACCCAGGCGCTTCAGTGTTTCTTCAATGATTTCACTATCGGGATTGGTTTCAAGACCAGCACGCCAGACGTCGAGAGCGGCTTCCTGATTACCGGTAGTCCAGTACCACTCTCCCAAGTGAGCTGCAATTTCATGATCTTTCATGCGCTGCCAGGCATCCTGGAGTAAGGGGCCAGCATCATTAACCTTACCCTCGCGGAAATACAGCCAGCCAAGGCTGTCGATGATGGCTGGGTTATCAGGCTGTAATGAGAGCGCTTTTTCGATCAGAGGTTCTGCTTCAGCATAGCGATCTGTTTTATTCGCGAGGCTGTATCCCAATGCGTTAAGAGCTTCGGCGTGGTCAGGTTTCAGGCTAATTAAAAAGCGCAGGTCGCTCTCCAATAACTCCAGATTACCGAGACGCTCGGCCAGCATAGCGCGGGTGTAAATGAGGTCGATATCTTCAGGTGAGTTTTCAAGTGCGCTGGATACGGTACTGAAAGCTTCCTCAATCCGGTCGGCTTTGATCAGGATGTCCGCTTCGATTCTACGCAGTTGTCCGCTGTATTGAGGCAGAACGCTGGCGCGCTCCTGTAAATAGGCAACGGCTGCATCAGAGTCCTGCTCTTCATTCAGAATTAATGCCGCGGCGAGTTGGCCAGCCATAAATTCGCGACTTTCGCCAATCTGTCGGTAGTACTGAACGGCGAGGTCCGGGTTCTCTTCTGCTGTAGCGATGCGTCCGAGGTAAAAGTAGGCTTCATTTTCCTGTTCACCTGTACTCAGTAACGTCAGAAGCAGATCTTTTGCCTCCTCATAATTACCAAGCTCTTCTTCAAGAAGTGCGAGTGACAATACGATCTGGCCGTCGTTAGGAAAACGTTCATTTATGTCGATGAAGGCATCACGGGCTCCTTCTGGATCTTCATTCTGCAACATCATGCGCGCACGGAGCACTGCGACCTGTTTATTGTCTGGATGATCATCGAGGACATCATCCAGCCAGTCGATTGCTTCATCAACTTTGTTCATGCGGGCAAGAATTCGTGCCTTCTGTATGGCTGCAGGCAACAGATCAGGCGATAAGCGCAGGGCCTGGTCGATTCGTGTAACCGCGTTTTCCAGATCATTGAACGACTGTAGCATTAAGGCCTGCCCATAGAGCAGATTGCCTTCTTTGGGGTAGCGCATATTTAACGCTTCTAAACGCGACAGAGTATCTTTGCGAACAGACTCATCCTTTGAAAGCGTCGCCGCTGCGTAAAAATCGAATTGCGGAATTCCGGTAAGATCGAAAAAGCGGGCATAAAGCTCCAGGCTCCTGTCGTACTCCCCCTGGCCCAGTGCAACCTGTGCTGCAGCCTGAATCGCAGACGGGTCATTGGGTTCAACACTGATCCAGATGTCGGATGCTTCTTTTGCAAAAGCTCCGGCCCCCACATATTGGGCTATGCGTAGCGCGCGTTCGGCGACGTTGGGGTCACGGGTTTTGCGAGCCTGGTCAAGATAATGATAGAGAGCGACATCAAAACGTTGACGCTGTCCTGCCATTTCGGCGATCAGGAGTGAATACATTGTTGGTGCTGGTATGGCCCGGTATTCCGTCTTTTTCTCGGGCTCCGGTGCAGTTTCTGCAGCGGCCAGCGAGTTTCCGGTCGTGGGACCAGAGAGGGAAGAACAGGCGCTGGTAACAGCGGCAACAATCGTGGCGAGCGCAATTCGGTGCGCACTTTTGAGGACATCAGCGGTAGGCATGTTGGCTTTTTCAGCGGATTCCGTTTGCATAGTTCCTGCTATTTAGGGTCAGTTATCGTTGTAAGTCAAAGATTTGAGGGGAAAATTCCGCCCCGGATGTTTATAATCGCGCCTTTCATGTGGGGGACTGCGGCAGGCAGAATGAGTATCTGGGCTCTTGGTATCAATCATAAAACAGCACCGGTCGCGGTTCGCGAACGTGTGGCGTTTGATCCTGCCAGCATGCCATCTGTACTCAAAAAGTTGCAGGAACTCGACTCTGTCTCTGAGGTCGTGGTGTTATCCACCTGCAACCGTACTGAGATCTATCTGACCGCCGATGATCACTGTCCGGATCTTATCAGCCATTGGCTGGAACAGAACCAACAGATTGGCCGTGTCGACCTTGATGCTTCAATGTATTACCTCAGTGAGGATCAGGCCGTCTCTCATACCATGCGCGTGGCGAGTGGCCTTGATTCATTGGTTCTTGG
>JAYNJA010000353.1:728-2536 GCA_038109705.1 Thalassolituus sp. | reverse complement strand
AACGGCCAGTGCGCTTGCCAGTCAGAACAACCAGTGCGCCGTTATCCTGCAGTTGGCCTTCGCCGCGAGCGATGGCTTGTTCTACCAGGAAAGGAGAAGATAAATCGGTGTAAACAGTCATATCGGTGCCCCGTGGGGTCCTCGTTAATTCAGTACGGCTTGTGGCCATACCCTGTATCTCAATAAACCGCCCTGAAGGGTGCAGGGGCGAGCCCAAAATTTAAGGCGGGCAATTATGCCAGAAAATCCGCCGGACGCTAAGCCCCGTTGGTCGCTTTTTGACCGCCTTTTGTATCCTTTTGTTTTTATTGCAGATTCTGCTCAGGAAACAGCTCGTCGATCTGGATCTGATCAAAGCTGTATGCCTGCTGACAGAACTCGCAGTTGATACTGACTTTACCCATTTCGTCAATGATACTCTGCAGCTCTGTCTTGCCTCGCTGGTGCAGTGCATTGCCTATGCGGTCTTTTGAGCAATTACAGAAGAAGCTCAGTTCGCTGGCAGGATAGATACGAACTTCTTCGTCATGATACAGGCGATGTAACAAAACATCGTTATTCAGTTCCAGCAGTTCTTCGTCTTTAACTGTGCTCGCCAGATGGCCAAGGCGATCCCATGCGTCCGGGTCATCACCTTCGGCGGATGGCATCTGCTGGAGCATCAGTCCGGCGGCATTTTCACCGTCGCATACCAGCCAGAACCGGCTACCCAGCTGTTCTGATTGTTCAAAGTATTCTTCCAGAGCCTGCGCTACGTTGCCGCCCTGAATCAGGGTAATGCCCTGATACCGTTGGCCGACTTCTGGTTCGATTGTAATGATCATCTGGCCGTCGCTGAAAATCAGTTCGCTGGCATCGGCGTTTTCGTCATAGCGTGCGATGGCGCGCAGCTGTCCTTTGTCTGTGGTTTCGGCCTGAAGCAGCGTCACATTGCCCGTCAGACGAACCTGCAGAGTCAGGCGACCTGCAAACTTGAGGTTGGAACTCAACAGCGCCGTTGCGGCCATCAGCTCACCGACGGCTTTTGCGATCAGGGCTGGGTATTGATGACGTTTGAGCACATCGCGGTAGCTGGCGTTCAGGTGGGCCAGTTCGCCACGGATGTTGGTCTTGTCGAAGCTGAAGCGTTGAAGCAGGTCTGCACTGTTCATAAGGATTCCGGGTCTGATGGCGGGCTGACCTGATATGTTTGGGTCAGGACTCTGAAATTCAATCTCATTATACCAGATTCAAAGATACGACTTTGCTGACGCATTCGGCGCGATTCGAAACTTCGAGTTTACGGAAAATGATCTTGAGATGAGATTTCACTGTTTCTGGGGTCACGTTCAAATGCTGTGCAATCTGCTTATTGCTCTGGCCCTCGGACAGGAGCCGGAGTACTTCAAACTGGCGATCACTAAGCTCGCTCTCATCGGTGGCTCGTGGCAGTTCTGGCCAGACAGAGTCTCCAGCCAACATTCTGTCGACGGCAGTGACCATCTGCCTGCCAGCATAATCTTTGAGTATGAAACCACAGGCTCCGGCTTCTCTTGCCCTGCGAAGGCTGTGAATATCCCGGTTTGCTGTCATAACTGCGAAGGGAATTAGTTGGAGTGGCAGGACCTGATCCTGCATAAAATGCAGGCCATCCTGATCACGTAAGTCGAGATCGACCAGAATAAAGTCGATTGTCCCGCGCCTGATGCTTCCTAATGCCCGCTCTGTGGTGCCAGCAGGAATGATGTCGTACTGCTGTGCGTGCATCGAAAATATGAGCTGTGCGCCCTCAAGAAAAAGCTCATGATCATCAATTATCAGGATAGTTG
>JAYNJA010000353.1:0-718 GCA_038109705.1 Thalassolituus sp. | reverse complement strand
GCATGTCACGACGTTCTTTCTTGTTGGGCTTCTGGTCAGGTACGCCTTGCGATGCTTTGATGACTCTGCGGTATTCGGCTTTGTCCATTCTTGCTTTAATACTCTCCGCAGTTTCTTCGTACAGAAGTCGGGCTTCGGGAGCGCCGCGGCGTTGCTCGGACAAGGCTTTAACAACAATCATTTTCTCGTCAAAGCCCTGTCGAATGGTTAATTGAGCCCCGACATCAACGGTCTTACTGACTTTGCAACGTTGGCCGTCATAGTGAACCTTACCGCCATCGATAGCGGCTTTCGCCAGAGCTCGGGTTTTAAAAAAACGTGCGGCCCAAAGCCATTTATCCAGACGCACTTTCGGGTTTTCAGGCATTACTATCATTTACCGACTGAAAACCCGAAGTTTATCACAGCCTCCTTGCAGTGCTTAGAGAACGTCTTCTGGAGTACCCGGCGAGTAAGGCTCCGAGCAGGATCAGATCTCCAGCGCTGCCACCACCTGACTTAGACGATGGTGCTTTTGGGCTTTGCTCAAGTGAACGCTCCACGGTCATCGTTAACTCGCTGGTTGCTGACAGTGCTGGAATACCATTATCAGTGACCGTTGCAGTGATAACGTATTCACCGGTATCCAGGCCGGATGGATCAAATTCCAGAGTACGTGCATCTGACGAAATATCTATTATTCCGTTAAGAGGGCCGACTTGCCACTGAACCTCATGGC
>JAYNJA010000352.1:0-2542 GCA_038109705.1 Thalassolituus sp. | reverse complement strand
GTGTAACAGGGGGTGATCTTCGCGAACTTTAACCATTACTTACCCCGGTACTCCAACATCACCATCGTTTCTACATGGTGTGTCTGTGGGAACATATCCATGATTCCTGCGTTAACTACTTTATATCCTGCCGTGACCAGTTCACTTAGATCACGTGCGAGTGTTGCAGCATCACAAGACACATATAAAACTCTCGCGACGCGACGACGAATCAGCTCCGGCATCACTGCTGCTGCTCCCGCACGAGGCGGGTCCAGCAACACTGCATCGGGCGCGGGAAGCGCGCTCAATGTGCCATCGACGGCAAGATCGGCACAAATTGCCTGCAAAGGTAAGGCCAACTTTTCTGCCTGCTCGCGCAGACTGTCCGTCATCGACGCCTGCCCTTCAATTGCAGTGACATGGCGGGATCGCACGGCAAGCGGCATGGAGAAGTTGCCATGACCGGCAAAAAGATCCCAGATATGCTCGTCATCCGCCGGGCTGAGCCAGTCAAGCGCCTGAGCCACCATGGCGCGGTTTACGGTGCGATTGACCTGAATAAAGTCATCTGGTCGGATCTGTAACCTGAGTCCCTCGACCTCATGCCAGATCGCCTCAGACCCGGTTGCTGGCCAGATGGCCTCCGGGGCAGCGCCCTTCTCAGTGCGTATCCATAACTGCAGAGGTCTGTCCGACGTTTCTGCCCACTCACTGAACTGTGCACTGAGACGGTCAACATCGTCATCCTGTAGCGGTTTCAGCACCCGTAATAAAAACAACAGTGCGTTGTCTGCGATTACGGGTTCAATCTGGGTAATCAGGCTCGCGGCATTCAACTCGCCGATAAGATCCCGCCACTGCGCCCAGTCCAATGCGGGGTTATCTGGCAACACAGCACAGCGATCAATATCCGTGATATGTTTTGAACCACCCTCGCGGAAGCCAACAAAATTCTGCTGCTGCTCTTTACTGAACCGCACGCCGATACGGGCCTTACGGCGGTAATTCCATTCAGGTCCGGTAATCGGCCCAACCCACTGTTCTACCTGTACTTTCTGGCGCTGCAGCTCGCGCTCAACGCGTGCCTGCTTGAAGGCCACCTGTGCAGAATATGTCATGTGCTGAAGGTCACAACCGCCACATCGCTGATAGTGTGGGCACGCAGGTTCATTACGATCTGGCGAAGCATTTTCAACACTGACCAGGCGGGTGTGCCATATTTTCTTGCTGCGCTGCACCATGCGCGCGGTGACCGTTTCCCCGGGCAAGGCACCCGGAACAAAATAAATATCCCGACCTGAGCGGGCAACGCCCTGTCCGTCGGAATTGAGGTTGTCGATGGTGACGCTGATCGTGCGGCCACTGCCGGTCTGTTTCACGGAATATTCTTCTGTCAGTATTGAGTTATACGCCCCATATTGGGGCGTAGGTCATATTTTCAAGCCGGGGCAAATACACCCGATGAAAGGTAGCGATCACCCCTGTCACATACGATGGCAACGATCGTGGCATTTTCAGTTTCGCTGGCAATCTGCAGTGCTGCAGCTACTGCACCACCAGAAGAAACACCGCAAAATATTCCTTCGCTACGAGCCAGCTCTCGCATGGTGTCTTCGGCCAGCTGCTGACCTATATCACGCACCTCATCGACACGCTGACGATCGAAAATCGTCGGCAGGTATTCTTCTGGCCAACGACGGATACCCGGAATCGCAGCGCCATCAGAGGGCTGCAGACCAACGATACAGATATCCGGATTCTGTTCCTTGAGGTAACGGGAGGTCCCCATAATTGTTCCGGTTGTACCCATTGAGCTGACAAAATGCGTAATCCTACCTGAGGTCTGTTGCCAGATTTCCGGGCCTGTGCCGTGATAGTGCGCTTCAGGGTTATCACCATTGCCAAACTGATTGAGTACGATACCTTTGCCGTCACTCTCCATATTCAAAGCCAGGTCACGAGCGCCTTCCATGCCTTCGTCTTTAGTGACCAGAATCAGCTCTGCACCATAGGCCTCCATCGCCCATCGACGCTCCATGGTGGCATTATCCGGCATGATCAGGATCATTTTGTATCCCATGATGGCCGCCGCCATCGCCAAAGCGATACCGGTGTTGCCACTGGTTGCCTCAATCAATGTATCGCCGGGTTTAATATCACCACGAGCCTCTGCGCGCTGAATCATCGACAAGGCCGGACGATCTTTCACTGAGCCCGCTGGGTTATTACCTTCGAGCTTTAATAACACCGTATTGGTGTTGCCTTCTGGCAGCATACGCTGCAGTCTGACCAGCGGCGTATTGCCAACGCAATCTGCGATAGTTGGGTAATCCTGAATGCTCATACGCCCCTCGGAACAGGTTGATCGGGTTAAACGAATGGCGGCTATTCTAACGGCTTGCACCCTACTTGTCCGCCTATAAGGCAACCTTATTCTCTGTGCTATTTGCACCAGAACCGGCACATCTATATCCTGAGATATCCTGAGGTTTTGGTCCTGTCTGTGCGCTCATATGAATCATTGGAGCATTCGCAACCGCATTCTCTTTATGGCCTTGAT
>JAYNJA010000351.1:0-2557 GCA_038109705.1 Thalassolituus sp. | reverse complement strand
TGATGGATGAGGTCCGGGATCTGGTACGTGAACTCTTTACAGCTCGTTGGGCTGATTTGCCCGAAATCCGCCTGAGTTATGGCGAAGCGGTAAAGCAGTATGCAGGTCTCGATGTACACCGTGCGTCTGACAGTGAAGTTGCAGCTCTGGGCATCAAAGCCGCGGGTCATGATCTTGATCTCAGCAGAGACGGCTGGCTCGATATCATCATGAGCCATCTTGTTGAGCCGGCTTTACCGCAGGACACCCTTGTTTTTATCTCTGAGTTTCCTGCCAGTCAGGCGGCGTTAGCGAAAGTAAGTGCCGACAGTGCGGGCAACCCGGTCGCCCAGCGTTTTGAACTGTTTTTTAACGGTACTGAACTGGCTAATGGTTACCACGAACTGACGGATGCAGAAGAACAGCGTCGTCGCTTTGATAAAGAAGCCAACGGTCGCCCCATTGACGAAAATCTACTGGCAGCAATCGCTCATGGTTTGCCAGACTGCTCGGGCGTCGCCATGGGCGTCGATCGTCTGTTGATGCATTTACTTCAGGCTGAGCGCATCAGTGATGTTCTCAGCTTCGACTGGCACCGGGCCTGAGGACTAGCTATGAAGCTCCGCACTCAATTGTTTCTGTTGATTGCGGTGCTTTGTTTGCTGATGGCGGTCAGTGCCACCGCATTTTTTCGCCTGAGCATTGAGCGCGGTTTCTCGCAGTATCTTGAAGATAGCGAGCCTCCATTCCTCGATACTTTGACTACGGCCCTGGAAAACCACCATATTCGCTATGGCAGTTGGGATGCTGTTGTGGCTCAGTGGCCAGAGTTTGTGAAGCATTACACCTCGCCGGGCGGCCCTCCGCAGAGTGATTTCAAACCGTCAGCACCTCCCGTTTTTCTACCTGAATCTGCTCGGTCTGGGGCTGCTTCGTCTGAACCCGCTCCATCTGAACAGAGGGGAGGATTCCCTCAAGGCGGCCCCGGCCTGCCTCTTTTTCTGCTGGATGTGAATCGCCAGTTATTGGCCGGGATCGAACGCGCAGAGCCCGGCACGCTACTCACGCCCTTAAGGACCGACGGCACATTGATCGGCTGGCTTGGGTTAGGCCCTCGTCCTGAAGAAGCCGCACTGCGTAACCAGAGCTTTCTCGATGACCAGTGGGGCAATCTGATTCTGATTATTATCGTTGTGTTGGGGCTGGCATTGTTAGTCGGTTGGCGAATGTCCCGCTTATGGTTGCGTCGCGTCGACGATGTCATGGATGGTATGCAGCACTTCAGCGAAGGCAATTACCAGCATCGTACCCATGTCGCGGGCAAGGATGAACTTGCGCTGTTGAGTCAGCGGTTGAATGACCTGGGGTCGACCTTACAGGCGGGGCGCAGCGCACGTGAGCGCTGGATGGCAGATATGTCTCATGAGTTGCGTACGCCGTTATCTGTCTTGCGCAGTCAGCTCGAAGCCATGCAGGATGGCATCCGCCCATTATCTGCAGAGTCCGTCGACACACTCCATCAGCAGGTCGTAAGGATGACGCACCTTGTGGGTGATCTGCACGAACTCGCGTTGGCTGATGCTGGTGCAATGAGTTATGCCAAACAACCTCTTGATATCCTGGCCTGGCTCAAGGGCGAAATCACCGACTGGCGGCCGGTGGCTGAGGCCTCTGGCCTGAGTATATCTGTCGATCTCCCGAGCGCGACTGAAATAATGGTGTTAGCTGACGAGCACCGTCTGCATCAGTTATTGCTGAATCTTCTTTCGAATTCTCAGAAATACACCGACAGGCCGGGAGTATTACGACTATCACTATGCCAACAGAATAGTGAGTTAACGCTCACCGTCGAAGACAGCGCTCCGGGTATGCCTGATGATGAATTAGAACAACTGTTTGAGCCTCTGTTCCGGGGTGAAGCATCCCGTGGTCGCGAAACCGGCGGTTCCGGCCTGGGCCTGAGTATTGCCCGACGCATTGCTGAGGCACACGACGGAACGCTAACGGCATCGGCGTCGCCACTTGGGGGTCTGAGTATGATCCTGACCTTGCCGTTAGTAAGCGGGAGAAAAGCATGAGTCAGCGCCTGTTAATTATCGAAGACGAAGTCGAGCTGGCCAACCTGCTGGCAGATTACCTGCGCCATGACGGCCATGAGGTTCATGTCAGTTATCGGGGGGATGAAGGCGCAGAACTCGCAACGCAGCCTGGCTGGTCAGTGATTCTGCTGGATGTCATGTTACCCGGCAAAGATGGGGTTACGCTTTGTCGTGAATTGCGTGAGGTTTCGGCGGTCCCTGTGATCATGCTCAGTGCCAGAGTAGAAGAAGTCGATCGCCTGCTCGGGCTCGAATGTGGAGCGGATGATTACGTCTGCAAACCTTACAGTCCACGAGAAGTCGTCGCCCGGGTCCGGGCGCAGTTACGACGCAATGCCTTACTCGCAGCACCAGCCAACGTCAGTGCGCTCAATACTGACGAAGGCCGTCTTGAAGTCAGCTATCGCACATCTACGGTGATGCTGACCGCCGTCGAATTCCGCATTCTTGCGGTGCTTATGGCCCGCCCCGGCCACATC
>JAYNJA010000350.1:0-2568 GCA_038109705.1 Thalassolituus sp. | reverse complement strand
GGGCCTTCGTTGCCTACAGATGCAACGATGCGGATGCCCTGAGCAAGTACGGCCTCCAGCGCTGACGAAAGAACCCGGTTAGGTGGGCCAGATAAAGAAAGGCTGACAACATCTGGTTCTTTACCGATGAGCCAATCAAGACCGCGGATAAGATCCGCAGCGGAAGCAATCACTAATCCCTTCGCTGTACGGCCAAACACCTCGGCGTTATAAATGACGGCGTTATCCAGTAAGCCGCATTCAGCAGTAAATACTGATGCCATAGCTGTGCCATGGCGATAATCCGGGTTTGCACCTTTCGGATAAAACGCCTGTTGATAAACGCCGGTTCCGGCGAAACACTCATGGTCGGCCTTCACGGAGGAATCCATCATGCCTATACGTAAGATCTGTTGCGGGCGGCTGTACATGCCCATAAGGCGTGCAGCATCACTCGGAGACATGCCGTTACTGTCCGCTGCATATTGGTTAACGGAAGCCTCAGCGTCCAGAGTGTAAACATGATTGAGTTCAGCACTTTCGGTACGCTCTTCAGAGAAGGTCACCAGCAGCTGCCCCAATCCATCCAGCTTTTCTACCGAACGAACCTCAGCCCCAGCCTCTAGTGCACGCTCAAGCGCCTCATCGTCCATCAGTTCGATATATTCATCCGGCACAGACAGAATTTCGAGATCATCCAGGCGCTCATCGAGTTCCGCTAACTGATGAAGGCTATCGAGTTCATCCGGGAAATTCCGCTCCATTCGCTCAAGACGATCCTCCATGTGGTCTTCAAGATCGTCCTCAAAGTCGTCGTCCATCTTATGATGTTTATCGAACATATCTTCAAGACGATCTTCCAGGTCGTCATCGAAGTCTTCTGCTTTTTCTAAGCGAGCTTCGAGGCGCTCTTCAAGTTCGTCTTCGAATTCATCGTCAGCAAACTCACCACCCGAGCCATTGCTTTCACCGATAGTACCTAGTTGATCCTCTAACTGGCTTTCTAACGCGTCTTCGTAATCATCTTCAAAGTCGTCATCACTGGCATGGCAGAACCCGCCGGGCAATGCCAGAATAAAAACCAGTAAAGTGAAGTAGATAGAACGCACTGCCATCTCCAGAAATAATCGCTGCTACTAACTATAACGAACAACGCAGAAATTTATTTCGTATCTCAGGGAATAATTAGTCGAAGGAATCGTTAGTCATTGTATGAAGGCTCAAGAACAAGAATTCCGCCAACAATTGCTGGATATGCTTCCTGCACTGCGGCGTTACTGCTATGCCCTGACCAGCGACCGGCACAATGCCGATGACCTGCTGCAGGCGAGCGTGGAAAAAGCGCTGCAACGCTGGGAACAATATCAGCCCGGTACGGAGTTCAGTCGCTGGATGTACCGCTTGTGCCGTAATCACTGGATAGACACCATGAGAACCGACAAACCGACCGACGAGTTCGAGGAAGACAGCATGGCGCAGGATGCGACAATCGGCCCTGAAGCACTGGCAATCAGCCAGACTGCGCTGGAACGACTGCAGAGTCGCATCAATCAACTAAGCGACGGCCTGCGCATGGCTTTATATCTGGTCGCTGTTGAAGGTCGCAGCTATCAGGAAGCCGCCGACATACTCGATGTTCCGGCTGGAACCATCATGAGCCGTATTGCCAGAGCCCGACAGCAACTTGCTGACGGCAACGATCTGTGAGGGTGTTATGAACAGAATCGACGACCAGACATTATCCGCCTATATCGATAACGAACTCAGCCCGCTCGAGCGCGCAGAGACTGAAGCAGCGCTAGAGCAGTCGCAAGCCTTACGTGCGCGCCTTGCACAATTACAAGGGGCTGATATCGCGGCCAAAGCCTGCTTCAGCGATATCGACAGTGAGCCTATGCCGGAGGGCCTTGAGGCTCTGATCCTTGGCGATATTGATGCCACAGATAAATCAGCATCGAATGTCGTGACATTTCCTGAACACCCTGTACGCCCAGCACTCCCTTCACACCCGCCACGTCGGCGTATTTCCGCGCCCGTCTGGGGGATCGCAGCAAGCGTCGTTTTGGGTGTTATATTGTTCTGGCAGTCACCTCAGGGCGATAGCAACCTGCAACGACTGAATCAGTTCGCCAGTAACGCAGCGTCAGGTGAAGTGTTGGAAACCGACGACTGGCGTGCCGAAGTGATCTCCAGCTATCAGCTGGCGAATGGCACACGCTGCCGTACACTGCAGCAACACACACCAGATACCAGTCGTGTTCTTCAGGCATGTGGCGAACCGGGCAACTGGCAGTGGCAGACACTGAACAATGGCGAAAGCTACAGCACAGCAACGGTCGACAGCATTGAAAGCGAGTATGGTACGCAGGTGATGAGTGCCGAAGAGGAAGCCCGCTGGCTGCAGGAAAAGTAATATTTCAGGGAGCATTCGCCCCCGGCGTATCAATAACGGAACTGCTTAAGTGTATCCTGCAGTGATGCCGCTAATTCAGCCAGTTGATCCGCTGAAGCGCGGGTTTCGTCGGCCAGGGAGAGAGTTTCCCCACCAATCACGTTAATCTGCTCAACACTGCCCGTGGCCTCACACAC
>JAYNJA010000349.1:0-2581 GCA_038109705.1 Thalassolituus sp. | reverse complement strand
GGAAGGAGGAACCGTTACCTCCACTGGTAAATCAAAATGCAGTAGCGAGGTGTGCACACCTCACTTTATTTACATGATCGATAAAGGCGAGATGCTCTTTGATGGCGAGTACCGAGAGTACGTAACACTCGTATCTTCTACTTTTGGTTTCGACCTGTATTACATCTATCTTAAGGACATCGGCCTCTACGGCACTCACTATATGAACCTTGTCGACTACGAAATTATCAATCGCGTAGACGTCGCAGCAGTCGCGGCAGCCCTGGAAGAGCCTGAAGAACCAGAAGAAGTCGTAAAACAGCCAACCAGTAGTGGCTCCTCCTCGTCTGGCGGCGGTGCGGCAAATCTGTTCTGGCTACTGATCGCCGGCTTTGCTCTCAGCTTCCGCAGAAGACAATTAACTGCGTAATCAATCTCATACCTGCCAGAGACACTCTGGCAGGCAATCTCCTCCTACTCATCCCCCTATCCAGCACGACCCGCTCTGCAAACGTAGCCGACCTCCCTCCTGACTTGCTTCAGCCGGGTCTAGCGGGCAAAATTCGCTCATCTTTTAGTCGCCCGCCCGCGACACCACGATTCTGCTCCCACGGTTGTACTTATGCTCCAGAAACACCAGCTCGAACTGTTAAGCCCTGCCCGCGACGTTAACATCGCGAAAGAGGCCATCCTGCACGGTGCCGATGCGGTATATATCGGGGGGCCGGGCTTTGGGGCGCGTCATAACGCGGCGAACTCGGTGAGCGACATTGCTGATCTGGTGAGCTTCGCGCATCTGTTCCATGCCAAGGTGTTCGTCACCATGAACACCATTCTGCATGACGACGAAGTTGAACCTGCGCGCAAGCTGATCCACCAGCTGTACGATGCTGGTGTCGATGCCTTGATCGTTCAGGACATGGGTGTAATGGAGATGGATATTCCGCCGATCGAGCTGCACGCCTCGACACAATGCGATATCCGCCGTTTAGAAAAAGCGCAGTTTTTATCGCAGGCGGGCTTCTCACAGATCGTTCTGGCCCGTGAGCTGAACCTGCAACAGATCAAAGAGATCAGTGATTCGGTTGATGCCGCTGTGGAGTTCTTTATTCACGGTGCGCTGTGCGTTGCCTTCTCTGGCCAGTGCAACATTTCACACGCACAGACTGGACGCAGCGCCAACCGCGGTGACTGCTCGCAGGCGTGTCGCCTGCCGTACACGTTAAAAGACGATGCCGGTCGTGTCGTTGCATACGACAAGCACCTGCTGTCGATGAAAGACAATAACCAGACCGATAACCTGCGAGCATTGGTCGACGCGGGCGTACGTTCTTTCAAGATCGAAGGGCGTTATAAAGACGTCAGCTATGTGAAAAACATTACTGCGCATTACCGTAAACTGCTGGATGAGATCCTGACCGATCATCCGGATCTGGCACCGGCCTCCAGTGGTTATACCCAGCACTTTTTTGCGCCGAACCCGGATAAAACCTTCCATCGTGGCAGCACCGATTATTTTGTCTCGGATCGCAAAATCGACATCGGTGCCTTTGATTCGCCAAAGTTCGTCGGCCTCCCAGTCGGCCAACTGATTGGTATTGGTAAAAAAGACCTGACCGTTCAGACCGATACAGAGCTTACAAACGGCGATGGCCTGAATATTCTGGTGAAACGCGAAGTTGTCGGCTTCCGCGTGAATACCGTGCAGCAGTTATGTGAGTTCGATGACGAAGGCACGCACTACTGGCAGTACAAGGTCACACCTAACGAAATGCCAGAAGAGATGGCTCGTGTTCGCCCGCCAGTCGCGCTCAACCGCAATCTCGATCACAACTGGCAGCAGGCACTGCTGAAGACTTCAGCCGAGCGTCGTGTGCTGGTGAACTGGCATATTGAAAGTACGCAAGCGACTCTTAAGGCAACCGTACTAAGCGAAGAAGGCATCAGCGCTTCTGTGACGCTCGAAGGACCATTCGAAGCGGCAACCAACGCAGAGAAAGCGATGCAGCAACTGCAGGATACTTTCTCGAAACTGGGCACAACGATTTACCACGCCGAAAACATCAATATTGAAGGCGATGCCTGGTTTGTTCCCGGTTCACAGCTGAAAGTCCTGCGCCGTGATGCCATTGAAGCATTAACCGCAGCGCGTATTGCCCAGCATCCACGCGGCTCGCGTAAGGCCGTCAGCGACCCAGCGCCAGTCTACCCTGACACCGCACTGTCGTTCCTGGATAACGTCTACAACGAAAACGCCCGCGCCTTCTACAAACGCTTTGGCGTAGAGCTGATTGAACCAGCTTTCGAAGCCCACGCTGAGACTGGCGACGTACCAGTGATGATCACCAAGCACTGCCTGCGTTTCTCCTTTAACCTCTGCCCGAAACAGGCCAAAGGCGTGACCGGTGTTATCACTAAGGTGAAAGACATGCAGCTGGTACACGGCGATGAAGTGCTCACGCTGAAGTTCGACTGTAAGCCATGTGAAATGCACGTCGTTGGCAAGATCAAACCGCATATCTTTAAGTCTGCACAGCCAGGTAGCTCAGAAAGCGGCGTTGGGATGTTTGATCCTGCGAGTCTGATTGCAACAAGCACTGAC
>JAYNJA010000348.1:0-2588 GCA_038109705.1 Thalassolituus sp. | reverse complement strand
GGCCAGGGCCATCCAGGTACGGTCAGGTTCACGTACGCCTTCATCAATGCGCTCGCGCAGACTTGCTAGGTACTTACTGCCTCCCATGATGCTTTGTGCTGCATCAAGGCGATTCTCGACCCCCAATTCTTTAGACGTACGAAGTGTCAGCATCATGATGCCGCGTACGCCGGTGAAGGACCGGGCACGGGGATTCCAGTGACTTTCCTGATAACCCATCGCGGCTAATAAGCGCCAATCAAAACCGAACTCATTCGCTGAGTCTTCAAAGTTTTTCTGGTAACGCGGTAGTACCTTGCGACTGTGACGTAAAAAGCGGTGAGCACCGACGTAGTCAAACTGTTCCATATGGCCGTAAAACCGTTCGGACAGTTCAGCCATCATCACACCCGTCTCAGGGCGATAGAAAAAGTCGAAGGTTTTACCACGCAGAGAATCATCAGCTTTGATCGGCATAATCCAGGCAACCGTCTGTACCTCGCCCAGAGTAAAGGCAACATCCAGATTTGGCAGGTAGGGGCGCATCAATTGGAATTCGTTTGAGTTCACCAGGGTAAAATCGAGTTCTTTGTCAGAGACCATCTGTAAAAGGTCAGAGGCTTCCAGCTCGTCGGTTTCGCGCCATGAGAGGGTGGGTAACTCCCGGCGTTGCCAATGACGCAGAGTTGCAGCATGACGGGACTTAGCCGGTACCATTAACCGCCCTTGCTGCAGGTCTTCGATATTCTCCGGACGGGGAGTGCGAAGGCGGTAAATAATCTGCTCGCTGACCGAAGCGTACGTCGGCCCATACATCACCTGATATTGTGAGGTTTGTTCTTTGGTAAATCCTGCAGCCGCAATGTCGGCTTTGCCGGACTTGAGCGCACTCATCGCATCCTGCAGATTGTCCACGACCAGTAACTCAAGGCGCACATTGAGGTAATCCGCGAACGCACGGATCATCTCGTATTCGTAGCCGGTTGGGCCGTTACGGTCTTCAAAGTAGGTCGTTGGGTTGTTGCGGGTAACGACGGTGATGTAGCCGCGTTCTTCAATGCGATCAAACAGAGACGGCTGGTGACTGCTGGTAATAAACACAACAACGGCGAGCGTGGTCAGCAGCCGGCGCGTATTACGAATTGTGTTTAACAGCCTGGTCATATAAGAAAACGTCTCCCTGATGTGTCAGAGTTTAGCCGGTGCTTTGGTTCGAAAACAGGTGATTAGCAAACTTTTACTTAGTTGTAAGAGGCCATGATTTATCTAACTCACTGAAAAATATAGGTATTTATCTGTCAGGCATTGGCGAGACAGTCTGTTTTGACGATCTGAGCCTTACTGCTCTGTACAATTATCTGGCGCACGGCTTTTACCTGTCGATATGGCACCAGAGGCGCTGATCCAGTACAATTCGGCCTCATTTTTTTCCTGTTATGAGTCGACCACCATGCTTGAGCTGCGTGGCGCCCCGGCGCTTTCCTCATTCCGTCAGAACAAAATTCTCAACAAGCTGCAATCAGCGGTACCGGCTGTCACCGGTGTTTATGCTGAGTTTATGCACTTTGCAGACCTGAACGAGAACCTGACCGACAACGAACTTCAGGTACTGGAGCGCATTCTGCGTTACGGGCCTAAAGCTGAGCAGAAAGAGGGAGCGGGTGAGCTGTTCTTAGTCGTACCGCGTTTTGGCACTATCTCGCCGTGGTCTTCTAAGGCGACCGACATCGCTCATAACTGTGGCCTGAACAAAATCGGCCGTATCGAACGTGGTATCGCTTACTACGTTGCAGGTGTAACAGCTTCTGACCGTGATGCGGTGGCTGTGGCACTACACGACCGCATGACCGAAGTGGTACTTGAAAACAGCGCTGCCGCTGAGAGCCTGTTCTCTCACGCTGAGCCTGCGCCGCTGAGCACCATTGATATTCTTGGTGGTGGCCGTGATGCACTGATCGCCGCAGACCAGAACCTGGGTCTGGCTCTGGCCGAAGACGAAGTCGACTATCTGGTTGAAAACTACATCAAGCTGGATCGTAACCCGACTGACGTAGAGCTGATGATGTTTGCTCAGGCGAACTCTGAGCACTGCCGTCACAAGATCTTCAACGCCAGCTGGACGATTGACGGCGAAGATCAGGATAAATCCCTGTTCGCCATGATCAAAAACACCTACGAGTGTTACAACGAAAACATCCTGTCTGCGTATAAAGACAACGCCTCTGTGATCCGTGGTCATCACACTGGCCGCTTCTTCCCCAACCCAGACGGTCGCGAATACTCTTACCATCAGGAAGAAATGCACATCCTGATGAAGGTTGAGACCCACAACCACCCAACCGCCATTGCACCGCACACAGGTGCAGCAACCGGTTCCGGCGGTGAGATCCGTGACGAAGGCGCGACCGGTCGTGGCTCCAAGCCAAAAGCGGGTCTGACCGGTTTCACCGTCTCGGATCTGAAAATCCCGGGCTTTGAACAGCCGTGGGAAAGCCAGTACGGCAAGCCTGACCGCATCGTGTCAGCGCTCGATATTATGATTGACGGACCTCTCGGCGGCGCTGCTTTTAACAACGAGTTCGGTCGTCCTAACCTGTGCGGTTATTTCC
>JAYNJA010000347.1:0-2588 GCA_038109705.1 Thalassolituus sp. | reverse complement strand
CCGCAGCTGGCAAGAAGAAAAGAAGAACATACGGAAGCGAAAAGCAGCTTGGCTTTCATCTCAAATCCCTTTGAATTGTAGGTTATGCGGCCAGTGTATCCTGTCACTGGCCGAAGCGGTTAGGTCGCGTCAGGCCAGCGTCCCAGACCAGGGCCTTAGATCAGAGCCTCATACCAGGGCAAGGACAGCACCGTAAAACAGAATCAGAAATCCGCCGATTTCCGCAGCGATCAGCGACCACATATACAGCGGAATAGTTTTATGAAAGAAGGTCGCCTTCTGGCCTTCCGGTAAATGCAGCTGATTGCGGGTGTCTTGTTTTATACCGTGAATAAAATAGCTGATTACAGCCGTGGCAAAATAAAACACCAGCATCGCAACGGCTGTCAGCTCCAGCCAGGCAGCGAGTTCACTGATCAGAACAAACTGATAAATCAACAGACAGGCAAAGGCATACATCAAAGATGCGCGATGGCACACATCGATATAAATATGTGCCCGCCCCTGCGGCGAGGCCACAATCTGCTGATACTTGATCACGCCTGTGATCAGGCCAAAAAGGAAAAACACGCCAGCGGAGAGGATTGAAATAACAGCGGCAGACATACGATATCACCCTGTGAAATTACTGTGCATGAACGAGACAGGTTACGACACTGCCACTTATCACAATCATTATTGCCCAGTTTTACCTTCAGTTGCTATTATTCTGCCGCACCAAGGCTTAAGGAAAGAGCGTTGTAGTGATGCTCTTCGTCACTCTTAAAAATAAGGAATATCATGAAAGTATTTATTCTCAAGCCCCTGATCGTTGTTGCTGCTCTTCTTGCTCTGGTAGGTTGTAGCACCAAAGGTAGCATAACCATGATGGAATCCGTTCCTGGCGTAATGGTTCAGGGTGAGTCGCTGAAACTTGATGTTGTATCCGAAAAGCAAGAAGCAAAGGCTATCGCCGAAAAACTGAAAGGCCAGATCGCAACTCAGATCATCGGCTCCGGCGCATTTTCTAATCTCTCCAGCGACGCTAATGCGACTGACTTCAGCATCGTAATTAATGTAAAAAGTATCCGCGAAGTATCAGGTACTGAGCGTGTAATGCTGGGTGCTCTGGCGGGTAGCAACAAAGTTGCTGGTGACGTAAGCGTAACTAACTCCGCAAACGGGGAAGTTGTTAAGTCATTCAAATTCATCGGCGAGTCTGCATCTCACCCATTCTCAGGTAAGTCTGATATGCGTGATGCGATCGAACGCGCTGCAGAAGAGATCATGACTGGCCTGCGCGGTTAATATCTTATTACTACCAGGTGCACTGTCGTCCAAATGACGTGCACCTACTTTCTCCTTGGTTGTGGCCTGATCTGGTGTATTGCATAATTCGGGCATCAACAGACCATACTCAAGGACGAAGGTCATGCCAGAATTACTATTCCTCAAACAACCCACGACTGCTTCTGCCTTGTTTGAGGGTGTAGATACGAAGCAAACCGATAAAATGTGCCTCGCGAATCAAGTACTTCCTGGTACTGCTTTGCCAAAGGGCAGTGTTTTCAGCCTTGAATCAGACAGCCTGTCTGTCAGTGTTCGTAATCAACTCAATCGACTGCCTCCAGCTGAACGCCAGTGCATTGCCAGCGTTGCTGAAGCTTGTGGTGACGAGACTGCCGTGCTGGCAGCATTTTTTGATCGTCATTTCAGTGAAGAGAGCATTCGTAATATCAATGCAGCAGTGAACGCTGGATCAACTGCCGCAGGGGCTCGTCTGGACCCTTTTCAGAAAGCCGTTGTTGAGTACCAGAAATCTTTGAATCGACTTCGCGGTCTGGTGGAATCCGGTAAACACGGGCGGGGTCATAGCGCGAGTGTGATCGACGCGAAACAAGCAATCAGAAAGGCATATGCGAACCTGGCGCAGGCCTATGCGATAGAATTGCAGAGTTTTTCACCTGCTGCCCATCGCGCGAAGAATCGAGGTACTGCTTTCAGCAATGCTGAGCGAGGAATTACACTAGCCACCCGCAAGCCAAAAGCGACTAAGCCCGATGTGCGATTGAATGTAGAAGGGCAGTTACAGGCGAGCCAGATAGCCAGAATGGGTAAACTGATCAATGGCTTGGGTAACCTCACTATAGGTTTAGATGCTGCCTCCAGAACGATGGAAGTGATAGGGATTGCTGAAGACGGTGGCGATTGGATGCGCGCAGGGGCGCGAGAGGTGACTGGTTTTGGTGCAGGTACTGCAGCCGGACTTATTGTCGGGAAGGCGACCTTTGCAGGAGGGACTCTCTTGGCAGTTCAAGCAGGCTTGACGTTAGCGGGTCCCGTCGGCTGGGTATTACTTGGGGGCATATTCGCAGTGAGCCTTACCGCAGGATACTTTGCTGGCTCGGCAGTCGATGCATCTGGACAATACATTTCCGAAATATTGATGGATAACCTCTAGTTTATGAGCATGGAATGGGTCTTTATCGGCAGTTTCTTATTATTGTTTTTTACATCGGCAATATTCTGGTTTGTATTTTCGTACGGAATTATTCCAAAAATAGATTAACGAATGGCTGAAGCAGGAGAGAGCAGAGATTGTCCTACTG
>JAYNJA010000346.1:0-2595 GCA_038109705.1 Thalassolituus sp. | reverse complement strand
ACGTATGGCAGCGGCTCAAGAGTCGGAGGCGTCGTATCAAATGACTGATCAATGCGCCACAGCGGGTCGGCAATGGGCGTACCAGCAGCGATCGCCTCTTTCACCTTCTTGTTATAACCGGCAATATTGCGTACGCCCATTGCTGCCATGAGCTGATAGCGACGCTCCATTTCCGCAACAGACCAGCGCAGACCACTCGCCGCTTCCTTCATATCGGTAATCACTGGCGTCAGCAAATGAGGAATGCCTTCGTAGACAGAAAGCTCGAGCATCTTTGGGTCAACCAGAATCAGACGAAGTTCTTCCGGCGTTGATTTAAAAAGAAGAGAAATCAGCATGGCATTCACACCGACCGACTTACCCGAGCCCGTGGTACCCGCTACCAGCAGGTGTGGCATCTTCGCCAGATCTGTAATCACCGGATTGCCAGCAATATCGTGACCGAGCGCCAACGTCAGAGGTGATTTAGACTTGTCATAATCTTCAGACGACAGAACCTCACCCAGAGTTACAACCGCGCGATTTTCGTTAGGCACTTCGATACCCATCACGGATTTACCCGGAATAACCTCGACAACACGGACAGCCACCATCGCCATCGAACGCGCCAGGTCTTTCGCTAGATTGGAGATCTTGCTGGCCTTAACACCCGGTGCAGGCTGTATTTCAAAACGGGTAATTACCGGACCGGGCGCAACGGCGGTTACTTCAATCTTAACGCCAAAGTCGGCAAGCTTCTGCACCAATAAATCAGATAAGTCGCGTAGCCGCTCCTCCGAGAAGCCACTTTTGTTATCGGTCCTTGGCGGGTCAAGAAGTGCTATCGACGGCAGCGGGTCATCACCCTTGAACAGATTCCCCTGAAGATCTCGCTTGGCACGGTCACTCGGACGCGACTCGCGTTTTTCAAGAGGTTCAATACGCAGTGCATATTCTGGTTCGGCACGATTTTCCGAATCTGGTTCCGAAACTGGTTTCACAACCGACTCAGGAATAGCCTCCAAAACTGGATCATGAATAGCCACCGTTTTTGATTCTGGCGCCTGTTTCTGGCTGACATTCGCACTTTCACGACTTCGCAGTGGACGCCGTTCATACGCCGGCACATCAGCCTCATCCGCATCGTCATTCCATGGTGGGAAGTCAGAGGAGCCATCAGCGCCTGAGGAATAGCCATCAGCGCCTGAGGAATAGCCATCAGCGCTTGAAAAAAAGCCATCAAACCCATCCAGTTCATCGGCTACTGAGTCATCTATAGAGTCCAACACAGGCTCAGTTCGGCTTTTACCCGCTACAACATCGCTGGTTAAGGCTAAATCGCTTTCAGATTTCGCTTTTTGAGTTTTCTTGCCGCGGACGCCGGAGAGGCCAGAACGCAGTCGGGTAAACAACCCTGCTTTCTCGTTTGACGGCACCGCCGAATCTGCTTGCGGTACTTCCGATTCAATTCTATGCGTTCTATGTTCCGGTTCAGGTGCAGACGGACGCCCACCGCTCCTCTGGGTCAGTCGCGCAAACACACTGAACGCCACACTTCCGACTCGCTCAAAAAACTGCAGCCAGGAAAATTCAAGAAACAGCACCAGGCCAAGTGCAAGCCCAACAAGGTAAATAAGGACCGTACCGATAAAGCCAAACAGTGGTACGAGCAAGCCAATCATGACCTGACCAACAATACCACCCGCCCCAGCAGGAAGGTCCTTACCCTGCCAGATACTTACTTCGGCCAAACCGGCAAATGACACAAGAATGAGAAGCAAGCCAAGTGCTCGCAATGCCCAGACACGCCCCTGAATGGCCGGCGCTTTGCGAAACAACAACCAGGCTTTCGCCATAATCAGCGCAGGGAATGCAAACGCCAGATACCCCAGGCCATGCAACAGAAAGTCGGCGATATATGCGCCAACCCTACCGGCTGAGTTATCCGTTTGACCAACACCAACCACGGACCAGGCGACATCACTGGGGTCATAGGTAAAAAGTGCCAGAAACAACAGCAGGCAGCCAAGAATAAGAAGTAGAAACACCACATCGTGGCGCTTTCGCCAACCATCGCCGGAGGTATTTCCATGCCCATGGTCGATTTCAGAGCGGACCGGTGACAAAATATCATCCTGTAAATTGCAACAAAGCACAGTCTAACACGCATAACGAGGCCTGTTCATAGCAATGATTGACTGGTTAGATGATTTCACCGCCCCGGAATTCCCTGCCACCAACAAGGCCCTGCTTGATCCTAACGGCCTTCTTGCAGCAGGTGGAATTCTCTCACCGGCATGGCTCGATAGCGCCTACCGTATTGGAGTGTTTCCCTGGAATGACCCAGAAGAGACACGCATGTGGTGGACACCAACACCCAGGGCCGTCATAACACCCGACAGCTTTCGTATCCCAAAGCGATTGGCCCGCGAAGTGCGCCATAGTCGCCTCAGGATCACAAGCAACACCTCATTTGAGCGCACAATGCAGGGATGCGCAGAAGCACGCTCAGGAAAAGAAGGGACATGGATAGATAACGAAATCATGACCAACTACCCTCGTCTTTACCATTCAGGGCGAGCCTTTTCAGTCGAGGCCTGGGACGAAAGGGGCCAT
>JAYNJA010000345.1:0-2603 GCA_038109705.1 Thalassolituus sp. | reverse complement strand
CTCTATATGTTATGGCTTATACGGAAGCCACGGTCACTGACCTCTAAGGGCCATTATGAAACTCCCTTCTCCTAAATTACTGATTCCTGTTGTGTTGATTGGCGCTGGTATTGTCGCTGTGCGCTTCTGGCCTGAGAGTCCGCTTGCGGTGACTGTGTCGCAGGCATCCTCCGGTATTGTCGAGGCCAGTGTCGCTAATACCCGCTCTGGTACTGTGAAGGCTTGCCAGCGTTCGCGTCTGTCGTTACCTATGGGTGGCCAGGTGAGCGTGCTGTACGTTGCCCAAGGTGACAAAGTCGAGGCTGGTGCGCCGTTGATGGAACTCTGGAATGAGGATATCCGCGCAACACTCGCCACCGCTGAGGCACAGCTGGCTACAGCTAAGCTCTCGCACGAGGCAAGCTGTACGCAGGCCGACTCCTACAAGCGTGAAGAACGCCGTGTGCGTGATTTGTATAAACGCCAGATGGCGTCTGCTGAGCTGCTGGATCAGGCTGAGACTGCCGCCAAGGTGAGCGCACTCACGTGTAGCCAACAAGAAACTCAGATCACGCAGGCCACGGCGAATGTCGATCTGCAGAAAGCCCGTTTAGCGCAGACGCAATTACGTGCGCCCTTCGCTGGCATTATTGCTGAGGTGAATGCCGAAATCGGCGAGTACGCGACGCCGTCACCGCCGGGTGTTGCCACCCCGCCTGCGATTGATCTGATTAACCCGGAATGCTTTTACGTGCAGGCACCGATTGATGAAGTTGATGCCGCACAGGTGGCGTTAGATATGCCGGTGCGCGTCACGCTCGATGCCTTTGGTGATCAGACCTTTGATGGCCATGTCTCACGTATTTCTCCGTATATTCAGGATGAAGAAAAACAGGCCCGTACCGTCGATGTCGATGTGCGTTTAAACGAGCTGCCTGAAGGCACGCATCTATTAATTGGTTATAGCGCCGATATCGAGGTGATTACTGCCACGTCTGATAACACGCTGCGCATCCCGACTGAGCTGCTGATCGACACCGATCACGTCATGCTCGCCAAAGACGGTAAGGCCATTAAACAACAGGTAGAACTGGGCCTGACCAACTGGACCTGGAGCGAAGTGACCGGTGGCCTGAGCAACAATGATCAGATCATTAATGAACCGGGCCAGAGCGATCTTGAGGATGGCCGCTCGGTTCGCGTGTTGGATACCGACACTAATGACTGAGGCAATTAAAGTTCGAAGCGTTCACCGTCGCTTTCAGCTCGGCGATCAGACCGTGCACGCACTGAACGATATCAATCTGGATATCACTCAGGGCGAGTATATTTCAGTGATGGGGCCGTCGGGTTCGGGTAAATCAACTCTGCTGAATATGCTTGGCCTGCTGGATGTTCCCGACGAAGGCGAATACTGGTTGGCTGGCAACGATACCGTGCCCATGAGCGAGGAAGAACGCGCAGGCTACCGCCGTGACCATATCGGTTTTGTGTTCCAGTCATATCACCTGGTGCCGCGTTTAAGCGCCCGCGAAAATATGGAACTGCCGATGGTATTGGCGGGTATTCCACCCGTGGAGCGTCGTAAACGGCTAGAGCCGGTTATTCAGCGCTTGGGATTAACAGAACGTGCCGATCATAAACCTGAACAGCTTTCAGGTGGACAGCGTCAGCGCGTGGCTATAGGGCGCGCAATTATTATGCAGGCACCGCTGCTACTGGCCGACGAACCCACGGGTAATTTAGATACGCACTCAGGGGCGGATGTGATTGCCCTGCTTGAAGAATTAAATGCACAAGGCATTACCTTAGTTGTCGTGACCCACGATATGGCGCTTGGCCAACGTGCAAAACGCCGGTTGCGTATGGTGGATGGAGCAATCGTCAGCGACGATACTTCCGTCATCAGCAATGCAGAAGAGCCCGCTTTATGATCCGCCTACAGGATCACCTCACCTTTACCCTGCGCTCGGTTACTCGCCAACGCTTTCGCACCACCATGCAATTAGTCGCTATGGCGATTGGTGTGTTGGCGGTGGTATTGCTTACCGGTATTGGTGAAGGCGG
The DNA here is from genome assembly GCA_038109705.1 of Thalassolituus sp. GTDB lineage: Bacteria > Pseudomonadota > Gammaproteobacteria > Pseudomonadales > Oceanobacteraceae > Thalassolituus. The sequence goes on along the minus strand of JAYNJA010000345.1, from coordinate 557 downwards.
ACGCCGCTTTGTGATGGCCGAGTTCGCCAGCCTCGGCAACGATGTATTAGTGATGCTGCCGGGCCGTAAAGAAACAACCGGTGGCCTGCCACCATTAACCGGCGAAGGCACCCGCGATATTACCCTTGAAGATGCCCAAAACCTGCTGCGAATTTCAGGCGTAAAAAGCATCGCGCCGATTGTGGTGGGCACCAGCCGGTTAAGTATTTCTGGTTTAAGTCGCGACAGCCTAGTGCTGGGAACGACTCAGGATTTCTTCACCATCCGCGATCTGAATTTCAGCCAGGGCCAGGCGTATAAAACCCGTGAAGGCAGCCGCAGCCGTGCTGAATGTACCTTAGGCGCAACATTGCGCGATGAATTATTCGGCCCGCGTCGCGCCCTTGGTGAATGGATAAACGTCGGCGATTACCGTTGCCGCGTCACCGGCGTACTAACCGACTCAGGCACTGGTTTTGGCTTTGATATGAGCAATGCGCTTATAGTCCCGGTGGATAACGCAATGCAGATCTTTAATACCGAAGGTCTGTTCCGGGTAATGATTCAGATTGAAAATA
>JAYNJA010000344.1:0-2618 GCA_038109705.1 Thalassolituus sp. | reverse complement strand
GGTCAGAATTAAGCGGCACCTCACCTGCTGCAGTTCCAGTGTCAACATAAGCTGCTGTGCCAAGGTCTGAATTAAGAGGAACATCACCGGGGTCTGTTCCGGTATCGACATTAGCAGCTGTTCCCAAGTTGCCGTTAAGTGGAACCTCATCGCCTGCCGTGCCAAGATTGGCGTATGCTGCTGTGCCAACTGAGAATGAAGACGGGATAGTAATCCGCGCAGCCTCTCCAGCCGAATCAATGCCAACGAAGCTATCACCTGCCGTTGTCGGCCTTGCCGTAAGGTCTTTAAACTCTATTTCACTCATGCTTCACCTGCGCTTATTTCGTCGTTTGTCACATTGCACCCAATCCGCCAATCGCAACAACTCGCGTTTTGGTGGTTATCTGTATCGGAGACCACGGGGCGATAATCGGTTTATTCTGTACACCAGTCATATCCATCACAGACGCGGTATTTGTGTCTGTGTTGTCAGTAGTGGTGGTCAGTCCATAATAGCGCTGAAGAGTACCGCCGTTAATTACGCTCGCGTCGTCATAGCCTTTATAAGTACCGTCAGCCAGACCCTCAGCAATAGTCAGGTCAATATTGCCAGACGTTGCAGGAAACTCGCCAATAACCAAACCGAGACGCTCAAATGCGTAGTCATCACCCGGATTCGCAGAGCCGAGGCGGTCAAAAATCCAATCCCCGCCCAAGTCGCTTGAAGGCTCATCATAAAAGACCTCTGCGCTACCATTCACGGGACACACGATGCGAAATGTACGAACAGCCGGGGTGATTTGGCGACCAAAGATAACCAGAGACTCACCATTTTTCGTCAGCTTGTCATCTGAAAAATGCTGGATTCGGTCGTCTGATGCAATCATTGCAGCGCCTGAGCGGCTAGCGTGCCAGTATGTTGACGCAACGTTTGTTGGGCTGTCGTATGGCCTCAGTCGTGTAAGCCGGTCGTTACCGCCACCTGTGCCGGTGTTCCCTGAATACTGCAGCCAGTCCTCATAGTTACCAGCGGCAGGCCAGGTTGCCGGGAACCGGACAAAACATGCGAACCAGAACGCAGTTGAGCCGCCAGGGATGTAAATTTCCCCGCCTGACGGCATTGTGATTGCCGAGCCTTTTGTATTTAATCCACCAACTGCCATTATGCGGCCTCCACTGTAATTCCGGTGACTTCACGATAAACGGCCATGCCGCGCCCGCCGTCAAATGTGCTTGTATCATGTAGTGTTTTATCAAACGCTGCCATATTAATTGCTTCAGCCGCTTCCGCTTCTGTTTGCCCAAATGGAGAATCAGAAACAGTGCCGAACGTACCGCCTGAGTTCATCAGAGAATCATTCATGTATCGCACCTGAACCGTTGAGCCAGACCAGTTTCCAGTGTCTTTAGTCAGATAGCAAACACCACCTGAAATTGACGCAGTAAACCCTGCCTCAGTCCAGCCGCCAGAATCGACGTTAATCTCAAACCCGAGAATGCCTGTAGTGGAAGCATCTGGCGCTTCAACATCAACAGACGAACCGTTATTCGTCACTGCAATCTGAATGACACTCTGAGTTCCGTCTGTAAATGCAGCACCAGAAATAATAGGCCCGCGAACAGATGGGACGGAGTACCCGAGAGCTGAAGCAATCGCCCGGCCAACATATTTAGCGAGACGATTACCGCCAATCGCAGAATCACCAAGCTGGTGCGGAGTTGTGTTGTCAGTCGGATACGGACTGAAGTCCAGCTCAATATCGTTAACAACAGCCCCGGGATGGTAGCGGCCACCGGAGTCACCCTGAGAAATCTGAATTTCCCGCATCGTTGTAAGCATCGGAATCTTACGCGCAAGCGGAGTGATGACTGCCGGAATTGAGCCAGTGGACAGGCCCAGTTCAGTTTCAACCTGCTGATAGAACAGCTCAGTTTTAGCCAGCCAGTTTGCCTCGGACATTCCAGCGTCGGTAGTACCGAACAGCAGATCAAAAATCGTAACACCCTGCATGATATTCAGGATTGAAACTGCATCAGTTGACCAGTAAACGTCAGTGCCGCCATTTTCTACAGTCAACCATTGGTCAATACCTGAGCCGGGGAAAGACATCCTGACCATAACAAAAGGAAGGTCAATAAGCTCGGGAGCGTCCGCAATAATCTGATTCGCTTTGCTGACCAGAGTATCGTAGCCACCAGCGGTGATGTCGTCGACACTGACAGAGCCATCATAAGCCACACGGAAAATATCACTATTCCCTGCCCATGTGAGACCTTCAGACGTGCTGGCGCCGTGCTGAATATGCTGTTCAGACTGACCATTTCCGACCACTACAAAACCAACCACAAAATCAGGACTGATAGATGTATTCCCGGCGTTATCAGAAACCTCTACGGTATAGCCAACGCCCGGCGGAATATCAGTGATAGTAACCGACCAGTCAGAGCCATTAATTGTGACAGGCACAGGGCTACCAACATCAGAGCCGCCAGAGTCTTTGAGTTGGGCAGTCATGCTTGTCAGCGTCGGCTCGTTATTTGTCCCTTCAATGGTGTAGCTGGCGTTAGTGTATCCACCAGAACTCCACACCTCCTGCATTCCGACATATAGCTTGCTTACCGGAGTGGAGCCAATG
>JAYNJA010000343.1:0-2643 GCA_038109705.1 Thalassolituus sp. | reverse complement strand
CTATGGGGATTCCCACCGCCTTCCTCGGTGCCTTGTTGATAATTCCGGCGGCGGATGTGTCGATCAATATGATCTCTATGTTCGCCTTTATTATCGCGCTGGGGATTGTTGTCGACGATGCGATTATCGCCGGTGAAAATATTTTTGAGCATATGCAGCAGGGGATGCCATTTCATCAGGCCGCAGTACAGGGTGCCCGGGAAGTAGCCTCGCCATTGGCTTTTGCAATCCTTACTAACGTTGCTGCATTCCTGCCATTACTGGCGTTACCGGGCATGATGGGCAAACTCTTTCTTGCGATTCCTATTGTTGTTATCAGTTGCTTTTTCATTTCGTGGATTGAAGCTCTGTTTATTCTGCCTGCGCATCTTGGCCATCTGAAACGTAAGCCAAAAGATGCACCGTTGAATTTCATGGAGCGCCTGCAGCGTCGGGTGGATGGTCGCCTTAGCGCATTTATCAATAATATTTATGAACCAGCACTGGTCCGGGCAGTCCGTTATCCGACCATTACTGTGGCAGTTTCTATCGCATTGTTAATGCTGGCGTTAGCATGGCCTATGAGTGGCCGTATGGGTTTCAGCATGTTCCCACGCTTAGAGGGCGAGTTCGTTGTTGCCTCAGTGGAGTTACCTTCGAATGCGCCGCTTGAAAAAGCCGAAAGTGTTCGCAAGAAAATTGAGGCCGATCTGCTTACTGTTATTGAGCCATTTGAACGTGATGGTAAAGAGTTTCTGCTGAGTATCGAGGGGGACATTGACGGTACTTCTGTTGAGGTAGAAGGACGGTTGGTCGATTCTGATCAACGACCTATTCCTGCCAGTGCATTGGTCGATCTGTGGCGCGAAGAAATTGGAGAAATTTCAGGTATCCGCAGCCTGACCTTTGATTCTGAACGAGGTGGTGGCCCTTCCGGTGGTGCTGGCCTGACGGTTGAACTGCGTGGTAGTCGTACGGATATACTCGAGCAGGCCAGCGCCGATATGGCGCTGGCGCTGAGCGAGATTGGTGGTGTTAAAGACATTGCTAATGGCTTTAATAGCGGCAAGCCTGAGTGGAATATCGAATTGACTGAGCAGGGGCGAAGCCTGGGCTTAGATCCTTCAGGTGTTGCATCACAGGTGCGTGCCGCAATTTATGGTTCAAGAGCGCTAAGACAGCAGCGTAATACCAGCGAGGTTACGGTGCTGGTACGTCTGCCTGAAGATGAACGCCGTCGGGCATCTGATATTGAACGGTTGAAAATTCTGACACCGTCTGGCGCCTATGTACCTTTAACTGAAATCGCAGTTCTGGAAAAAGGAACTTCCCCCTCGGCTATCTCGCGTCGTAACGGTCGCCAGATCGTTAATGTTACGGCGAACGTTGAGCCACGCGAACAGATTCCAGCGATTATGGCTATGCTTCAGGCAGAGGTTTTTCCTGATCTGAGAGCACGCTATCCGGGCATCGATTTCGCTTTTGAGGGGCGTCAGGCGCAGACGCAGGATACGCTTTCTGCATTGAAGCTTTATGGCATTTTTGCTCTGTTGCTTATTTACGTTTTACTGGCTATTCCATTCCGCAGTTACTCTCAACCACTGCTGATAATGGTGGTCATTCCCTTCGGTGCAGGCGGCGCGATGTTGGGGCATATGATGCTGGGGTATGGCCTGAGCATAATGAGTATCATGGGAATTGTGGCGCTCGCAGGTGTTGTCGTGAACGACAGTCTGATTCTGGTGGATTATGCCAACCGGATTCGCCGGCAAAAGGAACTTACTGCAAAAGCGGCGATTATTGCGGCCGGTGTCCGACGTTTCAGACCGATCCTGCTGACTACTTTAACAACCTTTGGTGGTTTGGCGCCCATGGTGTTTGAAACATCCCGTCAGGCACAGTTCATTACGCCGATGGCTGTGTCCCTGGGCTTTGGTATCCTGTTTACAACATTTGTGTGTCTACTGGTGTTGCCTGCGCTGTATATTATTCTTAGCAATATTCAGCAGATGTTGGGTATTCGGGAAGGGGCGACAGAGGACCACAACAGTCATCCAGAGGAGAGTGGCAGTACGGTATAGCGGCTAGCAATAGCAACGACGGTGCTTAATTCTCAGTCGTTCTGGTAGATAGCCTGGCGCCCTTTTTCCCGGCGCTGGGCTTTTCTTTTCGGGATAGCAATCCGGAAGGCTACGCCCTCTGTTGAATCTTCCAGGGTAATTTCTCCCTTCATCCTTTGCCGGACAATGTTATATACAAGGTGCATACCCAGTCCGGTGCCACCTTTGCCGCGTTTGGTTGTAAATAACGGTTCGAATATTTTGCTTTTTGCTTCTTCGGTCAGACCTGAGCCATCATCGCTGTAGAGAATTACGATATTGTCGCGATCTTCTGCAACCTGAATGTTGATATCTCCGGAAGGAATATTCTGAAATCCGTGATTCAGTGAATTCATTATCAGGTTCGTAAGAATCTGATTGATGGCCATCGGTGATGCCTGCATGGAAAGCTGCTCTGGACAGGAGAGTGTGATTTGATGACTCGAATTGCGTAGTGAAGGCGATAGGCTGTAAAGCAGCTTGTTGATGGCTTCCCGTAGATTGATCCACTCGCTGTCATCGCCGATCTGGCCAGCGGTAACTGATTTAAAACTTTTCATCAGCT
>JAYNJA010000342.1:2278-2652 GCA_038109705.1 Thalassolituus sp. | reverse complement strand
CCGAGTAGATGTTGTTTTCAGAAACCGCGCCTTTAATCAGCATGGTGCGGTTATCAATCACACGAACCAGCTCCATACCGGGTGATACGTATTCCCCAGCTTCGACAAAACGCTGATCAAAAATGCCGTCAAAAGGAGCGCGGATACGGGTAGCTTCGAGATCCAGCTTAATAGATGTCAGGATCGCTTCGGCTTCAGCAAGATCGGCCTCAGCCAGAGCAACGGCCGACTGGTTGGTCAGATCACGCTTAAACAGGTTACGGGTACTTTCGGTTTCGAGCTGGCGACGTTTCAGTTGTGCTTCGGCCTGTTTTACGCGCTCTGGCAGATCGCGCTCATCAATTCTTAGCAACAGATCGCCTTTTTTAACCGCG
>JAYNJA010000342.1:0-2268 GCA_038109705.1 Thalassolituus sp. | reverse complement strand
GTGCAACCAGCTGCGTTACTTTACCGCTGACTTCTGCAACCACATTCACTGAGCGGTTGGCTGCAACATGGGCTGATACTTTCACCGCATGGGCTTTCTTTTCAGGCGTTAGCGCCATAAAGCCAACAGTGAAGGCATCTTCACTCTGCTTCAGAGGGCGTTCGGTCGCATCTTTTTCTTTTTCAGGGCCGGAAATTACCCAGCCACTGACGACCAGGAGTATCACCAGTACAGTGATGCGCGAGCTGTTAAGGATATTTGTCATTGTTATCGGTCCTGAAAGAAAACGTACAACGCGAGTGGTTTTAACTGGAACCCTACACGAAAACAATGGCCATATTGGCACAAGCTTGTGACAGATTGTTCCACGAAAAGAACAATTTAAGAAAAACTGCGTCCCGCCTCCTGATTAGCCCCAGTGTAGCAGCCGTCTGTGTAGATGGCAGAAGGGGTGATAAACTGCGCGCCTGATTCAGGAGACCCCCATGGTTTTAGCGCGTTTACAACAGGTAGAGCTCGCCTTTGGCGATCATGTTCTGCTCGATAAAGTCGATCTCGACATTCATGCCGGCGAGCGTGTGTGTATTGTTGGCCGTAACGGCGAGGGCAAATCGACCCTGCTCAAAATTCTCAGTCGTGATGTACTGCCTGATGACGGTGTAGTTCAGCACCGTGACCTGTTGCGAATTTCCGTACTGCAGCAGGAGCTGCCGAAAGGTGTCGAGCGTAAAGTCTACGACGTTATCGCCGATGGCGTAGGTAAAACCGGCAAACTGATCGCGCAATACCATGACGAAACCGCCAAAGGCGAGAACGCCGATCTGAAACGTCTTGAAAGCCTGCAGGCTCAGATCGAAGCCGCCGACGGCTGGAGCTGGCAACAGAAAGTCGATGCGGTCATTCAGCGTCTGAACCTGCCTCAGGACAGCGACTTCAACCAATTGTCCGGTGGCTGGCAGCGCCGGGTCATGCTGGCTCGTGCGTTTGTTACTGAGCCCGAGCTCCTGATTCTCGACGAACCGACCAACCATATGGATGTCGAAACCATCGAATGGCTCGAAGAACAGCTGAAGCAATTTAACGGCGCACTGGTGTTTATCAGCCACGACCGGGCGTTTGTGCAGTCGCTCTCTACCCGTATTGTCGATCTTGATCGTGGCCACCTTTATAACTGGCAGGGCGACTACGAAGGCTTCCTCGAATTCCGCGAAAAACGCCTCGAAGACGAAGCCACCCAGAATGCCTTGTTTGATAAGCGCCTGGCAGAAGAAGAAAAATGGATTCGCCAGGGCATTAAGGCGCGTCGTACCCGTAACGAAGGCCGGGTAGAGCGCCTGAAACAGATGCGCCGCGATCATAAAGCCCGACGAGACCGCGTTGGTACCGCCAACATCAGCATGACCGGCACCGAAAGCTCCGGTAAGCAGGTGTTCGAGGTCAATAACATCAGCTACGCCTGGGGCGATGTGCCGCAGGTAAAAGACTTCTCTACGCTGGTAATGCGTGGTGACCGTATTGGTCTGGTCGGCCCGAACGGTGCGGGTAAATCGACGCTGCTGAAGCTGCTGCTTGATCAATTACAACCACAGTCCGGTTCTATCCGTGTGGGTACCAAGCTGGAAGTTGCTTACTTCGATCAGTCGCGCAACGTACTCGATGAAGACAAATCCATCGCCGATAACGTCGCTGACGGCAAAGACCACGTTCTGGTTAATGGCCAGAGCCGCCATGTAATTGGTTATCTGGGTGACTTCCTGTTCCCGCCGGAGCGTGCACGCACACCAGTGAAAGCGCTGTCGGGTGGTGAGCGCAACCGGGTAATGCTGGCCAAGCTGTTCCTGAAACCCTGCAACCTGCTGGTGATGGATGAGCCAACCAACGACCTTGATATCGAAACCCTGGAATTGCTTGAAGAGCGCCTTGCCGACTTTGACGGCACCTTGTTGCTGGTATCCCACGACCGTGCATTTATCGACAATGTCGTGACTCAGCTGTGGGTGTTCGATGGCACAGGGCACATAGACGAGCAGGTTGGTGGCTACAGCGACTGGTACGAGCGCGTAGGCGCAAAACTGAAAGCGCAACGCGCAGAGCAAGCCGTCGCCAGCAAAAAGGCCGAAGCTAAAGCTGAAGCCAAATCTGAGCCCGCTGCAGAACCAGCGAAAGAAAAGAAAAAGCTTTCGTATAAGTTACAGCGGGAACTCGACATGTTGCCGGGACAGATCGCAGATACCGAAGCGGAGCGTGATCGCGTACTGGCAATTACTG
>JAYNJA010000341.1:0-2653 GCA_038109705.1 Thalassolituus sp. | reverse complement strand
CGTCCCACTCACCTGGAACATAGCTGTTCTGGATGGCGCGGAACACACGTTCCGGGTGCGGCATCATAATAGTGACGCGGCCTTCATTGGCAGTCAGACCTGTGATCCCCTGTGGTGAACCGTTCGGGTTCAGCGGGTATTGTTCGGTGACTTTGCCGTAGTTGTCGGTGTAGCGCAGTGCAATCTGGCCTGCCAGTTCGTCGATGTCTGATTCGTCGGCGAATTCTGCACGGCCTTCGCCGTGGGCGATGGCGATTGGCATACGTGAGCCTGCCATGCCTGCGAGGAATACAGAGTCAGATTCCTGAACTTCAACCATGGCTACACGGGCTTCGAACTGTTCGCTGGTGTTGCGAACGAAGTGCGGCCAGTGCTCAGCGCCCGGGATCAGTTCGTGCAGGTTAGAGAGCATCTGACAGCCGTTACATACACCCAGTGCGAAGGTGTCATTACGCTCGAAGAAGGCTTTGAACTGGCCACGGGCCTGTTCGTTGAACAGGATTGATTTCGCCCAACCTTCACCGGCACCCAGTACGTCACCGTAAGAGAAGCCACCACACGCCACGAGGCCACGGAAGCCTTCAAGCGTGACGCTGCCCGACAGGATGTCGCTCATGTGTACGTCAACGGTGGCGAAGCCAGCGCGGTCGAAGGCGGCAGCCATTTCGATCTGGCCGTTAACGCCCTGCTCACGCAGAATCGCAACCAGCGGACGCTCGTCGCCGAGGTCGGCTGTAATGTCTTCATTGATGTCAAAGGTCAGTTCGGCGTGGATACCCGGATCTTCTGCATCAAGCAGAGCATCAAATTCCTGCTTCGCGCAGTCAGCGTTGTCACGCAGTGCCTGCATTTCGTAGCTGGTCTGTGCCCACAGGCGCTGCCAGGTTACGCGGCTTTCGCTGAGGAATTCTTCGTCCTGGAAGCTGAAGGTAATCTGGTCGTCGTCGTTCAGCGTACCGATGACCTGAGTGCAGTCACCCAGACCCGCCGCTTCAAACTGTGCCAGTACTTCTTCCAGATCGTCACGCTTCACCTGCATGACGGCACCCAGTTCTTCAGCGAACAGGGCTGCGGCAAGCTCATCTTTGTTTTCTGCTAATAAGTCCAGTTTGATATCCAGACCGGTATGCGCAGCGAATGCCATCTCGGTCAGGGTGGCAAACAGACCACCGTCTGAACGGTCGTGGTAGGCCAGCAGTTTGCGGTCAGCGTTCAGGCCCTGCACCACTGCGAAGAAGGCTTTCAGGTCTTCTGCGTCATCGAGGTCAGGTGCAGTGTCACCCACACGGTTGAATACCTGCGCCAGACAGGAAGCACCCAGACGGTTCTGGCCACGACCCAGGTCGACCAGAATCAGGTCAGAGGCTTCGTCGATGCGCTTCAGTTCTGGGGTCAGTACTTTGCGTGCGTCAGATACTGGTGCGAAACCGGTGATGATCAGTGACATAGGCGCAGTAACGGCCTTGTCTTCTCCGTTCTCATTCCAACGGGTTTTCATCGACATAGAGTCTTTACCCACAGGAATAGTTACCTGCAGCTCTGGGCAGAGTTCCATACCCACGGCTTTTACGGTGTCGTACAGTTTGGCGTCTTCACCTTCGTGGCCCGCTGCACACATCCAGTTAGCCGACATCTTGATATCAGCCATCTTGTTGATTGGTGCTGCGGCGATGTTGGTGATGGCTTCTGCCACTGCCAGACGACCAGATGCTGGCGCATCGATCAGAGCCACCGGAGTACGCTCACCCATCGCCATGGCTTCACCGGCGTAGGTGTCATAAGACGAGGTCGTTACTGCAACGTCAGCCACCGGCACCTGCCATGGGCCAACAAACTGATCACGCGCTACGGTACCAGTAATAGAGCGGTCACCGATGGTGATCAGGAATGATTTGCTCGCTACGGTTGGCAGCGTCAGGATGCGCTTCGCCGCATCTGCCATGTCGATACCGGCGCTTGAGAAGCTGTCTTCCGCTTTCGCACGGGAAGTCACTTCACGGTGCATACGCGGTGCTTTACCCAGCAGAACCTGCAGTGGCAGATCGACTGGCTTGTTATCAAAGTGACTGTCGGTCACGGTCAGGTGTGCTTCTTCGGTGGCGTAACCAACAACAGCGTATGGAGCGCGCTCACGGGCACAGATAGCGTCAAAGCGTGCCAGGTCTTCCTGTGCGACCGCCAGAACGTAACGTTCCTGAGATTCGTTCGACCAGATCGCCAGCGGGCTCATGCCCGGCTCGTCGTTCGGTACGTTACGCAGCTCGAACTTACCGCCGCGGCCACCGTCGTTAACCAGTTCCGGGAAGGCGTTAGAGATACCGCCAGCGCCGACGTCATGGATAAAGGCGATCGGGTTGGTGTCGCCCAGCTGCCAGCAGCGGTCGATCACTTCCTGACAGCGTCGCTCCATTTCTGGGTTTTCGCGCTGAACAGAGGCAAAATCCAGATCGGCATTCGACTGACCAGACGCCATAGACGACGCAGCACCGCCACCCAGACCAATCTGCATGGCCGGACCACCGAGAACGATCAGGCAGGCGCCGACCGGAATCTCACCCTTCTGTACATGTTCGTCACGGATGTTGCCGTAACCACCCGCGATCATGATCGGCTTGTGATAACCGCGGACTTCACCGTCGTGTTCCAGTTCGAA
>JAYNJA010000340.1:0-2656 GCA_038109705.1 Thalassolituus sp. | reverse complement strand
CCTTATTTGAAGGAGCCAGCGAAAATCCGGATCTGATGATCGATTTCGCGACCCTTACCGGTGCATGCCGCGTCGCCCTGGGTACCGATCTTCCGGGCTTTTTCACCAACCAGAAACAGTTAGCCGGAGACCTGATGCAGGCCGGCGAAAAAATCAGCGATCCAGTATGGAATCTGCCACTGTTCCGTCTCTATAAAGAAGCGCTGCACAGCGAAGTCGCTGACATGGTGAATTCGGTGCCAAGCCCATTTGGGGGTGCAATCACAGCAGCTCTATATCTTGAGGCGTTTGTCGGTGACTGCCCATGGGTGCACTTTGATGTGATGGCTTTCAACCGTCGTGCCCTGCGTGGTCGTCCTGTCGGAGGCGAAGCTATGGGTATGCGTGCCATGTTTGAATACCTGCGCGAGCGTTATCAGGCATAAAGAAAATGCCCCTGACTTTCAGTTTGGGTCAGGGGCAAAAAAAAACCCGGCATAGCCGGGCTTTTCAGGAGTTCACAACAGTATCAGGCAGGCTTGCTGTCTGACTTCGCGCTGTTGTAAATGTCATCAACGGTAACCTCAACGTTCTCAGGTTTGTGGTTAACCGCAGCAGAGCTCGCCTGCTTCTGAGTCTTACGTGTGCCTTTCTTAAACAGAGTACGGCGTGCGTCCAGGATAACGCGACCGAAAGATACCCAGTCCATAGAACCAACACAGGCCATTTCATCGCCCTGAGCCCAACCTGGGTTACGGCTTTCGAAGAAGGCAATCTTAGGTACTGCACGCTCTTTGTCTGTAATCGGAGTTACGAAGTCAGACAGAGCGCAGGCATCTTCACCAAAGTCCAGCAGACCGGTTTCACGGTTCAGGGCACCTGGGAAAATGTTTTCAGCAGCGGCAAAAGCAACTTCTTTCAGGTGTGGATCATCACCATCGATGTTCGGGTAATACTTGTAGAAGTTGTTCGCCAGAATCAGGTACGTACGGTAACCCATGGAAATCAGGAACCAGTACATTGGCAGCGTCGGGTGACGCAGACGCTCAGACAGCAACCAACGGAAGAACGACTGTGGGAACGCAGTGGTGCCCCAGTATTCTTTCGACATTACGGTATCACCGCTGAACAGAATTCGGGTTGGTTTGCCATCGATATCAATCGTACGGGCAACACCAGTAGAGAAGCCTACAACTTTACCGTCGGTCTTACGCTTAGCGATGTGAGCACCGGTCTTGTTGGAGAAGTCTTCCAGGAACTGCGAAAACGGCGTGTTCTGGTAGTAAACCTTGAACAGCTCATACATACCCAGGCATTCGTCCAGAGTAATGTCTTCGCGGTTTTTAAAGCGCATTTTAATCGGCGGCAGTTTTTTCTGCGCCTGCTTGTTAGCTGACATAGTGAGAACTCCTGTCCCTTAGTGGGATCATTTTTTTTATATACAGAGTATTTTTCAGGAGGAGAAGCGGGTCAGTCCACGCGCATGCTGCACAACACAAGCGTGTCCCTTTACGACAACACCAAACTGCAGAGGAGACAAATACACCACCACATCCTTTTCTCTTTCCGGCAATCCGGCCCGATAGACATAGTGTACGAGTTTGTCTGTTACAATTGTGTGTAGCGAAAGGCTTGAGATCCACCTCTCGGGATCTGAAAGCGCTGCAATCATCGCGTTTTCAGAGCCCTGCCTGACGTCGAAGGTCCCTAGCCAACGACGGAACTAAATTTAACAGATGTTCAAATGAATGAAAACTGTCTATTAAGTTCTAAGTTGGGAGTTTACGCCGATTTGACAGATAGCCAATGGGCAAATCAAGCCACAGGGGATGTGGCTCAATTTGTTACATAAATTCGTGACTTTGGTCACTTCAGGGCAGCAATCTCTTCTGCGTAGTGCTGTTCAAAGTTTTCAAACTCTGTGCTGTTGTGACTACAACAACGAATTGCGCCAGTCTCGATATTATACACCCAGCCATGAATCGCGACTTTACCTGTTGCCAGCTTCGCAGCAACAACAGGATGAGTGCGCAGATGTTGCACTTGCTGCAGCACATTCTCTTCGATGGCTTCATACAGGTGCTCGTGACCAAGGCAGGAACCACTGGCGATACCATTGCGCTCACGAACAATCTCCATCGCAGAGCGGCAATGGCCCAGCCACTCCTTAACGTGTGGCAGACCATTCAGCCCTTCCATATCCAGAGCCCCTTTCACCGCGCCACAGTCCGTATGGCCACAGACAATGATGTGACGAACACCCAGTACAGCTACTGCGTATTCAATCGATGCTGTCATACCACCGGTTTCATTCGAGTGCGGAGGGATAATATTGCCCGCATTACGGCAGATAAACAGATCGCCGGGGTCTGAACCGGTCAGTAGGTTCGGGTCAATGCGTGAATCGGAACAGGTGATAAACAGGAAATCCGGATTCTGGCCGCCAGCCAGGGTACCGAACAGATCTTTGCGCTGCGGATACACATTGCTGCGGAAGTTAATAACACCTTTGATTACGTCTTTCACGGTCTTACCTCAGATTCAGTCAGGGCCAAGAATAAGGTATCCAGCGGCGGCTGCCTACCGCCGCACGGACAGACTTACTCGATTTCAATCAGAATTTCTCCGGGAGTCACACGATCTCCCTTGGCGACATGCACCGCTTTAACGGTACCGG
>JAYNJA010000339.1:0-2671 GCA_038109705.1 Thalassolituus sp. | reverse complement strand
GGTCAATCACAGTTAAAACATTAAACAGGCTTCAGAAGAAATATCAGAGAATAATAACCGGGCCATGCCAGGTTTTTCGCTTTACGGAAGTCTTAAGGCTTACGCAGCCCAGACCTGTTTAATGTTCACAAACTCACGAATACCGTGAGGTCCGAGTTCGCGCCCGTAACCAGATTTTCCTATACCTCCGCTGGGTAAACGGGGGTCGGTTTTGACGATACCGTTAATCGCTACCTGTCCCGCGTTTAATTCCATTGCTGCCCGTTTCGCGGCAACTTCATTGCTGGTCCAGATGCTGGAGCCCAATCCATATTCGGTATGGTTGGCCAATGCCAGAGCTTGGTCCAGGTCCGTAGCTCTGCAAAGTGCCAGTACCGGCCCGAATGTCTCTTCTGAGAATACTGCCATTTCGGGGGTGACATCACCCAGTAGGGTCGGTGGGTAATAAAAGCCATCAATGGATGGGATCTCTCCGCCGGTGATGCATTTAGCACCTAATTCGACAGAGCGCATTACCTGACCATGGAGTTGTTTGCGTAAGTCGTCACGGGCAAGCGGACCAATAGCATCGTTCAGCTCAGAAGGATTGCCGAGGGCAAGTGCCTCAAAACGCTGTTTTAAGCCGCTAACGACGGTATCGTAAATAGTATCTTCAATAATGATACGCTTTGCGGCGATACAGGATTGCCCCGCATTAATCATGCGCGAAAGCGTAATGACGTCACACGCTTTCTCGATATCCGCATCGGCCAGAACGATACAGGGGTCCGACCCTCCCAGCTCCAGAACCGCGGGTTTTAATCCTGCAGCCGCTCTCGCGGCAACTTTCTGCCCAGCATTGCTTGAGCCTGTGAACGATACTGCTTTAATCGCTGGATGATCGATGGCATCGCCGACCATCCCGGTGGTTACAGGCAGATTTTCCATCACACCGTCAGGCAGTACCGACTGAAAAATCTCAGTCAGTAAAGCTGCAGTCGCCGGGACATTTGGGTCCGGTTTCATTACGCAGGTATTCCCCGCCATCAGCGCAGGCGCAAGAAATCTCAGTGCCAGCCATACGGGGGCATTCCATGGCAGGATACCGAGTACTGTGCCCAGCGGTTGATGGCAGACATAGCTTTCGCTGGCATCTGACGGCAGGGCTTCAGAAGATAAAAACGTCTCGCCATTGTCGGCGTAATATTCTGCACAAAAAGCCGATTTTTCAACCTCCCCAAGGCCTTCGCGCAATGGTTTCCCCATCTCTTCAGCCATCAGTTCGGCTAACCGGTTCTGCTGAAGTCTCAGCCCTTCAGCGACTTTTTTTAATAAGATCGCACGTTGAGAAATGGTCAGTGCTTTCCAGGCTGGAAATGCCATGCTTGCTTTGTTAATAACACTGGTCGCTTCATTTTCTGTCAGTGAATACACGTCCGGAAGAGGCAGACCAGTGGCTGGATTGATTGGTGATAGCATATTGATCTCCTCAGGCGGTCGCGCCGGTTTTTTGTTTTTTACATGTTGCCTTCGTTGTGTCCTGCGTTGGCTGACTGGCAGTGCTTTTACTCCGTGCACTGTTGAAATCGATACGGGCGGCGCTTTTGTCACCTTCCTTGATTCCCTGATCAGGTTTTACAGTAAAGTCCCGGTCTATGCTGAAAAAGGATTTACAGCCTTCGTCGGTGACGTAAATGGTGTCTGAAATACCACAGGTTTTATCGCCATCAACTCCCCACATCCATGGAATCAGGTGGAATGTCATGCCTTCTTTCAGCACGGTGCCTTCACCTTGTTTAAGACTGACGATATAGCCTTCATCCCAACTAGGCGGGAAAGCGATACCAATGGAGTAGCCGGAGCGGGTAATCAAGCGGGCACCTACAGAGTTGTCGGAAATAATATTCCGGACCAGGTTATCCACGTCTGAAACCGTCATACCCGGTTGAACCATAGTGTGCACCGCATCTAACGCACGTTTCATGGTTTCCTGGGCCTGATACATGGAGTCTGTGATATCCCCAAGCATAACTGTGCGCATCATCGCAGTGTGATAGCGGCGGTAGCAGCCACCGACTTCGAGAAATATATGCTCATTCGGCTGGACGATGCGTCCTTCCCATGTGGCGTGGCCGATCATGGTTCGTGGCCCAGAGGTCACATACGGCATAACCGCTGGTACTTCACCGCCAGCGGCGAACATACCTGCACTTATTGCTGCGCCAATTTCGTTTTCGCTGACACCCGCACGACAGGCTTCAATGCCTGCAGCCATACCGGCTTCAGTGGCTTTGGCAGCGCGTTTCATCAGCTCGATTTCAACGGCGGATTTACACACTCGACCTTCTTCAACGATACCGAAGCAGTCGAGCAGTTTGCCGTCTTTCAGTGATGTGTGAATAACATCCTGATGATAGGCCGGGAAGAAATAGCTATTGCGCTCGTAGCCAATACGCTTATTCGCGAGGCCGAACTCACGCAGCGCATCGACCAGCATCTGCATGGCGTCACCCGTGTCAGGGTAGGGGCGGGTGAGGTCAACCCATGTCCGGGCGATCACATTGGATTCTTCCAGAGCCCGGGTAATCATGAATGGCTCTTTTTCGAGCGGGACGACTAAGGCCTGGAAAAAGCTGTACCCCGTGGTCTGATAATCTGTCAGGTACATAATGTTTTCAGGGTCAGAAATTAC
>JAYNJA010000338.1:0-2698 GCA_038109705.1 Thalassolituus sp. | reverse complement strand
GAAATACAGTTGCGGGCAGCATCGGTGAGGCCGACGTGCGGCTGATAGGTCAGGTAGAGGCCCAAGCTATCCGGTGAGCTTAGCCCCGGGCGCTCGCCGATTAAAACAATCACACAACGAGCATTCAGCAGCTCACCGACTTCATCGCCAATCGCTACCCGACCCTGCTCAACAATGGTGATGGGGGCCAGTGAGTAGTCTTTTAATTGCGGCAGCAATGTCTCGAGAAACGGCACGATATTCTGCTGTACGGCTAATGACGAAAGGCCATCAACAATCACAATGCCCAGGTCATATTCGCTGCTGACGCTGCTTTCAGGTGCTGAAATGTCATGCTGTAACAGGCTGCGGGAATGCTCATTCAGGCGACGTCCTAAATCCGGGCGCTGCAGGTATTCCATACGATCAGACGCACGACTGTGCACACGATGGATATCGCCGACGCGGCTATTGATAGTCTCAGACTTTTCAATGGCCGTGATCAGGCCATCGCAATCCAGCGGGAAATGCACCGCATCACGAGCACGGGCATGCGACAACTGAAACTCGAGCAATTCTTTGGTCGGCAGACTGACACCAGCACGCCCTAAGCCAATACGCGCATCGGTAAATTCGCGCAGACGACGCCACGGATTCTCTACAACACCAGTTGAGTTATTTTTCATCGTCATCCCCTCAGTGCTGACCAGATGCAGGTGGCTGTGAATTAAACGGCAGCGAATTAAGCGAACGGGCAAATGCCTCAGGTAAAGCGTCGTTTAATACAAAGGCATCGCCCATGATCTGCATACGCGCAAGCCATTGCGCGAACTCAGGCGCGGGCTGGCTGCCTAATACCCGACGAGCGTAGAGTGCATCGTGAAAAGAAGTGGTTTGATAATTCAGCATAATGTCGTCAGAGCCGGGAATGCCCATCACAAACGAACAACCGGCGACACCCAATAAGGTCAGAAGGTTGTCCATATCGTTCTGGTCGGCTTCGGCATGATTGGTGTAACAGACATCACACCCCATCGGCAGGCCGAGTAATTTTGC
This sequence comes from Thalassolituus sp., assembly GCA_038109705.1. GTDB lineage: Bacteria > Pseudomonadota > Gammaproteobacteria > Pseudomonadales > Oceanobacteraceae > Thalassolituus. The sequence continues at coordinate 1,663 of JAYNJA010000338.1, read as the reverse complement.
ACAGAAATGATCTTCAAGACCGGCGCGGATAATTTCTTTACCGTCGAACAGATATTCCGGACCGATAAAACCAACAACGGTGTTAATTAACAGCGGATTAAATTTACGCGCGACGGCATAAGCACGTACTTCACAGGTCTGCTGATCCAACCCATGATGGGCATTGGCCGAGAGCGCACTGCCCTGCCCGGTTTCGAAGTACATGACGTTATTACCCACCGTGCCGCGTTTTAAACTCAGCGCGGCGTCCTGGGCTTCGGCAAGTGTCGCGATATTAAAACCGAAAGAAGAGTTAGTCGCCTCGGTACCGCCTATCGACTGAAATACCAGATCCACCGGTGCACCGGCTTCGATGCATTCGATGGTATTCGTCACATGGGTGAGTACACAGGACTGAGTAGGAATCTCGTATTTGCTGATCACTTCGTCCATCAGCTTCATCAGTTTGATTGCCTGCGCGACGTTATCTGTCGCGGGGTTAATGCCAATCACCGCATCACCGTTACCATATAAAAGGCCATCGAGAATACTGGCAGCAATGCCGTTCACATCATCGGTGGGGTGATTCGGCTGCAGACGTGTCGATAAGTGCCCCGGAAGACCAATGGTGTTGCGGAAGGCCGTTTTTACATGGCATTTTTTTGCCACCAGAATCAGATCTTGGTTGCGCATAATCTTCGACACCGCGGCGGCCATCTCGGGCGTAATGCCCGCACGCACACCTTCTAACACCTCAGGTGTGGCCATATCGCTTAACAGCCAGTTGCGGAAATCGCCCACGGTCAGATGCGAGATCGCAGAAAACGCCTTGGCATCATGCTCGTCGATAATCAGGCGGGTCACTTCATCGTCTTCGTATGGCACCAGCGCTTCATTCAGAAACTGCTTCAGTGGTACCTCAGCTAAAACCATCTGCGCGATAACCCGCTCTTCTGCGGAGCGTGCAATCACACCTGCAAGGCGGTCACCGCTGCGGGCTGGTGTGGCTTTCGCCATCACTTCTGCGAGGTTCTCAAAGTGCCAGGTCTGCTGACCGGCGGTGTAGCTGTATTTCATAATTTTCCTTCTCTGCCCGACGAAATCTGCTCAACGGGAACAGTTGTTGCTCTGCTATACAAAGAAGGTGAGCGAGAGATATTCCAGCGGCCTATCGAATTTCGGCAAAGTTTTTAAGAAGCGCCGAAAAGCTGATGCCACGGGCCTCACAGCTGGTTAGGATGACTGATATTGAAAGAACAACAGCCCGTAAGATAAGGCTGAAGATGCCCACAATTGGGCTGGGGAGCAGAAAATGCACCAACAACAGACATCCAACGCACTGACTCAGAGCACAATTCACAATACTTCGGAAGCTCATGATGCAGACCTGCATGCCCGTAATCTGACTAACTGGCAGCAGGAATACGACCAGCTCTCCGGCGGCCACTTCTATGGGCGCATTGACGAGATCGCCTTAGAAGGCATGCAGGTCTTTAAAGAGCACACCAGTCAGGCGCTGCGCCAGCAATGCAATGTCTGGCCCGATGCCATCTGGTTGGGAATTTCCGCTGAACCTGCCGATTGCCGTATTAACGGCCTTGAAGTCGATAACAACCAGATCATGTGCCGCCCCGGTGCCTGCGACTTTGAACTGGTTACACCGAATGAGTTCGACATTTATGGT
>JAYNJA010000337.1:0-2705 GCA_038109705.1 Thalassolituus sp. | reverse complement strand
GTTGGCATATCTATGATGACTGCAGGATTTATCCTCACCAGTCTGCTTGGTTTAACCTGGAATGCGTCAATCGAGAATCGTTGGTATGCGCGTCTGGTTGCAGAAAGTCGTGCTAAAGAGTCTCTCGAGCAGCGTATGGGTGCTTTGATGGACTCGGTGAGCTGTGGCGTATTAATCGTTGACCTTGGCGGCATGATTGAGGACGTCAATCGCGGAATACGGTCTATGTTCGGTTATGAATCTGAAGAGCTGCGGGGCAGGCATCTGTCTGAACTGCTTCCTGAAGATAATCGCAGCCGGTTCAGTGAAACCTTCCACCGGGTAGTCGATGCAGGGAAAGAGCATCATTTTCAGCGTCGTCCATTGCGACTGCATGTCTGTAGTCGTGATGGTGATAATTTTGTTGTGATCGCCAACCTCTGGCCGTGTCACGATGACACCCGTAAGCGTCTTGGGGTATTGATGATTAATGGTGAGACCGTTGAGCGTCAGATGACCGTCCTGCGACGCGAGATCCGTATGGATCACCTGACATCAGCACTTAACCGTGTCAGTCTTGAAGCCCGGCTGCAGGAACTTGACCGCTATGGTGCCCGTAAAGGAGATGTGATTGGCGTGATCATGTTAGATGTTGATCATTTTAAGGTCATTAACGACAGCTTCGGGCATCCCTGCGGCGACCGTGTGCTGGCGGAGTTTGCCCGGCGTGTGTCGGAATCGTTGCGATACTCAGATTCGCTCTATCGTTATGGTGGGGAAGAATTTACCGTAGTAGTGATAGGTGCTGAAGATAAAGCTCTTTTTGCGTTGGCTGAACGTATCCGTGAAAAGATCGCGAACTTTCCATTTGTATGTGGCAAGGAGCGTATAGCCGTTTCCTGTAGTGTGGGTGTCGCTCGCAAATCTGATAATGAAACCTGTAAAGATGCTCTGGTACGTGCTGATCGCTGCCTCTATAAAGCCAAAGAGCTTGGGCGAAACTGCACCGTGATGGCCTGATATCGTCGCCTGAGGTAAAATCGGCAGCCTCAAACACAGGGCCGCCCATGACTGACCGCGACGATATCTATCAGACTCCACTGAACAGCGTACCCGACTTCCGCTTTGATACGGCGGTTGCGCGCGTCTTTCCGGATATGATCAAACGCTCAGTGCCGGGATACGCCGAAACTGTGGCGATGTCCGGGATTATTGCAGCACGTTACGCTCAGGCAGGCACTAACCTTTATGATCTGGGTTGCTCACTCGGCGCGGTTACCCTGGCCATGCGTCACGCGCTGACGACTGAAGGCTGCCGCATTATTGGTCTCGATAACTCCGAATCTATGCTGGAGCGAGCCGGGCATTACCTGGCTCTGGACGATGAAGGCCCTCACGTTGAGTTCGTTTGTGCCGATATCTGTAGCTACCCGCTTGAAAACGCCTCAGTAACAGCGCTGAATTTTGTGTTGCAGTTTATTGCACCCGATCAACGACTTGATCTGCTGACGCGCATTGCTTCCGCTACCTGTGAAGGTGGGGCGCTGATCCTGTCTGAGAAAGTTGCATTCGATAAAGATGAACAGCAGATTCAGGATACCCTGCATCATGATTTTAAGCGCGCTAATGGATACTCCGACCTGGAAATCGCCCAGAAACGCAGCGCCATCGAAAATGTACTGATTCCGGAAACTGAAGACGTTCACCGCGAGCGTTTGCTGTCAGCGGGCTTTTCGAAAGTGATCCGCTGGTACCAATGCTTCAATTTTGTTTCTTACCTCGCCATAAAATAATGACTTATTCCGACGATTCCCTACTGCCCTGGTTTGATGATGTTCATGCGTTTTTGCAGGAGGGTAAGTTTGCCCCATGGGGCAATGTCCTGCGTGATCAGCTCCAGCTGTTTCTGCACGATAAGGAACATGGCGATCAGGCTCGTTGGCTTGAGGCGTTAGATTCGTTACCGGCAATTACTCCGGATGCGTGCGACCTGACTGCACATGACCTGCGCCTGAGCAAAGCAGATTTATCTGAAGAAGACTCGGCAGCAGTAGAGGCCGGGCTGCGAGGCCTGATGCCATGGCGTAAAGGACCGTTTCAGTTCTTCGATACGCACATCGATACAGAATGGCGTTCTGATTGGAAGTGGGACCGTGTTGGCCCTCATCTCGCTCCTCTTAAGGGGCGTACTGTCCTTGATGTAGGTTGCGGCTCGGGCTACCACATGTGGCGTATGCTGGGCGATGGCGCTGAACGGGTTATTGGTATTGATCCGTCGCGACTGTTTCTGATGCAGTTTCAGGCCCTCAAACGTTACGCCGAACGTGCGTTAGGTAAGCAGTCGATCGATTTGTTGCCGCTGCGGATGGAAGACGTTCCACAGCGTTTGCGAGCCTTCGATACGACATTCTCAATGGGCGTTCTGTACCATCGTAAATCCCCAATAGATCACCTGCAGGAGTTGCGGGATACACTGCGCTCTGGTGGTCAGCTGGTGCTTGAAACCTTAGTGATTGAGGGCAAGCTCGGTGAAGTACTGATGCCGGAAGATCGCTACGCCATGATGCGTAACGTCTGGTTCCTGCCGTCGGTGGATACCCTGCTGTTATGGTGTAGTCGCGCTGGCCTGAAAAATCCCCGTCTGGTTGACCTTAATCAGACCAGCGTTGACGAACAGCGCACTACGGACGGGATGCGCTTCAATTCCTTGGCTGACTTACTTGAGC
>JAYNJA010000336.1:0-2706 GCA_038109705.1 Thalassolituus sp. | reverse complement strand
GCGCTGGCGCTTTCGTTCCAGAACCATAGTGCCAATCAGATCATAGAAATCAGTGCGCACAGAACCTGTCTGAACTGTGGTTACGGGTGCTGAAGTAAGCTGTTCTTTTTCAGGGGTAGCCAAAGCGGTTGCCATCGTATTTCTCCTGGGCCTCAGTAATTAATCACTATTTTTCCATACGCCGACGGCACCCCAGCACAAGCTCAGTACCATCTCATCAGTGACTTCCGACTGGTTCAGCCCCGGCTGGTTGCGATCGCTACGCAGCAGGGTTGAGAGTCCTCCGTATATAAAAATACCGAGAACATCGTCGGGCAGGTCCCTGATGATTCCGTCTTTACGACCCTGTTCGAGCAATGGCGTGATTCTCTGCAGAATCGTTGCCTTACCCGCAAGGTGCAGCTCTTCACTGATCGCTGGGGCGACACTTAACTGGTCGAACAGTGTCGCGTCCCGCGGGGTAGAGCGCAAATAATGGTACAGGTTCAGCCAGAACTGGCTGAGCTGCTCTTTTACCGAGCCAGAGTCATCAATCCCATCCAGGCAGGCACTGCTGAAGCGTGCCATTAAGCTGAGATAAACGGCTTCAATCAGAGCTTCTTTGGTCTCGAAGTAACGATAAATCGTTCCTGCACCGCAGCCGGCCTGGCGTGCAACCAGCGACATAGGTGTCGCGGCAAGCCCGTTGTCGGCGATCAGTTCTGATGTAGCTGCGATAATGCAGTCTTGTCTGTCCATGGATTTCATAAAGCGGAATGAACGTTCATTCTGTCCCTCCTGAGTGTTTTACTCAAGTATCTATTGGTGAAGATATTGCATCAGTGTGTTTCGGTAGTGAGTTGATCTGAACTTTCAGCACGGCGTGCGAGTGTAAAAAAGATCACTGCCAGCGTCGCGGTAAACAGGGACACCAGCATCATAGGCACTGGGGTTCCATCGTGCAGGTGGCCCCAGAGCAGGCCAGCCAGTGCGCCACCTGAAAACTGGATGACGCCCATCAGCGCTGTGGCGGAACCGGCCACTTCTTTGAAAGACTGCATCACAGTGCCCATGGTATTTGCGGTGATCAGGCCAAGAGAGCCAACGTACACCATCAATAACGGCAGAGCGACACCCAATGAGAACCACGGAGAGAGGCTGGTGGCAACCAACGTCAGTGCGGCAATAAACTGAATGGTTATCCCGACTTTCATCAGCAGGCCGGGTGAATAACTCTGCAGCAGACGCATGTTAAGGCGGTTCATCAGCATAATCACGGCAACATTGGCACCGAACAGCCAGGGGAATACGTGTTCGCTCTGACCGAAATGCTCAAGGTAGAGATAGGGCGAGGCCGTGATAAACACGAACATACCGCTGAATGAACTGGCGAGCATGAATATGTATCGACGGGCACTACGATGGCTGAGTACCTGAACGTACCCGTCCCATGGACGTCGTTTCACCCGTTTATGTGGCGGGTGACTTTCTGGTAGCTGCCACAGGAGCAGGGCAATCAACACGACGCTGTATCCTGTGAGCACCCAGAAGATCATCTGCCAGTCGGCAAAGCTCAGGATCAGAGAGCCTAGCATCGGAGCAAGGAGTGGGGCTGCCATCATAATCATGGCTACCATAGACAATACCTTCGCAATGTCACTGCCATCGAAGTGGTCGCGTACGATCGCAGTGGAATTCACGACAGCCAGGCCGCCGCCAACGGCCTGCAGAGCACGCAGAGCCAGCAGCATTTCAAGCGACACTGCCTGGGTCAGTGCAAAGCTGGCGAGGCCGAAGATCAGAAGGCCCGCAAAGATCACCGGCCGGCGACCCAGCCGGTCAGAGAGCGGCCCACCGGTAATCTGGCCAGCAGCAAAACCAAGCAGAAACGTACTGACTGAGAGTTCAACGTGATGAATATCGCTCCCCAGAAACGCCGCCATACTGCCCATCGCCGGCAGATACATATCAATTGCCAGCGGTGCGATGGCGGTCAGTGTCGCCAGTAGGAGCGGAAGTGGAAGGCGCAGAGCTGTAAACATGAAATACCTGACTGGTTGCGTGAGCTGGCGCTGGAGGCCAGGCTGCTATGAATAACACTTATAGTGTAGTTGTTTCTGTATTCAGTTTAGAGTGGCTTAAAATGAACGTATTGTTTCAATAATGAGATGCAAACAACGGAACCTTGCTGAAGTCTGCTCGTTACCGTGAACATCCGGAAACAAAAAAAAGGCCCCGTAGGGCCTTGGTATCCGTCCGTATCGGGCGGAATCAGACGTTAAAGCGGAAGTGGATTACATCGCCGTCTTTAACGATGTATTCCTTACCTTCTAAGCGCCACTTGCCGGCTTCTTTTGCGCCGTTTTCGCCTTTGTACTGAATGAAATCGTCGTAGCCGATAACTTCTGCACGAATAAAGCCGCGTTCAAAATCAGTATGGATGGCTGCAGCAGCGCGTGGGGCAGTTGATCCTACCTTAATGGTCCATGCACGGACTTCTTTTACCCCAGCGGTGAAGTAGGTCTGCAGACCGAGAAGTTCGTAACCCGCACGTATCACGCGGTCGAGCCCGGGCTCTTCCATACCCACCATTTCAAGGAATTCAGCTTTTTCCTCGTCTTCGAGTTCAGAAATTTCTGCTTCGATCTTGTTGCATACCACTACTACAGAGGCGCCTTCAGAGGCTGCGATCTCATGTACCGTATCGAGGTATGGGTTATCTTCAAA
>JAYNJA010000335.1:0-2743 GCA_038109705.1 Thalassolituus sp. | reverse complement strand
AATGGGATGTACTGGAACTTACCGCTGGTGAGAGCAAACAGCATGACACCCAGTCCAAGCGATGTGCCGATGTAGTGCAGCGTTCGACAGGTCGGATTGCTGTGTTCGGACAAATAGTACGGATAAAATTCACTGAAGCTGGTAAAGCCCTCAGTCTTAATTTCTGCTTTGCTGGTCATAACCACCTCTCCTGTTGTTATTGTTGGCGGACACGGTAGTTCGGTTGCGACTGTGCCAGTCACGACCCGTGATGGAAAATAACGCCATTACAAGCTGCTTACCACACGCAGAAGACGCCAACTTAACGCAGTTGATAGTCATTCTGGGGTGTGGCCAACGTAGTACAGCTGACATTATAGCCAAATTGACCCTCCTGGAAAATAAACGTCCGGAACGTCGGCTTAGTTTACTTTGTCAGGAGGCAATTACCGGTCAAGTGTGGAATCCTGAACTATTCTGGCAGTCTGACCTTGTTCACCGGCCCCAGATATTCTGTCTGCTCAATTGCCGGTAACCGATAAAGAGGTGGAATGGAATGCTCTACACAATGAATGCCCATATCATGAATGTGATGCGCCCCATGCATGTTGCGGCAAGCCTTACCCGGCAGATGTTTTATCAGCCGTGGAATCCTCTGAATTACGGCTGGTATCTACGCACCGTCCGGGCCTCACTTGAACTGGTCGAACGCCTGACCGACTTCTATGAAAAGCCCGAATGGCGCTTGGATACGACTACGATTGATGGACGCCCTGTCGGTATTGAGTACGTCAATGTTGTCGAGAAACCCTATTGCAACCTGGTTCATTTCCGTCGACGCAAGCGCGGCCTTGAGCAACCGAAAGTGCTTATCATTGCGCCGTTATCCGGACATTTTTCGACACTGTTGCGGGGCACTGTCGCAGAGTTTCTCCCTGACCATGAGGTATATATCACCGATTGGTTAAATGCCCGTGATGTTCCTATCTCTCAGGGCGAGTTCAGTTTCGATGATTATGTCGATTATCTGCTCGGGTTTATGGCACATCTTGGCCCAGACACACATGTGCTGGCAGTGTGTCAGCCTTGTGTACCGGCGTTGGTTGCGGCGAGTGTAATGTCAGCTCGTGGCGATGAAAATTTACCGAAATCGATGACTCTGATGGGCGGACCAATTGACGTCCGTATCAGCCCCACTGAAGTCAACGATTACGCGTCTGATAAAGACCTTGAGTGGTTCCAGGATAATGTGATCTGTCACGTCCCTGATGGCTTTGCCGGTAAAGGACAGATGGTTTATCCGGGCTTTATCCAGCTGTCGGGCTTTATGTCGATGAACATGGATACCCACGTCAGTAAGCACTTTAAGTTCTTCACCGACCTGATCAAAGGTGATGGCGACAGTGCTGAATCGCACCGTGAGTTCTATAACGAATATCTCGCAGTGATGGACATGCCTGCTCGTTATTACCTCGATACTATCCGTAAGGTCTTCCTTGAGACTCAGCTGGCTGAAGGCACGATGGAGTATCGTGGCGAGAAAGTTGATCTGAAAGCTATTAAAGATATGGCTTTGCTTACTATCGAAGGTGAGCTCGACGACATTACAGGTAAAGGCCAGACTTCCTGTGCGCTTGATCTTTGCAGCAGTATTCCGGCGAAGAAAAAACTGCATCGCGAGGAACCGGGTGTGGGCCATTACGGCATCTTTAATGGCCGTAAATTCCGCGAAAACATTGCCCCTGCGGTGAAAGCCTTTATGGCCGAACACAGCTGATTATTCGCATATTAAGGGCCCGGTGGTGAATCCTACCGGGTTCGGTTTTAATTGCGTCACTGATATGATCCGGGAAAATATTCCCGGATTTTTTTATGTCTAAGCAAAGTCTCACCGACGAAATTTACGACAAGCTGGTTAACGACGAAGATGCACGTGCGTGTAAGTCGATTCCTGACTCTGCCTGTCAGGTGGTGCCGGGTAACTTCGTCAAAACACTCGTCAGCCTTTTTCTTTCTAAGCTCGGCGATGCGCTGGTTAATCCGAAAATTACCTTGCCCTGGTTAATGCAGTCGGTTGGTGCGCCCGCCTGGATGTTGGGTTGGCTGGTGCCAATCCGGGAGTCTGGTTCCATGCTGCCACAGTTGGCTATCGCCAGTGTTGTCCGGACTATGCCTGTACGAAAGTGGATGTGGGTACTGGGCAGCGTTCTACAGGCTGTCTGTATTGGATTAATTGCTCTATCAGCCCTCACTCTCAATGGGGTGCTCGCGGGTTGGGCAATTCTTGGGCTGGTGGTGATTTTCAGTCTTGCGCGCGGCCTGAGTTCGGTGGCGTCGAAAGATGTACTGGGTAAGACAATTCCGAAGCAGCGTCGCGGTTCTCTTAATGGGTGGGCCGAGAGTGCCGCAGGTATGATCACGCTTGTCGTCGCTGTGGTTCTCATGGCTGGGCTGGTGGGCCAGGGCAGTACGCTGGTTTACTCGTTGGGATTTCTTGCTGCGGCTGCGATGTGGATATTGGCGGCGGTAGTTTATTCGGGTATCCGGGAATTTCCGGGTGAAACCGAGGGCGGGCGCAACGGCCTGAAAGAGGCTCTTGGGCGCATGGCGCTTGTGAAGACCGATGCTACTTTCCGTCATTTCCTGATTACCCGCTCGTTAATGCTGTGCTATGCGTTAAGCGCGCCTTTTGTGGTTGTGCTGGCGCAACTGGAAATGGATGCAGCTATTGGTTTGCTGGCCTTGTTTATGGCCGCCAGTGGCC
>JAYNJA010000334.1:0-2775 GCA_038109705.1 Thalassolituus sp. | reverse complement strand
GCTAATTGATACGACAGCGTGGCGACCTCAGTTGCCATCTGCCAGAACTTTTCCCAGGCATTATTCGGGTCCATCTGCGTGCGCAGAGCCACTGTCTGCAACATGGTCGCGACTCTCTGGGTGCCCAGCATAGCGACTGCCTGCTCCACCGAGTGTATCGGCTCCTGTCGACGAAACAGCGGGCTGTTGACGATAGACAGCAGGATCGAATAAGAAACCACATCCTTTTTAATCAAGGCCGCCAACTCACCGGGATCAGGATCTGTCGCCATCAGAGCCTGTAATTCGACCAGTAAATCCGGGCGTGTAGGAATAACGAGTTTCATAAAGCCTTCCTGAAATAATTATTAAATTAAACATAGAAGGCATTTCTTTATCGCCAAGTGACGACGGAGGTTAATTTGGCCCGCGAGAAACATCTGTTACAAAAAAGGGAGCCCTAAGGCTCCCTTTTAATTCAAGCGGTCATTGCGACCGGCTATCTATCAGTTAGCTACAAAACTGTAGTTAGTGAACGACGCCGTATAGCTTGAAGACTGAGTCGTACCCCAGGTAGACAGCGTCAGAACATCGCCTGCAACCACAGGAATGTTCGTCACCGAACCCGATGCACTACCAGCCGCTGACAGCAGATAGTCATTACCGTTAATGTTATAACGGATGGCATCGCCGTACTGACCCGCAGAATATACGTTGATCGCCCAGTCGAAGCTGATCATGCCATCAGTCGCGATAGTCGTCTGAGCAGTCAGACCGCCACCGCCGCCACCAACAGAAATATTGATCGACGTATCGGTGTAGCTGTAGCCCGCCACGCCAGAGAAGGTCCAGTCTTCAGCCACGATACCCGTAGGCACAGGATCAGCCAGAACCAGCGTCATGTTCTCAACTTCCAGCGGAGACAGAGTCACAGTACCTTCTTTCAGCTGGCCAGTGGCAGGGTCAGTCGCGGTAATATCGTACTTACCGGCACGCAGGTAAGTTTTAAGGTAACCCGCAGTACCGTAAGTACCACTGCCAGTCACAACCAGGTTAGTGCCATTGGCGTCGGTCACAACCGCGCCAGCAACAGGCTCACCGGCTTCATTTTCAACGTTAATGCCCAGTACCGCCAGAATGTTGCCAGCAACGACTGCACGACGGATCAGAGTGACATCGCAGCTGAATGCCTGGCTCTGGTTATCCAGAGTCCAGCTGTGATTACAGCTCGCAATCTGGTCGCTAGTCGTGGTGTCAACAAAGTTCATGCTGATGGTCACATCTTCGTATTGCAGATCAGTCAGAACAACGTCTGCCTGATAGCTGCCGTCTGGCTGCTGAATAAAATACAGCGCGGTTTCCTGCAGAGGGTTTTTAGTACCAACCAATGCCAGCGTTGCTGTCAGGTTAGAAATACCGCCTACTTCATCAATAACTTCGGCAGGCGCAGTCACTGACAGGTTAGCGTCACCGCCATTTTCAGTCAGAATAAACTGCAGTTCGCTGTACAGAGGCACAATATCCATCGCCAGGTCAGTGCCATAATTCACCGCCTGAACCTGCTGAGCAGCAACAGATTTACCCACCTGAATGCCAGCATCGTAAAGTTTCAGTTCAAGAGTGTGCTGACCAGTAGGAAGGTTTACAAAAGTATCGCTCAGGCCAGAAGCAGTATTAATGGTAAATACCTGCTCAGTACCCGCATCGACCTGAATACCCATGCTTTGATCAGTCAGTGCTGACAACTCATCAACCGAATTCTGGAATTTGAAATACGCCAGACGATCAATAATCGTAACGTCAGAAACCGCATCACCGATTACTGGTTTAATCGTCATAGCGATATCATTTTCGCCATCGTTAAGAGTCTGGTTCACGTAACCTGCGTACTGCTGATTACCCTTGGTCATCAGAAGTTCGAAGTCATAGTTACCCGGCGGCAATGTCAGCGATGCATTGCTGCTCGCCTCGAAGGTGTCTTCATCCAGATAAATCGTCCAGGCGAACGTCTCAACCTGACCATTGTTCGGACCACCAACCACAGTCGCAGACAACTCACCACGCAGGATCAGCTCGGTAGTGAATGCCGCTGCAGAAACAGCGCTTTCACCAATGCTCTGCTCTAAAAATGCAGACACATCGTACTGCATAGAAACCGTAGACTGCGCGTCGCTATCCGTAGCACCACCACACGCCGCAAGTAGTACAGATGCACCACCGAGGCAAGCCAGTTTAATGGGATTTTTAATTGTCATTATATTAATCACTCTCGAGAGTTTTTATGATTGCTCCAACCTTATCTGCGCAAAAAATGCGCAACCTAATGTCGCTATATGACACTGGTCGCAGAATGATGGTTGAAAAATGAAAACCCGCAAGGGAATAGATCACGCTTGACTTGAAATGATCCAAAGAGGACGCAAAGCAACTCCTGCAAGGCCATTTGCGCCATCAATACTCGTATAAAAGAATGGAGTAAGGTGGTCGTAAAATGGGAAGGGGGAATGGTGTTAAAACAGACCGCTGATAAGGATAGAACAGTTGTCAGAGAGTGCCAGAAAAACCAGAACCGAAAAACTAAAACCAAAGAGGAGGGGATGTGTCTCCCCCCTCATCAGAAACTTACATGGAAAGTCACTCTAAGAAAAATGCCTGATTTTCCTCTCAGGTCAATTCGTGCAGAATCATAGCCATAGCCAACATCAGGAGGATATATGCCCAAGCCAAGGAAGCACACTCAACCAATCATCCGAAACAACAAGCCTACGGCCTACTGCCCTTTGCCGGGAATCCACG
>JAYNJA010000333.1:0-2805 GCA_038109705.1 Thalassolituus sp. | reverse complement strand
GTGGCTGTTTTTGCCCGTGACTGGCTGTCGCAGATCTGGTTACTGCCTTTGCTCTATTTTATTTTGAGTATTGCCCATCAGGGAGTGCGCCTTGGTCGCAAGACGTACGTGGTAAACATGGGCGAGGGAAATAAACGCACTGACTACGTGTCTGTAGGTAATACGCTTATTGGTGTGATTCTGCTGCTAATGGGATTTATCAGTGCTCTGGAGCTCTTGATCGGTATCAGTGGCGTGATTCTGATTCTCTCGGCCATGGGACTGGCCGGCAGCTGGATGGCTATCCGGCTGCCGGAGGTTGAGGTGTAGGTGCTTGTGCAGAGAGGCAGAGAGTGCAGAACGGATGCTCAGCTCTTCTCAATCAGGTAATTAATATATTCGTCACGCAGGCTGCGTTTCTGCAGTTTGCCGGTGGCGGTATGCGGGAGTTCATTCACCACCAGAATGTCGTCCGGTGTCCACCATTTGGCGATTTTGCCATCAAGGTACTCGTAAACGCTTTCCTTCGTGACCTCTTTACCTTCCATAGGCACGACAAATAGCAGAGGACGCTCGTCCCATTTCGGGTGTTTCACACCGATTACACAGGCTTCTGCCAGCTCTGGATGGCCGACAGCGGCGTTTTCCAGATCAATGGATGAGATCCACTCACCACCAGATTTCACTACGTCTTTCGCCCGGTCGACGATCTGCAGGTAACTGCCCGAATCGATCACCGCGATATCGCCGGTATCAAACCAGGTGCGGCCGGCGCTGTCGGTAAAAAAGGCATCGGGCTTTTCGGTTTTGTAATAACCACTTAATACCCAAGGGCCACGAACTCGCAGGTAACCCCGTGAAGTACCGTCATGGGGCAGGGGCTGGCCGTCATCATCAAAAATCTCAATTTCGATACCAAACATCGGTTTGCCTGCAGTCGTCTGGATACGGTAGCGCTCATCATCCGTCATTTTGGCCATGGCCTTAGTCGGTGAGCCCAGGGTTGCCAGTGGAGAGGTTTCTGTCATGCCCCAGATTGGCAGCAGGTAAATCCCGAAGTCTTTATCCAGAGTCTCTACCAGCGAGCGTGGCGAAGCAGAGCCGCCGACACCGACTGTTTTTACTGATGGAATTCCGAGGTCGTTAGCTTTCAGGTAATCGATTAAGCGTAACCATACGGTGGGGACGCCAAGCATCAGATCGACTTCGGCGAGGTTGATTAACTCGTAAAGGTCGGGACCATCCATGCCGTCGCCGGGGAGTACCAGGGTCGCACCCGACATTGGCGCTATGTAGGGCATACCCCAGGCACAGACGTGATACATGGGTACCACGGGCATCACGACCGAATCTGATGAGACATTCAATGCATCCGGATTGCGACTGGCATAGGCATGCAGGATGGTTGATTCATGAGAGTAGAGCACGCCTTTCGGGTTGCCTGTGGTGCCTGAGGTGTAACACAGACAGGCGGCACTGGATTCATCAAAGCGCGGCCAGTCGAAAATATCAGGCTGGGCAGCGATCAGATCTTCGTAGTTATGCACATTGGGCAGGCTCGTCTCCGGCATCTGATCGCGGTCGATCATCAGAATAAAGCCTTTTACCGATGGCAGCTTCTCTGCAATCGGCTCAACCAAGGATGCGAAACAAGCATCAAGAAATACGTAACAGTCTTCGGCGTGGTTGATGATGTACTCAACCTGCTCGGAATAGAGACGGGGGTTCACTGTGTGACAGATCGCGCCCAATCCCGAGATCGCGTAATAACACTCCATATGGCGGTAGCCGTTCCAGGCCAGCGTCGCGACACGATCCCCCGGCGCTACTCCCAGAGATATCAGCGCATGAGCAAGCTGCTTGGAGCGCTTGAGGGCGTCGACATAGGTGTAGCGGTGGATGTCACCTTCTAAGCGTCGGCTGATGATTTCCCGTGCGCCATGATGTGCTGCTGCATATTCGAGCAGATCACTGATCAGCATAGGTTGGGTCATCATCTGCCCACTCATGCTCTGGCCGCTCATATTCTGGTCAGTAGAGCTGGTGGTGACGGTATTCGGGGAAGCGGTCATAGCGTGTCCTTCCATAGCGTGGCTTTTGTTATCAAGGGCCGAGCGTTAATAAGCGATCCAGTAGGATCAACGAATTCAGAGGATTTCAGCTTATGCCTGCATCTGACATCCAGCCAGTAGAAAAGTGCAGATTGTTAACCGGAAGTTGTCGTGGTTTCACGGCGGTACTGACATTTGTCACTGTTAATATTGGCCCGTAATGCGTAATTCTTCCGGTTGTTATGGACCCGAATTTTCATATAGGAAAGGACAAGTGCTGACTCTGCTACTGAACCAACACTCTCACCGCCTGTTGATAACAACAAAAATAGTATTAGCAACCGCACTGCTGAGCGTAGTCAGTGGCTGTGCCTCTGTGTACCAGGCGGGTAATAGCGCCAGTTCAGAGTCAGTAACTGATGGCCAGGAAGTTGTTGCTCTGGACAGTAATAGCAACCTAGGTGATTCAGACAATAGCAGTAGCAATACAGTCGCTTTGACCGGTAGTAATGCCAGTGCAGATAACTCTGACGCAACTCTGGGTGACTATCACCAGCTTCCAGCTTTGCCCGAAAACGTTCCGGAATATATCCGCAATACCCCTGATTATGACGCCAGCGGTCTGAGCATGTTGGTAAGCCGGTTAATGGAAATCCGCTTTGGGGTCGAATACCCGGAAGACTACCTCAAACAGGTGTTCAAACAGCGTGGAAATACCCGCCGGACTGCTGTCACAGACCGCTACACACTACTTGATGTAAAGCGCTCTGTTGAA
>JAYNJA010000332.1:0-2863 GCA_038109705.1 Thalassolituus sp. | reverse complement strand
TTATGGTAGTCTCCGCGCTCGAATTTTCGCGGAGGCTATACCATGACCTTTACTCCTGAACTGCTGTCTCCAGCAGGAACGCTGAACAACATGAAGTACGCATTTGCCTACGGTGCAGATGCCGTCTATGCCGGTCAGCCACGATACAGCCTCCGCGTTCGCAACAATGACTTCAATATGGAAAACCTGGCCACAGGCATTGAGTACGCTCACAACCTGGGCAAGCAATTCTATGTTGCCAGCAACATTGCTCCGCACAACTCCAAGATCGCGACCTATATGCGCGACATTGAGCCCGTGATCGAGATGAAGCCAGATGCCCTTATCATGTCTGATCCGGGCTTGATCATGATGGTTAAAGACAAATGGCCAGACCAGGTAATTCACCTGTCGGTGCAGGCAAACGTCGTGAACTACGCCAGCGTTGAATTCTGGCGTCGCCAGGGGGTCAGCCGCATTATTCTCTCTCGCGAACTGTCGATTGAAGAGATCGCTGAAATCCGTGAAAAATGCCCGGAGATGGAAATCGAAGTATTCGTACACGGAGCGTTGTGCATCGCCTATTCCGGACGCTGTCTGCTGTCTGGCTATATGAATCACCGCGATCCGAATCAGGGCACCTGCACTAACGCCTGCCGTTGGAAGTACGATGCACACGAAGCGGAAGAAACCGCACAGGGCGACGTCATCCCCAAAGGGGTTAATGAATTCGACCCAACACTGGGCCGTGGAGCGACCTCCGATAAGATATTCCTGCTTCAGGAAGGAAATCGCCCGAACGAATACATGCCAGCGTTCGAAGACGAACACGGTACCTACATCATGAACTCGAAAGACCTGCGGGCAATCCAGCACATAGAAAAACTGGTGGAGCTGGGCGTTCATTCACTGAAAATCGAAGGTCGTACCAAATCCCACTACTACGTTGCCCGCACAGCGCAGGCCTACCGCAAAGCGATTGATGATGCTGTAGCAGGTAAAGGATTCGATAAAGGGCTGATGGACACCCTAGAGAACATGTCGAACCGAGGCTACACCGAAGGTTTCTTCCGACGCCACGTCCACGACGAATACCAGAACTACGAGCGTGGTAATTCAGCTTCTGTGCATCAACAGTTTGTCGGTCAGGTTACGCATATACAGGATGGCCGCCTGACGGTAGAGGTAAAAAACCGCTTCCAGAATGGCGACACAGTGGAATTTATGACGACCGCCGGAAACGTTACGTACCAGTTAAACGATATTCGCGATACTGGTGGCAATCCGCGTGACGACGCTCCGGGCTCTGGCTTTATCGTCACCATACCAGCTGAAGGACTCGAACACTTGCCAATGGAGCGAGCCATGCTGATCCGCAATCTACCGGAAGCGCCGTAACTCCCGACTCCATCACAACCCCAGCCTCTCACGGGCTGGGGTACGATTTGCCAGCTCCATCTTCCCTCCTGCGCACCTGCATTATTCTAATGCGACATTCTGTGACGCCTCCTGCCACAATTTATTGAATGACGCCGAGAGCTGTAATCCAGATCAAATCAACACTGTTTTACATGCCAAAGCAGACTCCAGACCTTTCCAGTGCAGAAAACCGAGGCGTAGGTTAGTTGCTCCCCCGAGGCAACCTCAAAGGAGAATGACCATGCCCGCACTCAATGCAACTACACTCAAAGCCATCAATAAACCGACCTCCATCAACGCACGCGTACTCCAGCTCAATCAATTCGGAATCAAGCGAAGTAACCTGCACGAAGTGCTTCAGGACGCTGAGCGTCAGGGCACCAAGCAACTCAGCCTGTCCACCAAGGCAATAGTTGCCCATGCCCTCCAGGGCGACATCGAAGAATCAACAGAAGTGGTCGCCTGGGCGAGCAGACGCTCAGCCGCAAGCCGCCGAATGGTAATGAAGTCATTTATTCAACAGCGCCAGGGAAAGCTCGCAGTCAACGGTATTTCCCGCTTGAAAAAATCCGAAGCTGCCGATTCCATGAAAGACTACTTCGCTGAAGGCGGAAGCATGAAAGACATCGGCGAGTGGTTAGCCGAAGCCGGTCAGTTTCTACGCGAACATGACAATGCAGCAACCCACGACGGCAGGCTCGGTGATGCCTTCAGATCTGTCGGAAATGCTGTTGATAATATCGTCGATGGCATAACGGGCGCCATCAATACCGTTGCAGATGCCATAAAAGCTGCTGGCAAAAAGCTTGGCGATGCAATAAAAGCGGCCGCCGGCTGGGCCCAAAGCAAGGTCAATGATTTTATTGAAGGTATCGTCAGAGCCGGCAAAAAAGTCGACGAAATACTCACTGAGGCGGCCCGACAAGGTATGACGGCACTACGCAAATTCATTACGGGTGTTGTTGAGGCCGGCAAGCGTATCAGCGAAGTGCTCTCCTGGGCAGTCAGTCAAGCCGCCAGCACTGCGCGGGAAGCCGTGCGCAAAGCTCTGGCACTCGCAGGTTCATTGACCACCCTGATGCTGGAGATGGCAACGCTGACCGCATCCGCAATCCGGGCAATGACACTCCACCTGCTCGCCATTGGCAAGACGATAAATGAGCTGATAGAACGTATTACACGCGTCACGCTGAATGCGGCACGTGAAATCGTTAACGAGCTACTCCGTGCCGGACAATCTGTAATCAACATAGTAGCGGCAGCAGCCCGTTACGGGGTTCAGGTCATCAATCGTATCGCTGACACCCTTCTCGATGCAGGCAAAGGCGTTATCGAAGTCTTGAATGCTGCACTGAAAGCCGGAACCACCGCTCTGAATCGTTTCATCAGTGCGGTAATTGAAGCAGGAAAACGAGTTAAAGAAGTACTCGAATGGGCCGCCGACAAGGCAACATCCGTTGCCCAG
>JAYNJA010000331.1:0-2869 GCA_038109705.1 Thalassolituus sp. | reverse complement strand
CGTGCTTCCTGAATCGGAGTCATCTTCTTGATAACTTCGTAATCTTTCTTGATCAGTTCCTGAACGCGCTTCTCAATGGCTTCAACGTCTTCTGGTGTAAATGGACGCTCGTAGTCGATGTCATAGTAAAAGCCGTTTTCAATCACCGGGCCGATAGCCATTTTCGCGGTTGGGTACAGTTGCTTAACTGCGTGACCCACGAGGTGCGCGAATGAGTGACGGATTACTTCCAGACCTTCCTGATCACGACCTGTGATCAGCGAGATGTCAGCATCTTCAGTTATCAGCTCGCACGCATCGACCAGTTCACCGTTGATACGACCACACACGGTCGCTTTCGCCAGACCAGGGCCGATATCTTCAGCCACCTGCATCAGGGTGACGGGTTGGTCGAACTCACGCTTGGAGCCATCAGGAAGGGTAATAACAGGCATAGTAAATCCTTGTCAGTGGTGGCCCCCACGACAGGCCACATGAATAAAAAAGAGCACGTACTCTACAGGCCGGAAAAAGCCCTGTAAACCGCTTAGGGCATAGAAGAGCGCTATCGCCGATAGCAAAAAACGCTGATCGGCTCCTACAGGTTTATTTATATCCTCAAGATTGTAGGAGCCGTTCTATTGTAGGAGCTGTTCAAACCGCGAAGCGCGTTTAACGGCGACAATTCAGCAACGCCAAATCACGCCAGCTGTAAAGTCTGTCATTAAGCAACAGAAGCTTCACCGGATTTTTGCTTAAATGAAATCTGCCCTCCCTAGCCTGAGGCTCCCTATGCCAATCCAAATACTATGGAGCTTACTCGTGAAATCCCTTTTAACTTACGCTTTCGCATCACTGATGCTGATCGCGGGCTGCGCCACTCAGGCAAGCCCGGATCATCACAAAAAAGGCCTCGGCTTTGACAAACTGTTCGGCCAGCTGACAGAAACCCAGCTCGGCCCTCGCCCTTTCTATCTGGTTGCAGACATGGATGAAGGTGAACTGAAAGACAAGCTGGCTTCCTGTGAGAGCGGCCCTTTCTATAAGAGCAAGTTTTCTATCGGCCACCGTGGTGCGGCCATGCAGTTTCCAGAGCACACCAAAGAGTCATACACCGCCGCCGCTAAAATGGGCGCAGGTATCGTTGAATGTGACGTAACCTTCACCAACGACCGTGAACTGGTCTGCCGTCACTCACAGTGTGACCTGCACACCACCACCAATATTCTGGCTACGCCGCTGGCAGAGAAATGCTCAGTCGCGCCGGAGTTCGACAGCGAAGGCAAGCTAATCAACGCATCGTCTATCCGCTGTTGCACCAGTGATATCTCATTGGCGGAATTCAAATCACTGAAAGGCAAGATGGACGCAGCAAACCGCAATGCCACATCCATAGCAGAATACATGGATGCCACTCCTGCATGGCGCACAGACCGTTACTCTTCTACTGGTACTCTGATGACCCACGCTGAAAGCATCGAGCTGCTGGACAGGCTGGGGGTAGACTTCACCCCAGAACTGAAATCACCGTCTGTTGCTATGCCGTTTGACGGCGAGTACACCCAGGAAATGTACGCTCAGCAGATGATCGACGAATACCGCGCTGCTGATATTCATCCGCGTCGTGTATGGCCACAGTCATTCAACTACGATGACGTAGTGTACTGGGTAGAAAACACACGTTTTGGACGTCAGGCAGTTTTCCTGGATGGCGTGTATGACGTAAACGTATCGTTGGAAACCATGCAGGAATGGCGCGCTGATGGCGTTCGTGTTCTGGCACCACCATTGTGGATGCTGGTTGAAGCCAATGCACAGAGCGAAATCGTACCAACACAGTATGCGAAGAATGCCAAAGAAGCTGGCCTGAAACTGATCACCTGGACGCTGGAGCGCTCTGGTCTGATCGGTGAAAATAACGACTGGTATTACACAGGTCTGAATGGCGAAACAGGTATGCCTGACGTGATTGATAACGAAGGCGACGTTTACAACCTGCTGGACGTATTGGCGAGGGATGTGGGCGTGATTGGCGTGTTCTCGGACTGGCCAGCAACTACAACTTACTACGCGAATTGCATGGGGCTGTAAGCCAGGTTCGCCGATAGCAAAAAACGCTGATCGGCTCCTACAGAATGGTGGCAATCCCACCTCTCGTAGGAGCCGTTCAAACCGCGAAGCGCGTTTAACGGTGATCAATGTGAATCGTTAAACCAACAACCCTTCAGCAACTTCGTTGCACACGACTTCGCCGGCAAGTTCACGTATCAACACCATAGAGAACATCATCGCGGTCCCCGGCCCCTGACTGGTAATAATGTTCACGTCGCTGACGACGGCATCATCGCTCGGATGCACCCCATGCTCACTGAGCTTTTCCCGAAAGCCTGGATACGCAGTGGCTGTCATGCCCTTGAGCAACCCGTGTTTAGCCAGAACAACCTGAGGTGCTGCGCAGATAGCGCCGATCAACTTGCGGCTTTCATTCTGTTTTTTCAGCATCGACACCAGTGCTTCAGATGCTGCCAGATTTTCTGCTCCAGGCATGCCCCCCGGGCAGATAATGGCATCCCACTCGTCGCCTACACATTCACCAATCAGTTTATCCGCGACCAGATGCACACCACGGGAACATGCAACTTCATGCCCGGGCATCACTGAAGCAACTGTCAGATCCAGTTTGGCGCGACGCAGCACATCGATAATGGTGACGGCTTCCAGCTCTTCAGTGCCGTCTGCCACAGCAACTAACACCTTCTTACTCATCTTAAATCTCCGGTTGAAGAATTACGGGGATGCCCGACAGAATAACAAGACACCAGAATATCTGACTACGGCTTACGTTCTCTTTAAATATAAGAGCACCAGCAAGCAACGCACCAATGATACC
>JAYNJA010000330.1:0-2922 GCA_038109705.1 Thalassolituus sp. | reverse complement strand
GGCAACCTGCCAGAGGGTTTTGAAGGCTTTCTGCTTGGTCTGACCACAGGTGATCATAAAACCTTTACCGTGCCACCAGAAAAGGCATTCGGTCAGCCGAACCCACAGAATGTACAGGATATGAAGCGTTCAGATTTTCCCGTGGATATGCCTGTCGCCGAAGGCCTGATGGTGTCGTTTGCTGATGCGCAAGGTGCCGAACTGCCGGGGCTTGTAAGCCGTATCGAAGGCGACTGGGTAACGATTGACTTTAACCATCCTCTCGCAGGCAAGGAATTGCAGTTTGAAGTGCAGATTCTTGAGGTGAAAAATGCAGATTAAACTGGCTAATCCACGTGGCTTCTGTGCTGGCGTGGACCGTGCAATCGATATCGTCAATCGCGCACTGGAACTGTTTGAACCACCGATTTACGTGCGCCATGAAGTCGTACATAACAAGTTTGTGGTAAACGACCTGCGTGAACGCGGCGCGATATTCGTCGACGAACTCGATGAGGTGCCAGACGACAACATCGTTATTTTCTCTGCCCATGGTGTATCTCAGGCGGTGCGTCGTACTGCTGAAGAGCGTGGCTTACGGGTGTTTGATGCGACTTGCCCGCTGGTGACTAAAGTTCACCTTGAAGTGACCCGTTACAGCGCTCAGGGCCGTGAGTGCATTCTGATCGGCCATAAAGGTCATCCTGAGGTTGAAGGCACTATGGGCCAGTACGACTTCAGTAAGGGCGGAAATATCTACCTTGTTGAAGACGAAGAAGACGTACAGGAACTTGAGGTAAAAGATCCTGCGAATCTTTCGTATGTGACGCAGACAACTCTCTCGATGGACGATACCGCTCGCGTTATCGACGCGTTGCGCGAGAAATTCCCGGAAATCACCGGTCCGCGTAAAGACGACATCTGCTACGCCACTCAGAACCGCCAGGATGCCGTGAAAACACTGGCAACAGAGTGCGACCTTATGCTGGTGGTTGGCTCACCAAACAGCAGTAACTCCAACCGTTTGCGTGAACTGGGTGAACGTATGGGTGCCAAATCTTTCCTGATTGATAACGCTTCAGAAATTCAGCCTTCCTGGTTAGACGGCGTGAAAGCGGTAGGTATTACAGCCGGGGCATCAGCACCCGATATCCTGATACAGGAAGTAGTGGAAAAACTGGTATCTCTTGGCGGGGAAGAGCCGCAGGAGCTGCAAGGCAGAGAAGAGAATGTGGTGTTCTCGTTACCGAAAGAGCTGCGGTTGACTCAAATCGATTGATCTTGTCATGCCTATCCGACGTTTAACTGATTGTTAAAGTTTGAATAAAAATAAAAGCCCGCATTGCGGGCTTTTATTTTTTTCTTGAAAACAGTTTGAATTTACAACTGAGTTTCAACGCCGTCAGCGTCTATGTGAACTGAACGTCCGATGGTGTTCATTATAATCTTCCCGTCCTTTTCCTGGTCTCCAGTGCCAAGCGCAGTTAGCTCTACACACAGCGATAAATCAGCCGGATTTGTGCATTGCGAAGCAGAGATGTCGTAGTAATCAGTGCTATAGGTAGATGCATTAAGTCCCAAGTCTTTCAGGTCGTCGGCATAAACCCTGTTATCAATAAAGTATTTTTCTTCAGATGCAAGCATCTTCTGCATTATGGCTATCGCATCTGATCGCTTAGCTTCACGCACGCTATCCTGGTATGAGGGATAAGCAATTGATGAAATAATTCCAACGACAATCAATGCTATCAAGAGCTCAAGCAACGTAAAGCCTTTGATTTTTTTCATTATTCTTCTTCCCAATAGCTATTTTGAAGCATATCACAGGAATCAAGAGGCCCCTGTCTCATAGTCGTGCCTGACAAAACCACTGCTTTAGCATCTTCACAATCCCCACCTCCGGTAGCTGTTGGAAAACCGCCAAGTTCCGGTGGTGCGATTAATCTATCGACCGGGCCTGTACGAGGTGGTGTTCTACCTGGAATAGTAATAGTAGATTCATTATCACCCTTAGTTACCTTGTCATATAGATTCGGAGCTACAAGTAACTGATAAGAATAGGATTGGCCGAGATTACCACTGCACTGATTCGGATCAAGCTCAGATGTCGGCGCAAAAGTGTTTATCATAACTACCCCATTCAATGTCAGCGTTGAGGCCAGTACTTTTTCTCCTGACTGATTCAAGTCCAGGAACCAACCGTTGGCCGATTTCTCCGGATCGGTTGCTTCAGCACTGGTCCAGTCAACCAGATCGGATTTATTACGTTTAATGTAGGTACTTGGAGCACCATTAAGTCCATGAATATCTTTGATCAGAAATATACTGTCAGAAACATCCGTACTCAGAGGATGTGCTCTGTATCCAGACCCTATACTAATCATTAAGAATGGTTCTGCTGCATCCTCCATGTAGGATACATCCGGGTTATTGTAGAAGCGACGGTTTGCACCAATTCCTGAACTCTCGCTGTCGTTTATGTCTGCAATAACTCCACCGGTAGCAAAAACATCGGAGCTCTGGTTCAGATCAAAGCGCCACAGTCGCCCTCCAACATCAGCAGCGTATAACAGTATTGCCAACATTGTGCTCAAATCGGGAGTTAGGTCCTGATGTTGAAGAGCCATCTTCGTCCGGGTCGTAGCCTCCGCCTGCAAGCAACACCACTTTTTGGGCGCCGTTCCATTTTATCATGGCTGGTTTCAGCGCTGACCAGGTTTGTCCAAGTTGTTCATACCCCGTGCTGAACTCTGGGATATTTTTATTATGATATGCGACCTGATATGGACCATGTCTTTGCCAAAGCAGACTTGGATTGTTAGTGTCCGTCACATCAAATGCATAATAACTATGGCCACCACGGCGCAAACCAACGTATAAAATAACTTTTTCTCCTGAATCGACATTGCCATTCAGGTTTTTATCATCGTGCCAATAGGTTAT
>JAYNJA010000329.1:0-2929 GCA_038109705.1 Thalassolituus sp. | reverse complement strand
GAATATGAGTTGTCGACAGCAACGGGTGAAGGCTTAGGTTTTGCACTCCAGGACTTTATGCTTGATACGGAAGGAGCGTCCCTGAGTGTTACTGGTATCACGGATTCCACCGGTGAAGAAATTGATATCAACTGGACCAAACTCTATATCGGTGGGGAACTGACTGACGCAGATATTGCTGCCGGTCGTGACAAGCGTGCTGCTGATATCGGTAGTTACAATCACCCTTGGGTCATTCGATCAGTGCGCGGCACTATGGGGGATGGTGTTGAGAGTCCATACAGTAATGTTGGCAACGATATCGCACTGCTTGAACTGGCTACAGACAGCTACACTGATAACCTTCAGAACAGCGTGACTTATGGTCAGTACACTTATTATGAAAACCGCAGCTCTGCATCGGCATCGGCTAGTATCGGTGCTCAGGTAACTCAGTTAGAAAACAACGTTTCGCAAATCACCAGCCGTTATTCTGGTGTTGCGAGTTTTACGCAGCTTCAACAGTCTATCGACACTACTTATCTCGCTACAGATGCTAATGGTGGTATTCAGGTTCAAGAGATTCGTGTCGACGGGTATCAAGTAACGTATGACCAGGCGAAAATTGCCGAAGAGCCGTACTACGCTGATATGGCTGCTAAGTGGGAACTCTTGCTCGCAGCAGGCATGGTGCCAGATACCTATGTGCTTACACCACGTGGTGCGCCTAAATGTTTTCTGGGTAAAGAGTGCGGTAGTGGCGATGTTGAAAACTGTAGTTCAGCCACCTGTCAAGCTGCACTCGATACTTATAATGATTCTCAGAATGCCTGGGATCCATACGGCGAGGCGTCTGCAGATGCATTAGATGGTCTCACGGAACAGCGTCAGATTTTGTTTGATCGTATGAACGCAACAGGAAGCGGTGTTTATCAGTACTCATACGTGGAACGTATTGCAGATCGCGATCGTTTCGTTGAGTTGTGTGGTTTTGATGGAACTTTCTCCCAGTGTCAGAGTGGTCTTCTTGCTCGTAAAACTGACGAGAAAGCCAGTATCGACGACATTACTGTTGCACTTTTTGGTTCGAATCCACAGAAGCGTCGTGGTGGATTGGTCGTTCGTTCCGAATTTGAGTTTACTCTGAACAGTACGGACCAGAATGGTGTATCGTCACAGCGTGATGACTCTCTTGATATTGCTCTTAACGGCCTATTTGTCGATGGTACCAGCTTTCGCTTCTGGTCGCGTGAAAGTACTGATCCTCAGGCTCCAGGAGCTGAACTTAATGGCGAGTTGCGTCTGAATATGTTTGTTAAGAATATTCAGATCAATGCTTGTGGTACTTTGTGTGAGAACAATGGTGTTATCGATCCAGTTAAATACGCAAATACGACACTAAACCTGAACAATGTGCTGCTGAGCCTGAATCTCGGGTATGGTGAAATTCAACCGATGAAATTCTCTGCTACAGCTGACGGTAACTTTGTATTCGAGTTGGTTGCTCCAAATGCGAAGGCATACGACTCTACCATTAATACAGGGAACACTGCGGCAATGCAGGAGTTTTACGATGATTACTACGCTAACGCACCGAAAAGCTTCTTCTACGTTGGTGATGTAAATATCGGCGGGAATAGCGTGGGTAGCTCGACTCTGGACGGTCTGCGTGCTCAATATCTCAGGGTTCAAAGCCGCGACCTTTAAAGGTCCTGCTGAATAAAAAGGTGATAACAATGTTAAAAACGACCTTTATCGCGTCCTCTTTACTCGCTGTTAGTCTGGCTGCGAATGCTGAACTTCAGGCGCTTGATGATTCAAACCTTGCAGAGTTTGCGGGCCAGGGTGGTGTTTACCTGTCGGGTGAGTTCACAATTAATAGTGGTGACAATGAGCTGCCATTATGGAATGACGGTACCCGTCCGTACTACCGGAATGATAATGGAGTGTTGGTTCTGGATAACTCGCAGAACCCAGATGGTAGTGGTCAGGCTGATCAGTGTGACCTGGGCGTTTGTGGTATGCGTTTCGCGATCAAATTGAATGAGAACAGTGAAGGCTGGTACGTAATTGATGACCTGTCGGGTGGTATGTCATTTGAGGGGCTTACCTTGCGTACCGAGCGCCTTACTTCCGCAGTAAATTACGATGCATGGGACAATGCTGCTGGCGATTTCCAGACGATGGCGATCGATGAAGAAGTTGTTCAGATTGGTCTTCCTGGCGTTGTGAGCTTCCGCGACTTTAAGTTTAAGTTTGCGGTTGCGAATAACGGTGAGTTTGGTGTCGCTCCGCGAGATGAAAACGGGCAGGTAGCGATTAATCCAGAAACGAATGCGCCTTATGACTCGTTTCGTCAGACTGATATTTTCGGCGTACAGTTGAATGGTGACATCATTCTTCAGGGTAACTTACTGCTGTTTCCGGTGGAGTAATTATGAAAAAAATTCTTTTCCCAATCAGTGCTATTGCACTGGCTGTTCACACCGCAAACATCAATGCTCTTGAAGCGATGGATGATCAGGCTATGTCGGGAGTTTCCGGGCAATCTGGCCTGACCATTGAGTTGAACCCAGGTGATATTTCTATTGGTGAGCTTAGCTACACCGAAGACGCCGTTTCGGCTCACTTACGTGACATGAACATCTACGGTTCAGGTGGCGATGCTTCTGTCATGACCGTCGATATTGATTCAGATGGTACGTTGCAGCTGTTCGATAAGCTGGGTAGCCGTGGTTTCACGGTTGGCGGAGTTGGAATGACAAGCGCCAGCGGCGTATCAAACGAATTCTTCTCTCTGCGTGGTCGTACTCTAGGCTACAACGACGGTGGAACGCCTAATGATTTTACGGACGATACTGGTGTCTTCCGATTGAATATCGGTGATGATAACGGTGATATTAAACTCGATGGGTCTCAGGTCGGTCTGTTTTTCGATAGTCTCCACTTT
>JAYNJA010000328.1:603-2943 GCA_038109705.1 Thalassolituus sp. | reverse complement strand
AGCTGCGGCTGTGTAAGCTGCACTCCCGGAGGAATCTTCTCCTCCTGCGTCATATAAAGTCACAGATTTTCCCGCCCGACTGAGGCGCCAGGCGAGCAGGCGGCCCATAAGACCCGCGCCAATAATCGTAATTTTTTTCATCATCAGGTCTCCTTACCTGTGGCTATACCATTTCATTCCTTTTTTCTGACGCAGCCTGATAGAGCTCACTCCCCTCATCACGGAATTTACGTGACATACTTTCCATGCCGCCCTGACGCTCTGCTTCACCGTTGCGGATGTCGTGGGACAATTTCATTGAGCAGAATTTAGGGCCACACATGGAACAGAAATGGGCAGTTTTATGCCCTTCTTTCGGCATGGTTTCGTCGTGATATTCGCGGGCCGTTTGTGGATCGAGCGCCAGTCTGAACTGATCCTCCCAGCGGAACTCAAAGCGTGCTTTCGACATAGCGTTATCATGCATCTGAGCACCAGGGTGACCTTTGGCTAAATCAGCAGCGTGCGCAGCGATACGGTAGGCCATTAAACCTTGTTTTACGTCGTTCCGGTCAGGCAGACCAAGGTGTTCTTTCGGTGTGACATAACAAAGCATTGCGCAGCCATACCAGCCAATCAACGCCGCGCCAATTCCCGAGGTGAAGTGGTCGTAGCCCGGCGCTATGTCTGTAGTCAGCGGCCCGAGTGTATAGAACGGTGCTTCGTGGCAGTGTTTCAACTGCTCTTCCATATTTTCCCGGATCATATGCATAGGTACATGTCCCGGCCCTTCGATAAAGGTCTGTACGTCATGTTTCCAGGCGATTTGAGTCAGTTCGCCCAAGGTCTGTAATTCGGCGAACTGAGCTTCGTCATTAGCATCGGCAATTGAGCCCGGGCGCAGACCATCGCCCAGTGAGAAACAGATATCGTAGGCTTTCAGGATTTCACAGATGTCTTCGAAATGCGTGTAGAGAAAATTCTCTTTGTGATGCGCCAGGCACCACTTAGCCATAATAGATCCGCCACGGCTGACGATTCCGGTCAGGCGCTTCGCTGTCAGGTGGATATATTCGAGGCGTACACCCGCATGGATTGTAAAATAATCCACGCCCTGTTCTGCCTGTTCAATCAGAGTGTCGCGGTAGACGTCCCAGCTAAGATCTTCGGCAATACCGCCAACCTTCTCGAGTGCCTGGTACAGAGGTACGGTGCCGACGGGTACCGGTGAGTTACGCAGAATCCATTCCCGGGTCTCGTGAATGTCGTTGCCAGTGGACAGATCCATAATGGTGTCGGCCCCCCAGCGAGTAGCCCAGACCATTTTCTCTACTTCTTCAGCAATCGACGAGGTGACCGCCGAGTTACCGATATTGGCATTAACCTTCACTCTGAAATTACGTCCGATAATCATCGGCTCAGATTCAGGATGATTAATATTAGAAGGGATAACGGCTCGCCCACGGGCGATCTCTGCACGCACAAATTCTGGGGTAATCACCGCGGGAATAGCCGCGCCAAAACTCTCGCCCGGATGCTGGCGTGCGGTCTCCTGTTGAAGCGATTTTTCACTGAGACCAAGGTTTTCACGAATGGCGACGTATTCCATCTCGGGAGTAATAATTCCCTGGCGGGCGTACCAAAGCTGACTCACATTTTTGCCCGGCTTTGCACGCAATATGTGATGAGAAAAGTTTGTCTGCCCTTCTTTAGCCGAAATCTGCTTAGACTCCGCAGTTACCCGAGTTGGTAAAGGCTGAGCTTCGCAATCATTGCGATCCTGTATCCATGGGGCGCGCAACGCAGCCAGACCTGATGTAACGTCAATTCTGGCGTCGGCATCGGTATATGGGCCGGAGGTATCGTACACACGCAGCGGGGCATTCGGTTCGGAGCTGCCATCAGCCAACCGGGTATCACTCAGTTGAATAACGCGCATACCGACGCGTAAATCGTGACGTCCGGAATGTCTGCCCGTGACGGTTTCGTAATGTTTAGTGGATCCCGGAAAGGCTTCCGGATCGTGGAATAAATTTGACTCAGCCATGCTCTTCTCCTGGTTAAAGGATCGGGCAGGCAGCGGATAAGAACAGATCGACTACGTGTCGTTGTTTTGTGCACAGCAAGGCCGTGCATAAGCAATCCGACACGCCGACATCGAAAACTGGCGCTGATGTGATCTCTGTTCCCTACGCTGGCACTAACCAGATCAGGTTCAACGGGACCCGCATTCGCGATCTCAGCCTGTGTGTTTATTAGTTAAACGATCAGGCACCCCGACAGATGAGCAGCCAGTCTACGCTTGCATGCTTTGTGTAAGCAAGCGTCTTAGATTATTCCTGAACAAGTAAAAAATGCGCC
>JAYNJA010000328.1:0-558 GCA_038109705.1 Thalassolituus sp. | reverse complement strand
GCATTTATAGCCACGTTGGCGACACGATTTCCCTGTCGCCAGACCTGACAGCTTGCAAACGTATCCTGAAGCCGTCCGGCACGCAGATAGTCCAGCGAGAAGTCGATAATTTTCGGCAAAGCGATACTTTCCATGGTCATCAACAGATGCAGTGCTGCAGACGTTTCGAGAAACCCGCCAATCACACCACCGTGAATAGCGGGTAACATTGGATTACCGATATTGTCTTTGTTTGCCGGCATGATAAAAGTGGGTTGCAGCCCCATATCGTGCAGCTGAATACCGAGCAAGCGAGCGTAAGGAATTGCCTGAATAACCGCACTGTGGTCGTTCTGTTCGCGCAGTGCAACCAGGGCTGCTTTCATTTCTGCCGTCATGTTATTTCTTCCCACCAATGTGCTTGCCTATTCGCATAAAATTCGCAGTACAGGTAGCGATAATACGGTTGTCAGGACCTTCGACTACCTGCCCTTTAGCAAAGACAACATTATTGGTCACGCGATCAACCCAGGCCTCACCGCGCAGTGTTTCCCCCGGCGTAGCGGCTTTGAAGTAGTC
>JAYNJA010000327.1:2264-2947 GCA_038109705.1 Thalassolituus sp. | reverse complement strand
CCGTGGTGGTGTGCGCTGATACTTATCCTGTAAGTATTCAGAGCAAGAGAAAGCCGCACAATGTGCGGCTTTTTTATACCCGATTTTCACGGTGAATTGATGGAATCGGTGGAATCGTACTTCTGGAATCGTACTTCTAAATAGTTGCTTCAGAAGTGAAACAGCGCACTGAACTGATAAACGCTGGAAGCATCTTTATTAATAAATTCCGCTCGCAGACCAACCTGCTCACTGGCTTTAAAGCCAACACCTGCGCCTAAGAAAATCCCATCATCATCACCCAGATCCAGACCACCGCGAGCCAGTGCGCTCAGACGAGGATCAATTTCTGGCAGGCTTTTCTCGGCAACAGCCGCTACCCAGATACCATTAATGTCGGTATCGCCCGGGCCATCGTAGAATTCGCCAGTGTCGCTGTAACCCAGTTCGGCTGAGGTCATCAGGCCTGCGACTGAGTTTGGAAATTCCAGTCCGGCAAATACCGTGTAGCCATTGGCATCCGCATCCTGTCCGCTAAAAGGTGAGTCAATTACATTGTGGTTAACGCCACCACCAATATATATGCGTTTTGCTAACTGACTGTTGTCAGTCATATGATCATCAGCAAATGCGGGGGCAGCCATTGTGCCAAACATCGCGCCAACCGTGGTGCTCAGGAGTGCAGGGATAAGGTACTTCTTCAT
>JAYNJA010000327.1:1313-2254 GCA_038109705.1 Thalassolituus sp. | reverse complement strand
GTAATAAGGTCTTGCCTGTTTAATACATGGGCAGTGTCAGCGGTTCTTCCTGCAAAGCGGCAAGTTGTTCGCGCAACGCCAGCAGGTGCTCTGACCAGTATCTGTGTCCTCCGAACCAGGGGAAAGCGGCTGGAAAGGCCGGGTCGTCCCAACGCTGGCTCAACCACGCAGCGTGTCGGACTATGCGGCGGGTTCTGAGGGTTTCTATCATCGGCAGTTCAGCAGCAGGAAAGCTCCTGAACATGTTGTAGCCTTCTGCTATGACCATAAGTTGCTGCCGGTGTTCCTCGCGGCTACCACTTAACAACATCCAGATATCCTGCATGGCCGGTCCTTGTGTGCAGTCATCGAAGTCGACTAACCAGAGATCTTCATCGCGCAAAAGCAGGTTGCCGGTGTGCATATCGCCATGCAAACGCAGACTGGGGTAGTTATCAATGTGCACATGGTCTGTGTGCGCGCAGATATCGCGGATGAGAGATTCGTAGGCTGCGCGGTAATCGTCTGGTAGCTGATTGCTGCTCAGCACCTGTTCTGCTGCCTGGCGGATATCATCGCTACCGCGCACAAGTGGGCGGTGCCTGAATGGCCGATCCGCGCCGATGTTATGTAAGCGACTCAACCAGCGGCCAATCAGCTCCAGATCATCATCGCTTGAAAGCTCAGGGGCATGGCCGCCACGGCGAGGAAACAACGCGAATAGAAAATCCCCATGCTGAAACAGGGTGTCGCCGCTTTTTTCAATGGGGGCAATTACTGGAATACCGCCGTCTGCGAGTTCCCGCAGGAAGGCATGTTCTTCACGAATTGATTCCGCGCTCCAGCGTCCCGGACGATAGAACTTGGCGATGAGAGGCTGCTCATCCTCAATGCCCACCTGATATACGCGGTTCTCGTAGCTATTGAGCGCCATCACCCGGGCATCGCACAGGTAGCCGAGG
>JAYNJA010000327.1:0-1303 GCA_038109705.1 Thalassolituus sp. | reverse complement strand
TCCATAACGAGATCCTGTGTCAATTCAGAATAAGGGTGGCTGGTCATTGGTCAGTCTGTAGTAGGTCGAAAGTAAGTCTGAGTCGTTAATCATTGCGGCCATTATGCCTGCTTCTGTTTCGCCATGTCAGAAGGATTTTGGGGTTCTGGCAAGACACCAGCCTCCCACTATTGCTGCACCTTTCTGCTTCAGCAGGCGTGCAGCTTCATCCAATGTGCTGCCGGTGGTCATAACATCGTCAATGATGAGTATGTGCGCGCCATGCGGCACTGTGTTTCTGACCGACAGCGCGGTGGTCTGTGCCCGGACTTTACGACCGGCTCCACGCTGTTCGGTATGATGAGTCTTGATGAGTGCATTGTTCAGTATCGGGATCTTCATCTGCGCAGAGAGGGCGAGCGTCAGCTCTGCACTGAGATTAAAGCCTCGCTGAAATAACCGGCGTCGGCTTGCCGGGATGCAAGTGAGATAGTCTGGTGCGATGGACAATACTGGCGGCGCATCCAGCATCAGCTGCAGAAATCGCTCAATCTGGCGCCGATCACGTCTGTCCTTGCAGCGATGCAGCCAATGCGGCAGAGGATGGCTGTAGTTCAGTGAGCAGTAGCTGTAGTCATATCCGGGAGGCTTGCGCTGGCAGCGTCCGCAGCGACCCTCTGTAGATACCGGCTCACTGCATTGCGGGCATGCCAGGCCAGAAAACGGCAGGCGGTTATAGCATTCTGCACAGATCCCTGATTTGTCTCCAGTTGGCTCGAGACACAGCTCGCAGGTAAACAGCTGATCAAAAAACAACCTCGAGTTACCCGCAAACCTGCTAATGGTTGACCACTTGTCCCGCATCCTTATCATCCATGATCTGATTCAGCACCTTTATTCTGAGGTTAACCTATGCAAGCCGCTGCGCAAAACGCCAATGAGATCCGCCATGACTGGACTGTGGAAGAGGTTGAAGCCCTTCTGAACACGCCATTCAATGATCTGCTGTTTAAGGCGCAGACTGTGCACCGTCAGTACCATGACCCGAATGCCGTACAGGTAAGCACGCTGCTTTCGATCAAAACGGGGGCGTGCCCTGAAGACTGTGCGTACTGCCCTCAGAGCGCCCGCTATGACACTGGCCTTGAGCGTGAGCGTCTGATGGAAGTAGAGGCGGTAATTGAGAAGGCAAAGGCAGCGAAGGCCGCAGGTTCTGACCGCTTCTGTATGGGCGCTGCATGGCGTTCACCGAAAGAGCGCGATATGCCTTATGTGCTGGCGATTGTAAAAGGTGATAAAGAGCTGGGTCTTGAGACCTGTATGA
>JAYNJA010000326.1:0-2963 GCA_038109705.1 Thalassolituus sp. | reverse complement strand
ATCAAACGTAATGTCGGGAATCATCCTCCACACAAACCCGTAGTTGTGGCCATCGCCGATGTCAAAGTCAGAAGACTGGATGTACGCATTGATTGGCAGGACTGTGCCGTTGACCTCGACATCATCATTCCCGCTCTCGTGATACACGACGGTGTTCTGATACGTAGCGCCCATCGGGTTCTCGCGCAGCGGGCTATCCAGCCATGCGGTACGACCTAGCGTGCCGTAGTACCAAACCTGATCCAGATAGTTGTAGATTACGTAACGGTCAATCACGTTGCTGTTAGCCGAGCAGTAGTACCACCAGACTTCGCTGTAGCCCTCATTCGTGCCGGCAAAGAACTGATCCTGCTGATCCAAATTGATATCGCCAAACACGAACTGACGCAGGGCACATGGCAAAGTTTCCACACGGCCGGTGTAGGCGTAGAACTTATCCACACCCATCCAGTAGGTAATGTTGTTTGCCGTGGCAACAGCGTTCTGGCTGGCGATCGATATGTTGTCGGACAGGATATTAAATCCCCAGACATACGGCGGCCCAAGATACTGCATGGAAAAGACCGCACTATCCGTGAATACCAGAATCTCCTGCCGGGTCTGCTGGGCAGTCACGATTGCCGATCCAGAAGACAGGCGGAAGCTGCCGGCTTGATTTGTAATTGCCGGTGCCCAGACTTGGTAATCTTCCTGATCTGACCAGCGAATCAGCATCGGATCCTGCGTCGTACTGCCGTAGTCATTAACGCCGAACGCGATCACAAACCGGCTGGAATCCGACACCATCACAAAGTTGCACACTGACGGGCAGCTTGTGTCGGTCTGGTATATGCCTGAGCTGGTGCTGGAAAGCAGCGTTGCCGGCGTGCTAAACAACAGATTGCCTGCGCCAGAATACTGCGGCACCCACATGTACAGCGCGCCGCCACGGGGGTTGATAATCAGATAGTCGCCATAGTTGGCCTCTGACCACAGGCGAAGCTGCTGCGGAATACCCGACGCCGCTGACTGCCCCCAGCCGGTAAATGAGTTGGCCTTGTAGACAATGGAGTTGTTGGCATGAGAGGTGGCAATAGTTCCATTTGCACCCCTGGTCACGCCTGAGAATATCGTGGCCGTGTTTGCCGTGTAGACTGCCAGCTCCTGATCTATCAGGACTGTCCCGGTAGCGTTTGAGAACCCAGTCGTAGACACCACCGTGATGTTGGTATTAGACGCATTCAGCGGGACTGTCAGCGTAGTCTGGTTTGTACCCAGAACAAAACCGCCCCAGAGACCAGCGCCCCAGCCAGCAGCGTAGCCAAACACAGCCTGACCGACATTGATCTGATACGTGGCCGTCACCGTCCCGCCGCCCGTAGCATCAGCGTTTGCGGCAGATGGCGCAGTGATTGTGTAGCTGTTGGTATTGACGTACGTGATCCTGAACTCACCGTTCAGCGTCAGGCCGCCCACAGCCGTAGCGCCTGAGAACGTCACATAGTCGCCATCGATCGCACCATGATCGGCGTCAGTAACAGTGACAATCGCAGAGCCGTTGGTGGTGGTAAACGGGTTCGTCAGCGTAGCTACAGCCCTGACCGGTGTAATGTCGTTGTACACACCACCGCTCTCAACGTAGTACTTGAGGTTAGTGCCGACGCCCAGCAAGTTGTACCCGCGCAGCGTCACCCAGTTCCACAGAGTACGGGCTACACCAAGATAGGTACTGCTGGAGATTGGCTGCCAGCCGCCTAACTTCTGGGGATAGCCGGAGCGAAATCGGATCTTGTCGCACTCAAACCAGCCGCCTTCATTGGCAAGCGTAGTTCCCTCCCTGTTAACTCCCGGCCTCAGTTGCAGTTTCTGTAATGGCACTTTTGCTCACCCATGATTTATGGCCGCCATCACTTTGTCGTACAAAGCCTGGCGAGCTTCAAGCCCAATATAACCACCGTTGATCTTCTTGGTCATGCCCTTTATATCAGAAGCATCTGCCAGTGGCGATAGGTTGTTAGTCTTCCAGAACCAGCCAGCAGACCGGGCGGCATACAAAGGTTCTAACAGCAGATCAGGATTAGCCACTAGATCCACCCCCAGCGCGTCTCCGCACCGTTTGTAATTATCTTTGCCGGTGAGTTGTTTGGCACCCCTGCCCCGGTACTTCCAGCCCTCGCCAGACTGCGGTGGGCCGTTACCCATCCTTGAGCTGTAAACCAAGTTGGCTATCAGCTCTGGCTTTTTCTCTATGGACAGCGCCACCTTGGTAGGTATTAGCGCACCCTTGGCATCCCGTTTGGGTTTCTTGTTTGGCCCCATCTCGGCAAACCTGTTAGGCCAGCAGGCCGCTAACGTCGCTGCCCGGTAGTTAAGGTTCTCTGTCAGCATGGTGTAGCCGCCAGACTCATGGGATGTCTGAGCCAAGAAAGCAGCTACCCGCTTCTCCGTGTTGATCTCAAACTCAACACAAGTCTCAATCAGGGGTTGCAACCACTTGTCAGGGTCTTTGATCTTGGCAGCAACCAGCAGTGGGCTAGTCGGATTCACTTGCCAATCTCCTTCATCTTCTTGTCAGTGTCTTCCTGTGCCTTGTTGGAAGAACCGTACCAGAAACGTATCAAGCTGTTAATAGCCGTACCAATCAGGAAACCGAGGATGATGTTGATAAAGTCCCTGTTCTTGTTCTCGATGGGCATGAAAGACACCATGAAGAAATACAGGAACGAGACTATCGTGATGAACCAGCCGTATAGGTAAACGTGCCGACGGATGATGGGGTCAGAGGATTTCATAGCCTCCATCTGCATGTCAGTAGCACGTTGGGTGGACTTCTCGTCCAGCTCTGCCATGAACTCGGCATGGCGGTTAGCCTCTTCTTGCAGCTTGGCGTTGTACTCAGGGGTAGCCTCACCTTCAGGCTTTAGCTCCATCCCAAGCTTTTCCTGAACCGCATCCACACCCTTCTCGATCACTTGGTCTGCAAC
>JAYNJA010000325.1:0-2972 GCA_038109705.1 Thalassolituus sp. | reverse complement strand
GTTACGCTCAGAGAAAGTCTCTGCTGCATCACCGTCAGTGTCGATCTGGTATTCTGCCTGGTAAATCGCAGTGATTTCGTCAGTCAGAGCGAAGTCGCCTTTCACACCCAGACGTGAAGCGTTTGAATTCAGCTCGCTGTAATTACCTGCGTCTTCCTGCTGAATGAATTCCTGGCTCATGTTGATTTTGCCGTAGAACGTAGGAACTTTAATTTCAATAGTTTCAGCTTGAGCAAAAGTAGCGGCAGAGGCCATAGCTACGAAAAGTGCAGTCTTTTTCATTTTTCTCTTCCAATCAGGTGTTTATGAGCCCGGTCTTTGCCGGTGATCTTCACGCTGTCACAGACTCTCTGTTACAGATTGATGATGATTATGTTGTGTTTATATGACAGTAATATGACAAGGTGACATATTTCTGAAATATAACTGTAATCTTGCAGACACAAAGCGCCCAGACAAGTGACGTGTTAAGCCACGAAGCCCGATCTGAACAAGTTTTGATCAGTATAATTAAGAATTCAAAAAACGAGGGGAAATAGTGCGCCTTTACAGAATGCAAAGGCGCAGAACAGGCCGTCGAGAAAACGGACCCGTAAAAAGAAGGCCGTAATCAGTCTTCTTTCTGAGCAGTCTCTTCCATTTCAGTCAGAGAGCTGTGACGCACGTCAGTACCACTGACCAGGTAGATTACCTGCTCTGAGATATTACGGGCGTGGTCACCAATACGTTCAATCGCACGCAGAATCCAGAGGATGTTAATCGCCTGACCAATAGAGCGTGGATCTTCCATCATATAGGTGATCAGTTCACGCAGAGCCGATGCATACTGCTTATCCACCAGTTTATCGGTACGTACCACTTCAATTGCGCCTTCAACATCGTGACGGGCAAACGCATCCAGCGCACCAGAAATCATTTTCACGACTTCTTCACCCATGTAGCGCATAGCTTGCTGGCAGAACTGTGGGTTCTTAGTATCGGTCACTTCAAGTGTATGGATCGCAATTTTGCTGGCTTCATCACCAATACGCTCAAGGTCACGAACCACGCGGGATACCGCCAGAACCATACGCAGGTCAGAAGCCGCCGGCTGGCGACGCA
The DNA here is from genome assembly GCA_038109705.1 of Thalassolituus sp. Taxonomy (GTDB): domain Bacteria; phylum Pseudomonadota; class Gammaproteobacteria; order Pseudomonadales; family Oceanobacteraceae; genus Thalassolituus. The sequence continues at coordinate 1,871 of JAYNJA010000325.1, read as the reverse complement.
CCAGAATCTGAGTACATTCGTTGTCGATGGTGACTTCTGCTTTATCAACATCGTCTTCACGACGGATCACTTCGTCTGCCAGCTGGGTATCGCCCGTGCAGATCGCCTGAATTGCATTATTCACCTGGCGCTCGACCAGACCACCCATACTCATCATGTGATTGCGGATGGCTTCCAGGTCGGCGTTAAACTGACCAGAAATGTGCTGGTTAAAATTCATTTCCATTTACTGCTCCTTAGCCGAAGCGGCCAGTAATATAAGCTTCAGTCAACTGATGCTCAGGCGTAGTGAATACCTTATCGGTGGAATTCACTTCAATCAACTGGCCCAGGTGGAAGTACGCTGTGCGCTGTGACACACGAGCAGCCTGCTGCATTGAGTGAGTCACGATGGCGATGGTGTAGTTTTCACGCAGCTCATCGATCAGTTCTTCAATTTTAGCAGTTGCAATCGGATCCAGTGCGGAACACGGCTCATCCATCAGAATGACTTCAGGATCAACCGCAATTGTACGGGCAATACACAGACGCTGCTGCTGACCACCCGACAGACCAGTACCTGGTGCATGCAGACGATCTTTTACTTCGTTCCAGAGGCCTGCACGCTGAAGACTCTTTTCAACGATTTCGTCCAGGTCCACACGCGAAGTCGCCAGACCATGAATACGCGGACCGTAAGCAATGTTGTCGTAGATCGATTTAGGGAACGGATTCGGCTTCTGGAAAACCATGCCAACGGTTGCACGCAGTGGCACAACATCTACTTTTGAATCATAGATGTTGTCGCCATCGAGCAGAATTTCACCGGTCACATTACAGATGTCGATGGTGTCGTTCATACGGTTCAGACAGCGTAGAAAGGTCGACTTACCGCAACCTGAAGGACCAATTAAGGCGATTACTTCATTCTGACGGATATCCAGGCTGACGTTGTAAATTGCCTGTTTTTCGCCGTAAAACACGCAGACATCGCGAGCACTTAGCTTGGCATTATCGCTGAGTGGTTTGCCGACCGTTTTGTGATATTCAATGCTACTCATAACTATTCCGATACTTTTTCTGTATTCAGCCTGTTACCAGCGGCGCTCAAGGCGACGACGCAGCATAACGGCGGCAGTGTTCATAATAATCAGGAAGCCCAGAAGAACCATAATGGCACCTGATGTACGTTCTGTGAATGCGCGTTCCGGGCTGTCAGACCAGAGGAAGATCTGTACTGGCAGAACGGTCGACGGATCGCCAATAAACGACGGCACATCAACAACGAATGCAATCATACCGATCATTAACAGCGGTGCTGTTTCACCCAACGCCTGTGCCATACCGATAATAGTACCGGTGAGCATACCTGGCAGCGCCAGTGGCAGGACATGATGGAAAACAACCTGCATCTTCGAAGCGCCAAGACCTAGCGCGGCTTCACGAATTGATGGCGGAACGGCTTTAATCGCGGCACGACCAGAAATAATAATGGTTGGCAGCGTCATCAGCGTCAGTACCAAGCCACCGACAAGAGGAGTCGAACGCGAGACACCAAACAGATTAATGAAAATCGCCAGCCCCAACAGACCGAAGGTAATCGACGGAACCGCCGCCAGGTTGTTAATGTTGATCTCAACAATCTCGGTAAGGCGGTTCTTTGGAGCAAACTCTTCGAGGTAGATCGCTGCCGCCACACCGATCGGGAAGGACAGCAGGAAGGTAACTAACAAGGTCAGAAGCGTACCAGTAATCGCGCCGCGGATACCTGCCAGTTCTGGCTCCCGTGAATCACCGTTAACAAAGAATGTGGTATTAAAACGGGTATGCAGCGCACCCGATTCAACCCAGCTTTCCAGCCATTCGAGCTGTTTCTCGGACAGGCGGTTGTT
>JAYNJA010000324.1:0-2988 GCA_038109705.1 Thalassolituus sp. | reverse complement strand
CCACTGCCCTGCTACCGCCTCTTCGGCGACATCATTTACCGGACGAGCAACCAGCCCTTTGCTGGTCCGCACGACACTGAACACGGCGCCATTATCCATCGGCATATATACCGCGCTGCCAAAGTCGGCATCCAGCCAGAGATCGTAGTCGCGTAGCCATTCCCAGACATCGAAGCCAGCCGGTTCACCGAATCCATACACAGTCCGCTCATCATTACGCTCCTGCTCAAGGCTCAGGTAGCGGCCGGAGAGACGGTCAAACCGATACAAAGGCTCCTGTCCAAGCACGCGCAACGGCCCCTTCCATACCAGCATACGCACATCCAGCTGCCATTGATCGCCACGAACCACAAAACGTTCTTCGTTGCCTTCAGAATCGACCAGTGTCAGGTCGTACTCCTGCGGTCCAATCTCGTAAATACTGACCGTCGCCAGTGGACGTTCCATCATCACCGAGCGATAGCTGGCAAGATCCCAAACAACGAAACCAAGCCAGACCGAGCCGGCGAGCAAAAGCATTCCCGCAGTGCCGCGCAGCCATTGACGGAACCATCGCTGGCGTAAAAGTAAAACAAGCGCGACGACGGACGCGATCAGGATAATGACGCTGATACTCAGCGTCAGGCTAGTTTGCAACATGGCCGGCTCTCAATTGACGCATACTCTCTTCAGCCATACGCAAGGCATCTTCACCTCCAGATGCTGGGCTGTCGTAGGTATCGAGATAATACTCAACTGCGGTTACTGCATCAGCAAATGCGTCCATATCAGCTGCCGAAGGTGCCACTCTGTTATCAAGTACCTGATGATTCACGAAGTCTTCAAGATCAAGGAGCAAGTCGCGCAACTCGGCACGCTCCAGGAATACCAGCGCACCGCTAACATCGTGAAGGCTTTTGCCGACATTCTTCACATGCAGACGATCACCGCTATCCACATAAGAAGCCACGGAACGCTTAACCATGACCAGCGCAGTAACAGCTTCAGAGACGACTGCGATGTTTGCTTCTTTCAGGGTAACCGGGTCAATCAGTTTCTCATCGCGCAGACGGTTCACCTGAACAATGGCGAGCACGTCCTGTTCAATCCGGATGATGTCCTCAGCAAGCTTGTTGATATCACTCTGACCGGAGCGTAATCGACGAATAATCCCGTCAGCCAATGCTGCAGTATCGTTCATATCAACCATAATCAGAGTGTCTGAAATGCGTTCAAGGCGCTCAATCAACTCTGCATCCGCAATCGCGAGATCCGGATTGCGCTGACTGCGATCAATCGCATCTTTTAACGTATCAATTTCGTCCTGAAGAGCGCGTGCAAATGAAACAAGCGCGGATTGGTCAGGCCCACCCAGATCGTGACGACTTTCCGCAAGATCCCGTTCATGAACGTGACCAGTGAGCTGAAAGCTTTGCTGTACAGCAGTTACTTTTGGCGAACCGGGTTTCGCCAGTGCAACCAGGTATACAAACTCTTTCAGCAACGAGTCAGAAACCTTTTCATTGAATGCCTGCGCATCTGAAGCTTGCAGCTCACGAACTTTACGATCCAGCTGACCTATGAGAACAATACGTTGCGGCGTCAGCTCAAAGTCATCCTGCCCCAAGGCTTCAATGGCAGCGGATACTACGTTCCAGAACAACCAGGCATGCGTTCCTCGCGACGCCACCTCGACCCGGTCCGCAGCACGCTGAAGCACCTGCAGCGGCCCACGGCGACCCGATCCACGAATAAGTCCCAGCATACCCAGCTGAACCATCTGACGCACACGACGATAGGCAAAAGTGCGTTCGCCAGAACTCGCTGGTGCGGAGATTTTAGGGCGCAGATTGTTTACAAAGAAGTAGCCTTCCGGCAGCGGCTTTTCTCCCCGCTCACGGCGGATCAGATTGATCGTTGGCACCAGTAACGAAGGCGCCACAGCCTGGCCAGTAAGAACAAATTCAATATAGCGTTTGAGGAACAGAATACCTTGGGTAGACACATCAAGGAGACTGGGACGAACTTCGCTCCCCAGTGAAAGTCGGATAGTCTCTGTCAGCTCCTCGCACAGACGTTCACCCGCGCGAAAATCCAACATCTTGAAGGTTCCGCGCAATTGACGGACCTCATCCAGGAACACCTTCAGGTTATCTCCATCACCCTCAGCTGAAAAATTATCCAGCTGAACAGCTGCGTGATCCAGCGCGTGTTCTATTTCCCCCCTGACAACATGCAGGGAGGCCGCGAACTGGGAGGAAGCACCGGTGCTGTTGAATTCTGCCATCTTACTTCTTCTTTATTGTTTTTCATGAGTTTACCGTTTGTAACGGTAAATCGCTAAAAGTTTAAAAGTTCGTCTATCGTTAAGTTACAACGCGAATCACCGTTCAAACAGAGCAAACCTGACAAACGTCAGGAATTGACCTGTAAATGGTATCAAGCGATACATTAATTACAGATTCGTTTGCATTTCATGACAAACGGATTATTGTGCAGGCCCGTTGTCTAACTCTAATAGGAACACCGTTATGCCAACGACGATATCAAACGCATTTGTCACAAATTTCTTGGGTAATGCGCCCGTCTGGTACAAGAAAACCATTATTGGATTCCTCCTGGCCAACATAGTTCTGGTATATACCGCAGGCCCTGCAGTCACCGGTTGGCTATTAATACTCGAATTCATTTTCACACTTGCGATGGCATTGAAGTGCTACCCACTTCAACCTGGCGGCCTGCTCGCAATTGAAGCTGTATTTCTCGGGCTGGTAACCCCAGAAGTTATCTACCATGAGGCGATAACCAATTTCCCGGTCATCCTGCTTCTTATGTTCATGGTTGCAGGTATCTTCTTTATGAAGGACCTACTTCTGTTTGTGTTCACCAAAATTCTGCTCGGTGTACGCTCAAAAGTACTATTGTCTTTGCTGTTCTCGATCGTTTCAGCATTTCTGTCTGCCTTCCTCGATGCCCTGACAGTTACCGCGGTACTGATCAGTGTTGCAG
>JAYNJA010000323.1:1855-3047 GCA_038109705.1 Thalassolituus sp. | reverse complement strand
GTTTCACCGTGATCCCCGGACTTTTCGGCGGAAGGAGCACCAAGTGATTCAGACTCCACGACCTGCTTATCGAGTTCGTCATTCAGCATGCGTGAAAAACGAATGCTCTGTGACGTAGTGCGATCGTAGCGGAATTCACTACTGTAGTCGTAGTGATGGGTGCGTTGTTTTGCTTCGGTGATTGCCGCATCAAGATCGGATGCATAGTAATCATCCTGAGCCTTGTAATGGTCCCGCAGGGTGGCCTGTTTTCCATCGGCCAGCGAAAGCGAAGCCGCGCTGCATACCAGCAGCGCGCAGATGACATGTCGCTTCATAGGCTACTTCCCTATCAGTTACGCACTGTAGCGGTAACTGTGCCGACTCCACGAACCTGGCGGGTAATCATTTCACCAGTCTGAACCTGAGCACGGGATTCGTTTACTAAGAACTCACGTGGTGCTTTGTACTCGGTACGTTCACTGGTATCCACACCGTCTTCGGTGTCGATGACATCTTCGTCTTCATCATTCTGCCCGAGAGCTACGCGGCGAACAGGACGTGCCGCATCTTCTGTTGACGCTGCACCTGCAGCGGTTGGGCCGAGTGCACCTTCAACGATGAGGCTGTTCATCTCAGTGTTCAGCATCTTCGGGAGTGGAAAACTCTTGCTGGTCGTGCGGTTATACCACTCGTAACCAACGTACTCATTCTGTGCTGGAAAACGGCGTGCAGCCTCTACGGCTACTTCAATTTCAGGAGAACCATAAGCCGCTTTGGCTGCTTCCTGCTCTACGCTTTCTGCTGCCATTACTGGTGTCGCAACCAGAAGCGACAAGAGAGAAAGTGAGTAAATACTGCTCTTCATTTTGCTTACCCTTGTGGCTGTTTCTTTTTCTTATTATGTGTAAGAATGGAATATAGCACGCTGGTTTACTTTCTGTACAGTTGGCCATAAAACGCCATTACTATACGAATACTGTCAGGAGTAACACCCAAATAAGATGCAGACACTGACGCCGGTAACAGGGCCATAATAATGATAAAAACTGCAATCAAACTGTTTACTGCTGCAGCTATTACTTCAGTTATAGCTGGTTGCAGCAGTCTTCACATTACGACTTTCGATAACTTTGGGTCCTATCCGAAGTGGCTTTTTGCGCCAAAAGGTCAGTACTTTAAGTCTGTAGGCTATCGCTGGGACTATGAAAAG
>JAYNJA010000323.1:0-1845 GCA_038109705.1 Thalassolituus sp. | reverse complement strand
AAGTACGCACTCATCTACGTTTATCGTCCGGCCACTGAATGGTCTATGGATGAAGTAGAAGCGCCAAGTCTTAACGTAAATGGTGAGCGTCTGCTCAACTTTAAGGGCGGCGGTTATACCTGGTATGAGATGGAGCCAGGTACTTATGAGTTCGTTGTCCGTCGTGGAATCTTCGGTCTGGAAGGGATCGGTGACCTTAACTTCCGTACCTACAGCGATTTCGATCTGAAAGTCGAGGCCGGTAAGGTCTACTACATGCGCTATTCAGAGGTTGATCCGCAGACCATGATTATCACAGCTGAAGGTTCAACAGCTGGTGACGGCCCATTGCAGCTGGTGGGTCATGATATGGCGGTCCGCGAAATGAACAATACGCGCTTGCATCATCATGGCCGGGAATTACTTCGCGCCCGCAGCGAGTCGAAGAAAGACAAAGATTCTGACGCCGTTGTTACTGCCAAGGCCGAATCCGCCAAGCCGGTTCCGGCTCAGCAGGAAGAGCCGCAGACCTTCTATATCGAAGAAAACCAGACTGAGGCTCCAGAGGGCCTGAAAGCCAAGCCGCGTTCAACTGAAGAAGAGTGGTGGCCGTTTTAACAGTCCGCCCGCTTGCGCTACAATATGGCCACCTGAACAAACGCCCACTTTTCAGTGGGCGTTTTCATGACTGGCATATCCAACGAGAGAACAGCACATGACCGTGATCAAGCAAGACGATCTGATTCAGAGCGTCGCTGATGCCCTGCAGTACATTTCTTACTATCACCCGAAGGACTTTATTGATGCGGTACATGAAGCGTACCAGCGTGAGGAATCTAAAGCGGCGAAAGACGCCATGGCTCAGATTCTGATCAACTCACGCATGTGCGCCATGGGTCATCGTCCTATCTGTCAGGACACGGGTATTGTAACCGTCTTCCTGACCATCGGTATGGACGTGAAGTTCGAAGGTGATATGAGCGTTGAAGACATGTGTAACGAAGGCGTACGTCGCGCTTACACTCACCCTGACAACGTTCTGCGCGCATCTGTTCTGGCAGATCCAGACGGCAAACGTGCGAACACTAAAGACAACACTCCAGCCATCATTCACATGAAACTGGTACCGGGTAACACTGTAGACGTTCATGTTGCAGCGAAAGGTGGTGGTTCTGAAGCCAAGTCCAAGTTTGCGATGCTGAACCCATCCGACTCTATCGTTGATTGGGTATTGGAGCAGGTGCCGAAGATGGGCGCTGGCTGGTGTCCACCAGGTATGCTGGGCATAGGTATCGGTGGTACCGCTGAAAAAGCCATGATGCTGGCGAAAGAAGCTCTGCTGGAGCCAATCAACATTCAGGAACTGCAGGCGCGCGGTGCACAGAACCGCGCTGAAGAACTGCGCCTTGAGCTGTTCGAGAAAGTAAACAAGCTGGGTATCGGTGCACAGGGTCTGGGTGGTCTGACCACGGTACTGGACATAAAGGTTGCTGACTATCCAACGCACGCGGCTAACAAGCCTGTAGCAATCATCCCTAACTGCGCTGCGACTCGTCACACACACTTCGTGCTGGATGGTTCCGGCCCTGCTGTGCTTGAAGCGCCTAAAGTGGAAGACTGGCCAGAGATCACCTGGGAAGTGGGTGACAGCGTGCGTCGCGTGAATCTGGATACCGTAACACCAGAAGACGTAAAAGACTGGAAAACCGGTGAAACCATCCTGCTGTCCGGCAAGATGCTGACCGGCCGTGATGCGGCTCACAAGCGCATGGTCGACATGATCTCCAAAGGTGAAGAGCTGCCAGTCGATCTGAAAGGTCGCTTTATCTAATACGTAGGCCCGGTTGATCCTGTTCGTGAAGAAGT
>JAYNJA010000322.1:0-3055 GCA_038109705.1 Thalassolituus sp. | reverse complement strand
AATCTGCACATAGAGTTCTGCAGCACTCGGATCTTCACTGTCGTAATTACCGAGTTCCAGAAATTCCGTTCCTGAGAAGTTGTCATCGCCGTATCGAATCCAGAATTCCATCTCAACAAAGGTCTGCCCAGACAGATCAATATCCCGCGTTGTGGTATAGCGCTCACCGCAGCAGGTATACATACTTTTACTGCCAGCGACCGCCGTATGATTACTGATCTCTGAAGTGAAATTTCCATCAATCCGATTAATATTCCAGTTTGGTACCACACTCGGAGCCTGCGGCGTCAGCAGAAGGTTGCGTTCAAAACCATCGTAAAAAATAGGATAGCGGGTGGTGCCTACCTGAAAATCCGTAACTTTCAGGTCGTCGATATGCCAGAAATCCCGGTTAGTTAAACTGGTTCCTGAGCCATCCCACTGATAAAAACGAAAACGGAAGCCGCTGTGATACGCAGCCTCAGGTATTTTTACATTGGCGTTGTAAATAGTACCGCCGGTGGCCGTACTCCCCTCCCAAAGCACAATCTGCTGCCAGGTATTATTACTGAGAAGAACTTCAATACTCAGATCGTCACCCAAAGACGGCGTCTCACTGAATGAGTCATCCCCCTGACGTAACCAGAGTGAAATTTCAGCGTAATTAACCCCACTGAGGTCAATCACCTCGGACGTCACATAAGCCGCATCACAGCAGATATACATACTGCGACTGCCAGAGTTTGCCGTCTGAGTACTGATCGCCGCCTTACCGTAAGTCGCTATAGGTGTAACTGTGTAGGTATGGGTACCGCCGTTCAGGCTGCTGCGCTCAAAGTCATCAGAAAACAGATCGACCCGCGCCCATGTGAGGCCAGGCAAAAGTAGTAAGAATAGAACGCAAGTCTGTTTCAGCATTTTTGATAAATGTAAGTACAACATCATCTTACCTCCCGCCGATATATCAGGCGCTGATGCCCCCGGTACACACCGAAGGTCGCAGTGGCTGACGGGTCTTCAAAGGTACCGTCGCCATCGTAATCACCTTCTAGCCAGGAAGGCGCGTTGTAATTCACTGTTGCATTGCCCGTGTCCGGAATACCGAGCACTCCCGTTGGCGCCAATAGATAGATACCGTCACTACCACTGCTGCCAGAAGACAACACCCCGGTCCCTGGCATAACCAGACTGAGGCTATCAACCGTCGCCTGCAGGTTATTCCAATCGGTGCAGCTGTCGTCGTTATTCAGCTGATACCCAGTACCCGTAAAGTACTCGGTACGCAGAGGCATAATCAGATCTGTGGTTTCAGGCCCGTAGGTGTCTTCTAACCGCAGACGACCAAAGCGCATACTTACAGCAGAGGCATCCGGGGTGAGAGTCAGGCTGTTATCCACACTGATGCCATCAGCATCAGTGATGCTGTTATCGAAAATAAAATCCAGATCCGGACTGAAAGGTGCTACCTCAGCCAGACTGTTACGTTGGTAAGTGGCGATATCCATGCTGGAAAAAATATAGTTCAGCACGCCGCCACTGGGGCTCACCAACAGGCCGGGATTAAATACTGTCGCCGGTGATGCCGTTAATTTCAGACGGTTACCGTCGGTGCCATCGGTCGTGGCGTCTTCCGTCGGTTTTATCATTCCTGATGAGACATCCGCGGCCGTGAAGCTTATGAAACTCCCAGTGTAATTCTGGGTAATGCCATGACTGGCGTTATGCGCGGATAAAGTAACCGAAGGCGCTACGCCCCAGGCCATATCTTCGCCAGTGTATGTATTGCCCGAGGCGCAGTCCGGATTCACCAGAGTGCCGTTAACGGTAGAGACCGCCTCATAATGATCGGGAGTAAATCGTCCACTTGGGCTGCTACTGAATTCAACCAGGCTGGTGCTGCTTAATGATCCTAACGCCGCCCCCAAATACAGTGGTGGCGTCACATTAAAGCGGAATACACCAACCTCTGATTCACTAACATTAACTGTGTTACTACCACCAACAGATGCACTGTGATCATAACTGGAGGGCGTCACGACGCCGTTTTGTCCACCAGCCGGCGAGACAAGGGTAGAACTCAACGCGAGCCCCGTTGCGCTGTAATTCGGGGTACCAGTGTTACCACTACAGAAATTCGTGTCGCTATCACTTTCCCAGGCCACAGCGGTAACCGTCATAGGAAATGACACTCCAGCTCTTTGATAAGCAGAACAGGTATGATCGGCTGCGCCACAGCTGCCTCCGGGGTTTACACACAACCCAGCTGGACGAGCAATAAAAGCATCATTCCCGCTTAACACGAGGCCTGCGTCGTCCCCGCTACCGGTATATTGTGCGTGTAACGCAAGTTGACCAGCATCGGTGTAATTCAGGGGTGGTAACGTCGCCTGCCCCGCAGCATTAAACGTGAGTGCTGTTGTCGTCGGCAGAGCCGGATTAACAGACAGTGGTGTGCCAGCCAATGTGGGCGCAATACTGCCTGACGCTGGCACGCCGTAAGCACTCCAGAAGCTGATATTTTTGGTTACGTTGCTGAATGCAGGCACACACTGTGCAGCATTATCACTCTTTCTTACAGCCGTCACTGTGGCAGCAGACGTCCCTTTTGCCGATAAGAAATCGGGCGCACTGACCAGTAAGCCAGAATCCGCAAAGGTAAGATCGCAACTGGTGGAATACGCCCCACCACTGACAGAACAAAGGTTTCCTGCTCCCGTAATGGCAGGGTTAGACGCACTGACTGACAGAGTCACTGTACCGGGTACAGTGTGGGATAAGGAGCGCGTCGCGCTACCACCGTTAATGGTAAAGCTGTCACCACCAAGCCATCCTGACGGACTGAGAGTAACGGACACAGGGTCGGTATACAGCGTCGAGCAGCTGGCGTCTTCGCAGGCCTGAATCGTCACACTCTGCGGATTACACGTTAGCGCTGTGCCGCTATAAGACAAGCGGAAGTGATCAACGCTACTCGTAGCCGGAGCCGTATCGACCATGATCATCACCGGACCAAGATCCCAGCCGCCATAGGTAACGTCAGGCACTTCATGATCAATGACTTCGCGCAGGGTATGAC
>JAYNJA010000321.1:0-3060 GCA_038109705.1 Thalassolituus sp. | reverse complement strand
CGACAAATCGTTAGAATACGCGCCTTTCATTAGCCACTATCTGTGACAGACGGCATGAGCGATCAAAAATCTCTGAGCTATAAAGACGCAGGCGTTGATATCGACGCCGGTAATGCACTGGTTGAACGCATCAAAGGCGTTGCCAAACGTACCCGCCGCCCTGAAGTAATGGCAGGCCTTGGCGGCTTCGGCGCTCTCTTTGAGCTGCCACAAGGCTACCGCCAGCCTGTACTGGTATCGGGCACCGACGGCGTGGGCACCAAGCTACGTCTGGCCATGGATCTGAACAAGCACGACACCATTGGTATTGACCTCGTTGCTATGTGTGTAAACGATCTGGTTGTTGCTGGTGCAGAGCCTCTTTTCTTCCTTGATTACTACGCAACTGGCAAGCTGAACGTTGATGTTGCGGCTGCAGTCGTCGAGGGTATTGGCGAAGGCTGCCATCAGGCTGGTGCATCTCTGGTTGGTGGTGAAACTGCTGAAATGCCAGGCATGTATGAAGGCGAAGATTACGACCTCGCAGGTTTCTGCGTTGGTATCGCAGAAAAAGACGATCTGATCGACGGCAGCAAAGTGAAAGCTGGCGACAAACTGATTGCTCTTGCTTCCAGTGGCCCGCACTCAAATGGCTACTCTCTGATCCGTAAAATCATTGAGGTTTCTGGTGCTGACCTGACTGCTGATCTCGATGGGCAGCCTGTCGCAGACGCGCTGATGGCACCAACCAAAATCTACGTTAAGTCAGTACTGAAACTCATTAATGCGTCAGACATTCATGCTCTGTCGCATATTACTGGTGGTGGCTTCCAGGAAAACATTCCACGCGTACTCCCAGAAGACTGCAAAGCAATCGTTGATACCAACAGCTGGCAGTGGCCAGAAGTATTCAACTGGCTGCAGGAAAACGGTAACGTTGATACTTTCGAGATGTTCCGTACCTTCAACTGTGGCGTTGGTATGATCATCGCTCTGCCAGAAGAAAAAGCCGACTCTGCAGTCGCGCTGCTGAATGCTGAAGGTGAGCAGTCCTGGATCATTGGTGAAATCCAGCCTCGTACTGAAGGCGAAGCTGCGGTTGAGTTCACAGGTAGCCGTGCATGAGTCAGGCCCAGTCGCCTTTCCCTACTGAAGCGCCCTCCCGTCCCCGGATAGTCATTCTGATTTCCGGGTCCGGTAGCAATATGGTCACCATCGCGGACAAAATCCGCGCTGGTGAGATAGATGCTGAAATTGCCGCTGTTATCTGTAACGAACCTGAAGCTGCTGGCATACAGAAGGCTCGCGACCGGGACATTCCGGTTGCTGTGATTGACCATCGCGGCTTTACATCGCGCGACGAGTTCGATTTTTCACTGATGCGTACCATTGACGACTACGAACCAGATCTCGTGGTACTCGCTGGTTTTATGCGCATACTTACGCCGGATTTCGTTCGTCGATACGAAGGAATGATGCTTAACATCCATCCGTCTCTGCTGCCGAAGTATCAAGGTCTGCATACGCATCAGCGAGCGCTTGATGCTGGCGATAGCCACCATGGCGTTACTGTGCATTTTGTTACTGAAATCCTGGATGACGGTCCCAATGCGATACAGGCGAGCGTACCGGTGATGGATGGTGATGATGTAGACACACTCAGAAAGCGCGTTCAGCTGCAAGAGCACATCATCTACCCGATCGCTGTGAAATGGTTCGTAGAAGGCCGGCTATCTATGATCAAAGGGCGAGCCTGCCTTGATGGTAATGTACTGCCAGAATCAGGCGTGAAACTTGAAGGATAAAATTGCGTCTTACTATAGACGCAATATTTAGGAATCCGTATATGCTGAAACGCTGTCTTGCCATTGTCGCGGTACTGTTTGTACAGACCACACTGGCTTCTGAACCTGCAGGTCAGAACCCCGCTCCGATTGCAGAGTACAGCGTCGATTACACCAGCGAATATCGAGTTGGCTGGTTCAGCTTTGATATCGAAGCGACACGTACTCTCAGCCGCCGCTCTGATCAACTCTGGAACCTGACCTTCAGTGCTGAAGCAAGTATCGCTTCACTCAATGAAATCAGCGACTTCCTGGTTCAAGGCCAACAAATAATCCCGGTTAACTATTCGTACCGCTCCTCCGGCGTCATCGATGAAGATGACCGTACCCTGCACTTCATGGCTGATTCCAGGACCATTGAAGACACCGAAAAAAATCGTGTTATCACAGATCAGTGGCAGGATGGCATTCAGGACAACCTGACCTACATGCTCCAGGCTGGTTTCTACCTGAGCCAGGGGCTACAGGAGTTCTCGTTTCCGGTATTCGAAAAAAAGAAGACAAAGACCTTTCACTTCAAAGTGGTTGGCGAAGAAACGATAAAAACCAAAGCTGGCTCTTTTGATGCCATCAAAGTTCAGCAGGTACGTAAAGATAAGAAACGCGAGATCTACGCCTGGTTTGCCAAGGTCGATGGCTACCCAATGATCCGCTTACGCGATCGCAAAAACGGCGATCTTCGTTACCAGATTCAGGCTACCCGGCTCAGCCGATAGCCAACATAAAGAGAAGGTCCGGATATGAGACTCAGCGACGCAGATATTGAAAAGAAAATCGCCAGCGGTGACATCGTAATTGAACCCGCCCCCGGCGACGACGCCATTGCCGGTATCAGTGTCGACCTGCGCCTTGACCACCGCTTCCGTGTCTTCAGCAATAACTCGGTAACTCACCTTGACCTTTCCGGCGAACGTGAACAGCTCGAGCGCGATATCGACCGGATCATGAGTAAAGAGATCGAAATCGCAGCGGACCAGGCTCTGTACATCCACCCGGGCGAATTGATTCTCGGCGCGACACTGGAGTCGGTGAGCATCCCTGACGACCTCGTTGGCTGGCTGGATGGACGCTCTTCACTGGCGCGACTGGGCCTGATGGTACACGTCACTGCAGGCAGGATTGATCCCGGCTGGGAAGGCCAGATCGTTCTGGAGTTTTACAATAACGGCAAACTCCCTCTTGCCCTACGCCCAGGCATGGTAATCTGCGCCATGTCATTTGAAACACTCAGCAGCCC
>JAYNJA010000320.1:0-3089 GCA_038109705.1 Thalassolituus sp. | reverse complement strand
GCCAGGTACTCTATCCAGCTGAGCTACGAGCGCGCATCGTGGGGCGCGTATTATATGGACATTTAACTAAGAGTCAATGCTTAAATACGCTCTCTGTAAACACAGAGGTGAACGTGGCGGAGAGAGAGGGATTCGAACCCTCGATAGGGGTAAACCTATACACCCTTAGCAGGGGTGCGCCTTCAGCCACTCGGCCATCTCTCCATGTCACGGCGCGCATAATACCACGTTCAGAGAAATTTCAAAGGAAAAATTTCAACAAAATTAAGATGTTAGTAGTTTCCGTTTGTTTCACCGCCATCCTTCTCACGCTGAATGCGCTGATAGATCTCTTCACGGTGGACGGCAACTTCTTTAGGGGCATTCACACCGATCCGTACCTGGTTTCCTTTTACGCCCAGAACGGTAACGGTAACTTCATCACCTACCATCAGTGTTTCACCGACGCGACGGGTCAAAATAAGCATATAGGTTCTCCTGAGATTCCTGATTCTGTATAGGGTGCTGTTGGTTTCTCACCACCTGATGTCCCATTCTTCCAGTATTGACCAAAACGGCCAGTTTAAAAGTCGGGAACCTCTCATGATGAGAACTTTTTGTTATTAACGGGCTTTCCTTCATGGGCCACCCGTTAATAACAGGAGAGCTTTATTGCTCTTCTGTGACCTCTGCGTCCAGGCCGAATGCAGTGTGCAAGGCGCGAACAGCGAGTTCGAGGTATTTCTCATCGATCACCACAGAGATTTTAATCTCAGAGGTAGTGATAGCGAGGATATTGATGTTTTCATCTGCCAGTGTTTTGAACATTTTGCTCGCAACACCTGCATGTGAGCGCATCCCTACGCCTACTAGAGACACCTTACAGATGTCATCAGTTCCGCTAACTCCGCCAGCATTTAACTCATTGGCGAGTTCGGTCAGCAATTTCATTGCTTTCTGATAATCATTACGGTGGACGGTGAAGGTAAAGTCGGTAGTACCATCCTCAGATACGTTCTGAACGATCATGTCGACTTCGATATTAGCATCGCTGATTGGAACCAGAATACGCGATGCGACGCCTGGTACGTCAGGCACACCCTGAACAGTTACTTTGGCTTCGTCACGGTTAAAGGCGATACCGGAGATTACTGGTTTTTCCACGGAGCTGTTCTCCTCGGTTGTGATCAGGGTGCCGTTACCGTCTTTGAAAGAGGACAGCACGCGCAGTGGAACTTTGTATTTGCCGGCAAATTCAACAGAACGGATCTGCAGAACCTTGGAGCCAAGACTGGCCATTTCCAGCATTTCTTCGAAGGTGACCGTGTCCATGCGACGGGCCGCAGGCACAACACGCGGATCAGTGGTGTATACACCATCAACATCGGTATAAATCTGACACTCGTCCGCTTTCAGTGCAGCAGCCAGTGCAACACCTGTGGTATCTGAACCACCGCGCCCAAGTGTGGTGATGTTGTTGTCATCATCCACGCCCTGGAAACCAGCTACGATACAGATACCGCCAGCGTCCAGTACTTCACGCATTTTGGACGTTTCAATATCTTCAATACGTGCCTTCATGTATGCCTTGTTGGTCTTAATGCCAACCTGCCAACCGGTGAAAGAGCGGGCGGTAATGCCTCGTTTTTCCAACGCCATAGCCAGCAATGCAATAGTGACCTGCTCGCCCGTGGATACCAGTACATCCATCTCACGTGGAGAAGGATTGTCGGTAATGCCATTAGCAAGACCAATCAGACGGTTTGTTTCACCGCTCATTGCGGACACCGCCACAACGAGCTGATGTCCTTCCTCGTGGAAGGCTTTCAGTTTGTCGGCTACGGCCTCGATACGTTCGATGGTGCCCACCGATGTACCGCCGTATTTCTGTACGTATAACGCCATATCAGGATAACTGCGTAAGTGTCCGAAAAAGGGTCGCAATTAAACAATAAATGCGACCCGGAGAAAAGCAGCGCATATGCGCTCTGATGCGCCTGATGCGACAAACATGCGTCATTTCAGGCCACTTCAGTCAATCTACAGGGAAACCCCGCTTATCACGGGGCCTCCACTGCTTTACAGCTGGGCTTCAGCCCACTTCTCAAAGGCTGCCAGTGCGTCGGCAATACCTTCTGGCTTCTGGCCACCAGCCTGTGCCATTTCTGGCTTACCACCACCACGGCCATCAACGTAAGGAGCGCACTCTTTAACAGCGTCGCCCGCTTTCACTTTAGCGATCAGGTCTTTGGTCACACCAGCCAGTAATGTCACTTTGCCATCAACGTCAGACGCCAGCATGATGACCGTTGACCCCAGCTTGTTCTTCAGCTGATCCATGGTGTTACGCAGCGCAGGAACATCAGCGCCATCCAGCTTCTCAGCCAGGACTTTCACACCATTGATGTCTTTAGCCTGACCCGCAAGGTCAGAACCAGCACTGGAGGCCAGCTTCGACTTAAGCGCTTCCAGCTCTTTTTCGAGCTGACGGCTACGGGCAATCATCTGCTCGACTTTATCTCCAACATTATCGGTAGAGCCTTTCAGAGCACGAGCGATACCTGAGAGAGTCGCGTATTAATTAGCAATGTAATACAGTGCCGCCGTACCCAAAACAGCCTCAAAACGACGGATTCCAGCTGCCATAAAGCTTTCAGAGCTGATTTTCAGCAGACCAATATCACCGGTACGTTTGGCGTGAGTACCACCACAGAGCTCAACAGAGAAGTTATCAACCCCCATCGACAGTACACGCACTTCGTCATCGTACTTCTCGCCGAACAGTGCCATCGCACCAGACGCTTTTGCATCTTCGATGTTCATCAGACGGGTCGATACTTCGGTGTTTGCACGGATCTGTGCGTTCACCATGTTTTCGATCTGAGCGATCTCTTCGGCTTTTACACCTTCAAGGTGAGAGAAGTCGAAACGCAGCTTGTCGTAGGTAACCAGCGAGCCCTTCTGTGCCACATGTTCACCCAGTACGGTACGAAGTGCTGCATGCAGCAGGTGCGTTGCTGAGTGGTGAATCGCAGTAGAAGCGCGTTTTTCAGCATCAACCGTCGCGGTCAGCTGATCGCCAATTTTCACGGAACCTTCAACCAGCACAC
>JAYNJA010000319.1:0-3102 GCA_038109705.1 Thalassolituus sp. | reverse complement strand
CGCAGGCGCAGACTCCACTCATCCACTATCGGGAAGTAATAGTTTGAGGTGTAGCTTGCTTTGTAATACGTCAGATCACTTCCTGGGACGGAAACGTCGGCACGGACCTTATGCTCCATACCTGCTGTCGGGAAAAGACCACGGTTAAGCGAGCTGTAACGCCAGCTCAGCCCCAGCGTATATTCGTTAAATACATCGCCTTCGTTATCGATAAAGTCGGTAATTTCCGCTGGCACAGAGCTGCCGGTGTACATTTCTGTATTAGCGTAACCAATAGAGAACGACAGACGCTGACGACGTGAAATCGGATAACCAAAAGTGACGTCACCACCATAGGTGTTGGTCTGGTAATCACTGACGCTGGAAAGGCTGGCGAAGTCAGTTTCGCGGTAGAACATATTAAAACCGCGACTGACGCCATCAATGGTGTAGTACGGGTTAAGGTAAGAGAAGTTGTACGACTGCACTGTATCGGTCTTCTGAACACCCAGCGACATGCGGTTACCGCTACCCATAAAGTTATTCTGGCTGACGCTGGCACCGAGAATCATTCCTGAGCCTGCGGCATAACCGATGTTGAAGTTCAGGCTACCACTAAGCTGCTCTTCAACCTGATACTTTACATCAATCATATCATCAGTACCGGCAACCGGTGGGGTCTCTACCGTGACCTGCTTGAAGAAGCCCAGCTGGTTCAGACGATTCTTACCTGCTTCAATTTTCTCTGTAGAAGCCCAACCGCCTTCCATCTGAATCATTTCACGACGCAGTACTTCATCACGGGTACCGTCATTACCCGCGAACTGAATGCTGCGAACATAGGTGCGCTTGCCCGGCTCAACGAAGAAGGTCAGATCGACCATACGTTCTTCATCATCAATTTTAGGAATGCCGTTCACCTTGGCAAAGGTGTAACCATCATTACCCAAACGCTTGGTCATCAGTTCACTGGTAAAAGTGACACGACGACGGGAGAAAATATCGCCGTTCTCGACCATGTACAGACGGGTCAGTTCTTCTTCGTCCAGTACCAGATCACCGGCAATTTTCACATCGCGGATGTTGTACAACTCACCCTCAGAAACAGACAAGGTGATGTAGACACCGCGTTTATCCGGAGATACGGACACTTGGGTAGATTCGATATTGAAGCGGATATAACCGCGATCCAGATAGTACGAGCGCAGCGTTTCGAGATCACCCGCCAGTTTTTCACGGCTGTATTTGTTATCGCTGGAGTACCAGGACCAGAAGTTGGTGCTCTGCAGTGCCAGAGGGCGCAGCAGTTCTTCATCGTCAAAAACTTCGTTGCCAACGATATTGATGTGGTGAATGGTGGCTACATTACCTTCATCCACTTTGATGTTCAGGGCAACACGGTTACGTGGCAGTGCTTCCACTTCGGTAACGATATTTGCGT
This sequence comes from Thalassolituus sp., assembly GCA_038109705.1. Classification (GTDB taxonomy): domain Bacteria; phylum Pseudomonadota; class Gammaproteobacteria; order Pseudomonadales; family Oceanobacteraceae; genus Thalassolituus. The sequence goes on along the minus strand of JAYNJA010000319.1, from coordinate 1,682 downwards.
CATAACGGCCCTGAGCGACGTACTGACGTTCAAGCTCGAGTGAAATACGCTCGAGTGTTGCACGCTTAAACACATAGCCTTCAGCCAGGCCACTCTGCTTAAGACCATCCATCAGGGCTTCAGTCTGAATGGCTTTATTACCTTCGATATCTATGGCGGTAATGGTTGGCAGTTCAACTAAGCGCAGTACCAGTACGTCACCGTCGCGGTAGATAGAGATGTCATCGAACAGGCCTTCGCGAAAGAGTGCCCGCGTTGCTTCAGCAAGACGTACGTCGTCGACGCTGTCTCCGGTAGATACCGGAAATGCAGCAAAAACAGTACCTGCAGACACACGCTGCAGACCTTCGAGGCGTATGTCTTCAACAACAAATGGCGCGGCATGCAGTGAGAAAGAAATCAGTGACAACCACAAAACCGACAGCAAAAAACGCATTGACTATAGAACCTACTAGCAGCCCACTCAGAGGCGGCTGATATCATTGTAAAAAGCGACCATCATCAGCATCAGCAGTAATGCCATGCCTATCTTGACCGCAGCAATCTGAACCGATTCAGGTAAGGGCTTACCACGAAGCAGTTCAGCTGTATAAAAAAGAATATGTCCGCCATCAAGCATCGGTACCGGCAGAAGATTCAGCACGCCCAGCGAAACACTGAACAATGCGAGAAAATTCACAAACACGATTAAGCCGCCGGTTGCGGAATCGCCGGCTACTTTAGCAATCGTAATAGGGCCACTCAAGTTCTTTACCGAAAGGTCTCCGGTAAGCATTTTCCATAATGAGTCGAGAGTGATAACGATCAGTTGCCAGGTTTTCTCCAGGCCCATCACAAAGGCGCGAGGCAAACCCGGGTAACTGGTACGAATCCAGTCCTCAGGAATTTCGATAGCGACCGGTACTACTCCGATCTGACCGATAGTATCACCGCTATCGAGGATAATTTTTGCTGGGGTCGCTTCTAGCGTCAGCATCTCGCCAGAACGCTCGAGGTCTATCGTGACCGACTGCTCTGCCGAGCCGCGGATCAACGCCACCCACTGGCCCCAGTTCTGAATCAGTTCACCGTTCGCTGCGATAAGAATATCGCCCTGCTTAATACCGGCGCTATCGGCTGCGGAACCTTCCATAACCTGCGCAATTTCAAGAGAAGCTTCCGGCATACGCGGCAGGATACCGATACCACGTAATGGATCCGGTGTTTCTGTGTCGCTCAACCATTCAGTAACAGGTAACTGATAGATCAATGGCTCACTGCTGCCGGGGCGCTGAACGGTCACCGGCACCAGTGTTGTTTCACCGATATAGCTCAGAAGATACCAGCTGACATCCTGCCAGGAGCCGACTTCATCGCCATCGACGGCAATAATTTCATCGCCAATTTCAAGGCCTGCAATCGCTGCTGGAGACTGTGCATCGACGTCACCAATCACAGGCACCATGCCACGCGTGCCGCCCCAGAACAGAATGGTGTAGACAATAATGGCAAAGATAAAGTTGGCTACAGGTCCCGCTGAGGCGATCGCTATCCGTGCCCATGGGGATTTGCTGTTGAATTCCTGATGACGTAAATGCTCAGGTACCGGCGCCTCCCGGCTATCCAGCATTTTGACGTAACCGCCCAGAGGAATCGGTGCCACAGAAAACTCAGTACCGTGACGATCTTTAATCGAAAATAGT
>JAYNJA010000318.1:2203-3112 GCA_038109705.1 Thalassolituus sp. | reverse complement strand
GTTGAGAGGTGCGTCCAGCGTTTTCGCCAGTCGCTTAAAGGTATTCCACGATGCTTCGTTGCCCGGCGTAATGCTGGTGTGCAGGTGGCGGACATGACCTTCATGACGGTTGATCAGCTCTGACAGCATTTTGCTCGCCAGACCCAGACCACGAGCTTTTTCACTTACAGCTACCTGCCAGACAAACAGAGTGTCTGGTTGCTCCGGGAGCAGATAGCCCGAGATAAAGCCGGCGATTTCACCGTTCTCTTCGGCCAGTACCGCTGTGTCGCGGAAGTGAGAGCACTGCAGCAGATTGCAGTACATAGAATTCGTATCGAGAGGCTTACAGCGTTCGATCAGTCCATGAACGACTGATCCATCTTCCGGGTTTGGTTTACGCAGAGTGATAAGTCGCTGTGCCTGGTCTTTCTCATTGGGCGCAGCCTGCGCCAGTATCTGATTCATGTCCTCTTCGGGTTCCGCGTACCGGCGTTTGCCATTACGTCCCCGACGTCAGTTGAGTTGCTTGTCAATTACTTTGAACTCTAAACATTATAGGCAATGAAAAATTATTTACAACACTAAATATATTTTAAGTAAATAAAGACAAAATTCCTAAAGAGATATATATAGTCAACTAAAATGACCACAAAACAGCGAAAAAACATCATTTATGCTAATATTCCCATAGAACTCTAAATTTAGATGTCTAATCATATACTCGGTGACGACATCGAAAACACACCGGGAGTTTATTTTCACAATGAATATTTCGTACACGATTAAACAACAAAAGGGTAAAATCTCGCGCAGAACAACTTCCCCTTTGTCAGAAGATGATCAATCAATGAACCGCTATGAAGAAGTACTGGTCGCTCTGCGACGTATCATCCGTGCGACCGACCTGCATTCGAAACAGCTCAGTAA
>JAYNJA010000318.1:0-2193 GCA_038109705.1 Thalassolituus sp. | reverse complement strand
ACCATAAATGGCTCAATTCGCTGACAAACCTATCAAACGAAAGGTTTATTACATAGAGATCTATATATCGACATCTAAGTATTGGGCGAAGAGCGACATCCCAAGACCGAAGGGAGTTCGTATCTACGATGAATATTTCGTACACGATCGAACAGCAAAAGGGTAAAATAGCGCGCAAGACAACCACCCCTCTGTTGGAAGACGAACAATCCATGAACCGTTATGACGAAGTACTGGTCGCTCTGCGACGGATAATTCGGGCGACCGATCTGCACTCTAAACAACTGAGTAAAGTTTCTGGCCTGACGTCCCCGCAATTACTGATCCTGCAGACGTTACGTCATCACGGCGAGCTCACGGTCGGCGATGTCGCCCGCAAGGTAAGCCTGTCGCAAGCGACCGTGACGACCATCATTGACCGCCTGGAGAAGCGGGATTTTGTCCTCCGCGAACGAGGCAGCACGGACAAGCGTAAGGTCTACGTGCACCTGACAGAGCTGGCCCAGCAGGCCCTGCTGGATGCTCCCAAGCCCCTCCAGGACAGTTTTGTGCAGCAGTTTCAGGACCTCCGCGACTGGGAGCAGACCATGATTCTGACCTCACTTGAGCGTGTTGCGCACATGATGGATGCCCAGCACATCGACGCATCACCGGTACTGGATCTCGGCCAGCTTGATCGCACTGATCAGGGCGATCACTGAACAGGGCGGCTACTGAAAGCCTGCCCTCCTTCACAGTTCGCTGATTGAATAGCTGAGGCCACAAGCTCACCTATTGTCGGGAATGTGAAGCAATCGCCGACAAACTCTCCCGCAAGCCTCCGCCACGCGCTATAAGTAACACTGCATCAAGCTGTAGCGCCCGGCAGAGCTGTCTGCTTTTACTCGTTAAAGAATATCGGAGATTCTTATGACTGAAGTTGCAATTGTTGCTGCAACACGAACTGCCATCGGCAGTTTCGGCGGTTCATTGGCCAGCCTGAGCGCGGTTGACCTTGGCAGTACGGTAATCCGCGCTTTGCTTGAAAAAACCGGCGTTGCTCCGGAAACCGTAGGCGAAGTACTGATGGGCCAGGTACTTACCGCTGCATGCGGCCAGAACCCTGCTCGTCAGTCTGCAATTCGTGCTGGCCTGCCTGCCACCGTGCCAGCTATGACGATTAACAAGGTCTGCGGTTCCGGACTGAAAGCGGTTCATCTGGCCGCGCAGGCAATCAGCTGCGGTGACGCTGACATCGTCATCGCCGGTGGACAGGAATCTATGTCCAACTCGCCACACGCGATGCCAGGCTCACGCAATGGCCAGCGCATGGGACCAATTACGATGGTTGATACCATGGTAGTCGACGGTCTGTGGGATGCGTTCAACGATTACCACATGGGCACAACGGCAGAAAACATCGCCTGTGACTATCAGATAACCCGCGAAGAGCAGGACGAGTTCGCCGCGGCTTCACAGAATAAAGCACTGGCAGCCATTGAAGCCGGTAAGTTTAAAGACGAAATCACTCCGGTTCAGATTCCCCAGCGCAAAGGCGACCCTATCGTCTTTGACACGGATGAAAACCCGCGCCCGGGCACGACTGCAGAGAAACTCGCCGCCATGCGCCCTGCGTTCTCGAAAGACGGTTCGGTCACTGCCGGTAATGCTTCCTCACTTAACGATGGCGCTGCCGCCGTTATGATGATGAGCACAGAGAAAGCGGCCGAGCTGGGCTTGCCAGTACTTGCGGTGATCAAAGGTTACTCTAACGCGGGGGTCGAACCACGCATCATGGGTACCGGTCCGATTCCGGCAACTAAAAAGGCACTGAAAAAAGCTGGCTGGAGTATTACCGACCTGGATCTGGTCGAAGCCAACGAAGCCTTCGCGGTACAGGCGCTGTCAGTAAACAAAGGCCTTGAATGGGACGCTGACAAAATCAACGTCAACGGCGGCGCCATCGCCCTCGGTCACCCTATCGGTGCTTCCGGTTGCCGGATTCTGGTGACACTGCTCCACGAAATGGCACGTCGTGACGCGAAGAAAGGCCTCGCCACTCTCTGTATCGGTGGCGGCATGGGCGTTGCGCTTGCAGTTGAACGCAGCTGATCGTAGCCGCAGATGCTGATACAAAAAGCCCCGCAATTGCGGGGCTTTTTGATGGGTTTAATGGGTTTAATGGGTTTAATGGGTTTATTGGGTTTAATGGGT
>JAYNJA010000317.1:317-3120 GCA_038109705.1 Thalassolituus sp. | reverse complement strand
GAAGGCCAGTTCAGCACCTTCACGATGGAATGCTTCGGCGATTGCGTAAGCGATTGAATGTTTACTGGCAACGCCAACAATAAGTGCTTTTTTTCCGCTGAGAAGTCCCACTGGGCAGCTCCTGTTTCATGTTATTTTTCGTTCGGGTAATACAGTATCACGGGTTTGTCATGTTTGCCGCGATCCGGGTTGTTCAGTACTTGTGTGCGTTTACGGCGATCTATCCCTATATAACCGCCACGCACTGGGTCGAGCGGTGACAGGTTGATATTTTGATGCACGTCCGGGTCGGGTAACGCAACCCACGCCCAGCAGGCATAGAGATGATAGGGAATGTCATACAGTGGAACAATATTGAAAGGTTCATTGCTCAGTGCAACTTTAGTCACAATTTCAGTCGCCTTATCTTTTGCTGTGCTGATGATAAGCCCTTCAAAAAAACCTGTCCTGAGCCTGGAGTGTAATTCGTCGTTGTTTATCTGACGCGCTTCGCTTTTTGAGAGCCATTCCAGTGTCGGGCTTATTGTGAAATAGATATTGAGGCCTGATGGCAGTGATGTGTCATCTCCGCTGAGGAGCTTCTGGACGTAGGAGGATATCGCGTGCTGGTCGCTGCTATCCAGTCGCGCAGGGATAACCAGACTGACTGTTTGCCGCATGGTGTCGTTATCGGCTATCGCAAGGTTTATCTGTTCTCGCGTGTACAGGCGTCGCATCCATTCGCCGGGTTTCGCTTCACGGCTGCTGCTTTCAATGCAGTCTACCTGGCCCTGTTCAAATTCATCGATTGTGGCGGAGGATGCCTGGCGTATTTGTATTTTACGGATGCTGAATCGGTCTGAAAAAACGGGCAGCATGTCAGCCCACCAAGGGGACTGGCGTTCGAGAATCAGCTCATCGTTGGTCAGCTCTGTGGGAATATAGGCTCCGTTGACTGCCGGGGGGATATCAGTGTTCGCTAATGTGTGTGCGGCTATCGGTCGGAACTGGTAGATAAAGTCCGGTGCGGAGCTGAATGTTTTGGGGTAGTGCAAGGCAAAGAGGGAGCTGTTATAGCGAGTAATTGCTGTAATGTGTTCTGCTATCTGACGCTGCTGGAAATACATGTGATGTTCTGGAGCGCTGAAATGGAACAGCGTCTGAACGATGTCTTTCGTTGTGACTGGAATTCCATCAGACCAGACAGCGGCGGGATGAAGTTCAAAGAGTATTCGGTGTTGCTCCGGTTGGTCTGTCCAGCGCAGCGCCAGAACCGGCTTGTGTTGATTGTTGAACTTCGCTGTAAGCGGTAAATACAGATCGCTCAGCGTGGGGGAGTTGCTTTGTGAAAATCGGTACCAGGTAGACGGTAGGGTATTTACAGTGGTTCGGAAAGTGCCGGATATCCCTTTATTCTGTTTTCCTGATTTTGGAGAACCGGTGCTGCGCTCCGCAGGTGACCAGACTAATGATGTAAGCTCATCGGCACTGCCGCTCAGCAGAGCGGGCGTGGCCGCCTGCGCTGATAGACAGCAAACAGCGCAGACGCTAAATAAAAATCTCTTAACGAGTGACATCCACATAAAGGGTCAGGCTTTGTCCAGGCTTGAGGTAACGGCCACCGAGCTTGTCCGTGTTCCAGCGACGGATGTCACTGACATTAACGTTAAAACGGGAGGCGATCGCGCTCAGGTTATCGCCATTGCGGACCTGGTAGTAAACCTTACGCACAACTTCGCGCTTACCATCCTTTTTAGTTGTCCAGATGGTAAGTTTCTGACCTACGCGAAGAGGATCACCCGGTGCCATGCCGTTCCAACGACTCAGCTTATTTACTGATGTGTCGTACATCTGCGCAATTTTCCAGAAGCTGTCACCATCCTGCACGAAGTAGTCAATTTTAGTTGAACGGCTGCTGGTGCGTCCGGAATTCTGTTTTTTCTCAAGGCGTTCATTCAGGCTCAGGCTGTAGTTATCCCCGGCTTTCAGCGCCGACGGAATCATCAGTTCCTGGCCTGCGTAGATGGTATCACTGCTGAGATCATTAGCGCTGCGGATAACACTAGCAGTCAGGTCATGCCGTTTGGCAATGCTGATAAGGCTGTCTCCGGAGCGGACGACGTAGCGTTTCCACTTCAGGCGGTCAGAGTCATCCAGTTGCGCGATGTTCTGTTCAAATACCTGCTCCGAGGTGGCTGGAATCAGTACTTCGTGGGGACCATCCGGATGTGTGGCCCAGCGATTGTACTGAGGGTTAAGGCGGTAGATTTCATCAAGTTCGGTGTCCGCCAGCTCGGCGACCTGGGACAGATCTATCTGTCCGCCCGTCTTTGCGACCGTAAAGTAGGGTTCGTCCGCAATATCAAACCAGGTCAGTTCATATGCGTCCCTGTTTTTTAGTAAGTGTGCCAGGGCCATAAGTTTAGGCACATAAGCCCGGGTCTCTTTGGGGAGGTCAAGGTTCCAGAAGTCAGTATCTTTTCCCGCTTTCTTGTTGTTGCGGATGGCTTTGCGTACGGTTCCTGCACCAGAGTTGTAGCTGGCAAGGGCAAGCATCCAATCTCCATCAAAACGCTCACTCAGGTATTCAAGATAATCGAGCGCGGCTCCGGTTGCTGCGCGTATGTCACGACGTCCGTCCTGCCACCAGTCCTGGTCAAGTCCGTAAGCTCGCCCGGTGGACGGGATAAATTGCCATACGCCAGACGCGCGGCCATGACTGTATGCGAAGGGATCGAAGGCGCTTTCAACGATCGGCAACAGGGCCAGTTCTCCCGGGATGCCACGTCGTTCGACCTCAGTTACTATGTAATGCAGGTAGCGC
>JAYNJA010000317.1:0-307 GCA_038109705.1 Thalassolituus sp. | reverse complement strand
TCTGCGCGTTCGGATACCTGTTCAAGGTGATTTGGGTGGCGCAAGTACCAGTCCATGTGGCGTTGAACACGTGGATGCACTGATTCGCTGTCTAACGAAAAATTCATCACGACGCGATCCCAGGCTGTTTCAGGTACTGGTTCTGTTGGGGCTTCTTCAATCGGGATTAAGGGGGGCGTCGGGGTGACGCCTGACATTGTCTCTTCGCTCAGGTTGCTGCCCGGCAAACCTGTGGTTTCGGAATTTTCAGGCGATAATGTGCTGCACGCTGACAGGGGCAGTATCAGCAGGCATACTTGTAACAACT
>JAYNJA010000316.1:0-3120 GCA_038109705.1 Thalassolituus sp. | reverse complement strand
CTGGCCATCTCAAGAATTCCACTTGCGCACTGGCGTGCGTGTTTTGAATTTCTGTTAAAAGACCTGAGGCACCATCGTGCCGGATTACCAGACCTTATCCGTTTCCCGCAAGAAGGCGGGTACGAACTGATTGAGGTGAAAGGACCTGGGGATACACTGCAGAAAAACCAGAAAGCCTGGCTGGCAGAATTCGCGCGGGCAGGAATACCCGCGCGGGTGTTACATGTTAAAGACGCCTGATTCAGGCTGCTTTAACACCAGAAGCCAGAGCCACGTTTACTGCGGCAATCACCGACTGCAGGCTGGCCGCCAGAGTGTCGCTGTCTTTTGCTGAAGCAGTAAAGCGCTGTCCCTGAATGCTTACCTGAACAAATGCCATAGCCTGCGCATCCGACCCTTCACCCAGTGATTGCTCCTCAAACTGAACCACCTGAACATCCAGACCAGTGGCTTTATGCAGTGCGTCCGTGAATGCGCTGATGCTGCCTGTACCCTGGCCATGAATGGTGGTGACGTTACTACCGTCGTGCAGTGCCGCCTGAATGGAATGGTGCTGAGAATCATGTTCGGTTTGATAACCTGCCAGTTCGTAATGACCACCACTTGGCATAAATGCCGCGCGGAAGATCGCTACGATTTCATCACCGCTCAGTTCGCGGGCAGAGCGTTCAGCCGCCGCCTGTACATGCTGGGCAAATTCAATCTGCATCCAGCGCGGCAGAGTGACACCTAACGCCTGTTCGACGATATAGCTCGCACCACCTTTGCCTGACTGGCTGTTCACGCGGATCACTGACTGATACGTGCGACCGATGTCCTGCGGATCGATGGGCAGATAAGCCACATCCCACGGTTCTTCATCGCTCTGCTGCGCCAGGCACTTACGGATAGCATCCTGATGGCTACCAGAAAATGCGGTGTATACCAGTTCACCAACCCACGGATGACGCGGGTGGGTTTTAATATTTGTACAGGCTTCTACCGTCGCAATAATGTCGTCAGCGATACTGAAATCCAGTTTTGGATCAATACCCTGGCTGTAGAGGTTCATCGCCATGGTAACGATGTCCATATTGCCGGTACGCTCGCCGTTACCTAACAAAGTCCCTTCGATACGGTCAGCACCCGCGAGCAGTGCAAGCTCAGCTGCTGCGACGCCACAGCCACGGTCGTTGTGGGTGTGAATACTGACAGTAATGCTGTCGCGCTTATCGACATTGCGACAGAACCATTCCACTTGGTCGGCAAAGATATTCGGCATCGCCGATTCTACCGTCGCAGGCAGGTTGAAAATTGCTTTGTTGTCCGGCGTTGGCTGCCAGACATCAATTACGGCATTACACACTTCAGTCGCGAACTCGACTTCAGTGCTGGAAAAACTTTCTGGTGAGTACTGGAATACCCATTCGGTATCCGAGTACTTCTGCGCTTCGGTCATGACCTTTACAGCGCCTTTACGGGCGATATCGATGATGCCGCTTTTCTCAAGACCAAAGACTTTGTTACGTTGCACAGGCGAGGTCGAGTTGTAGACATGCACTACCGCACGACGCACACCACGGAGTGCTTCATAGGTGCGTTCAATCAGCTCGTCGCGGGCCTGAACCAGTACCTGAATCGTTACGTCTTCAGGAATCTGACGGGCTTCGATCAACCAGCGGACAAAATCGAAATCCGGCTGTGACGCCGACGGGAAACCTACTTCGATTTCTTTGAAACCAAGACGCACCAGCAAGGCCCACATCTGCTTCTTCTGCTCAACCGTCATAGGATCGATCAAGGCCTGATTACCATCACGCAGATCGACTGAGCACCACAGTGGAGCCTGCGTCAGTTCCTGATCCGGCCAGCGGCGATCTTTCAGCTGGACCTTAGGGAAGGCGCGGTATTTAGTGTGGTTAAAGCGGGATTCAGAAGTCGTCATAGCAGCAGCTCAGCTTAAGTGGGTAGTCAGCGGTTTCGAGTACTGTCTGGCGGGTTGGTTAACCTTGTGGGTCTCGCCTCAGTCAGCCTTTTGGGCCTTCTGCCACCGGGATCTGGTTGGATACTCCGGCTGCCTCAACAGTATGGAACCATTGTATGCATGCTTTGCAGGCGTTTGGTTGCAAATATGCTGATGTTTTCAGGTTTTTTAGCAATAAAATTGCTCATATGTTATTTATGTTGGTGTTTTTATTCTTTTTGGAGGTTCGGCGTGGCAAAATCCCCTCAGATTCAACTGGATCGTACCGATAAGCGTATTCTGGAGTTGCTGCAGACGGATGGCAGCCTCAGCAATATCGAATTGGCAGATAAAGTCGGCCTGTCACCGTCCCCCTGTTCGCGGCGGGTGAAGGCGCTGGAAGAGAGCGGTCTGATTACAGGCTACCGGGCGATGCTGGATGCCCGTAAGCTGGGGCTCGATCTGCTCGCGCTGATCAGTATCAGTATGGACCGCCATACGCCTGAGCGTTTTAACAACTTTGAGGAAAAGTTAGCTGCATGCCCGGAGGTGCTGGAATGCTATCTGATTACCGGGCAATCCGCTGACTACGTTGTGAAGGTTCTGGTTGAGGATATGGATGCGTATCAGCAGTTTCTGCTGGGTACCCTGACCCGGATTGAAGGCGTGAGTGGTGTACATTCTTCGTTTGTCATGCGCAAAGTTGTAGACCGCACCGCCGTGCCAGTTCGCTAACGCCGTCTATACTGAGGGAATCAGTGGACGTCAGAGTTGGTACAGTGTCATCTATAGATAAGAAACTGACCGCACAGGTGGTGTTCTGGAGCCTGTTAATCGGCATGTTATTCAGTGCGGTTCAGATGGTTCTCGATTATCGGGTAGAACAGCAGAAGTTCAGAGATGCCGCCACCAGATTGCTGGAGCAGGCATCGTCGAGCGTGGCGCTGGCCCTATATAACTATGACAGAGAGTCGATTACTGCAAACCTGACGGGCATTACCGGGCACCCTGGCATCGTCGGTGGCCTGGTGCAGGAGTCGGCGACTCAGTTCATCGTGAAGCAGGGGACCACGCAGTTGATTGGTGACGTCCGTGAATTCCGCACTCCATTGAGTGTCCCCGCCTCCGACGGTGGCGAAGACAGGCAAATAGGGAGTCTCAGTATTTTTGCTGATGAG
>JAYNJA010000315.1:0-3178 GCA_038109705.1 Thalassolituus sp. | reverse complement strand
AGGTTACTCTGTAGGTAGCCTTCTGGTTGAGAAAATCTGATAGAACTTTCTGCCAGTCGTGTATTGAAAAAGCCGCGAAATTCGCGGCTTTTTTATGCATGACATTCAGGACGAACTCCGTAAGCCGCTGTTATTCGTGAAAAAAACAGTAAAATGGACAGATGTTTGACAAATGAAAATCAGAGGCCGACCTTGAACGTAGCACACACCGAAATGACCGAACTGGTCACACCTGGCATGGCCAATTTCTCAGGAAACATGCATGGCGGAGAACTGCTAAAGCTTCTGGATAAAGTCGCCTACACCTGCGCCATGCGTTATAGCGGCAATTACGCCGTCACCCTGTCAGTCGATAACGTACTGTTTAAGCAACCTATCCACATTGGCGAACTGGTCACCTGCCTGGCGACGGTAAACTACACAGGTCGCACTTCCATGGAAATCGGCATTAAAGTGATTGCCGAAGATATCCAGAAGAAAGTCGTGCGCCACACGCACACCTGTTATTTCACCATGGTTGCCATGGACGAGAATAATAAGCCGACTCCGGTTCCTGCGCTGGAGCTCAATGACGAAGTCAGTATCCGTCGTTATAACAAAGCCCTGAAGCGCCGCGAAGCACGGCAGCGCCTACAGGACATGATGAAAGCCATCGAAAAAGACGATGGATCAGACAACCTGAATATTGAGCTGATCAGCTGCCCTTAATGCCTACCGCAAAGACGGAAGACAGATTGCCAACCCAACCAGATACAGAGTGCCTGGCAGAGCTCAGGCATCTGCCTCCGTCCGGAGTGAATCCATAAACTCGTTCCAGATCTTCTTACCAAGATCATCGAATTCTGCCATTTCATTAATCATGTCACGGCGTAACTGAGTATTCAGCATTTCAACCGGGAGTCTTGGGTCGTAAGCGATAGATCGAAGCACCTCATCACCTATAAGAAAACATTCCCGCGCCTGCTCATCGAGGGTTTTTCTTTCCATTCCGACTCGCCAGGTGCGCATGGTATGAATGTGCCCCCTATAGCTCTCTTCCAGAGCCTCAGAAGACCATAACAACGACGGATCAGGTTCTGATCCACGGGCAAACGTATTAATCCGGAAAACTGAAGCTTCCGCCTCCATGCCGAGCTGATGTAGCTTGCTATCGACCTCATCAATCGACATCACCAGATTGTCAGGGCGGATTAGCAGCCCCTGATGCCAGCCAGCAAAACCCAGCATTGTAGCGGCCTGCTCACGAGCCTTCAGTTGTTTTCTATCGCGGCGACCAAGGTGAGCAACATAGATAGCCAGCCACTCTCCTTCCCAGTCCCGCAGTGATGATTCCAGCTGTCGCCAGCTTCGCTGCTGTTCCGCCAGGCCAAGTGCTGCAAATCCAAGTTCGTAAACACCACGCTCACTGACAGCAAGCAGATCAGTCTTCGTTAAGCGATTAAGAGTGACACGGACGTTATTCGCCTCAATACCGAAGATCTCTCCCATACGGATCAACATACCGGCAGACACAGGCCTGGCGGCCTCTTTCACCAGATTAATGATCAATTTTTTTACGGGATACACAGAAGCAGAGGCGGACATAACTGAGACGAGGCAGAGAAAAAAGCCATGTTAACACAAGCCTTATTCTCTCAATTTAGATATTACACCATTTGACGCATTGTTAGTATTTGTGTAATTTAGATAAAAATAAGAGAAGAAATTCACTATGAAAGACGCATTGACGAATAACGATAGCAACCCTGACAGCAATCTGGATCTCAACTCGACTGGTGATGATCGGGTACTATTTGAAACCGGACTCGAGCGTCAGTCTGCACGCGACCGGCTAACACAACTATTGGGTGAAGAAACCATCAAGGATCTGCACCGACGCTCAGATATCAAGGGTTGGATGGCAGTACTGAGCTGCTGGGCTACAATCATCGCACTACTCATTCTGATACAAGCCACCTTAAATACTATAGGTTGGTGGGGCCTGCCACTGGTTGTCGCAGGTGTATTTCTGGTCGGTGGGCGCATACTTGCATTGGCGATTCTCACTCACGAAGGTGCACACAGAACCCTCTTTGCCAACGCCAAACTGAACGACAGAGTCACCCGCTGGTTGTGTGCCGCTCCGGTATACCTCGACCTGATCAAATACCGTAAACATCATGCCCAACACCATGTTCACACTGGCACAAAGCAGGATGTCGACCTGCCTTTGATAGAAGGCTTTCCGACCAGCCGCAAGTCACTGACACGCAAGTTCTTCCGGGACCTATCCGGGCAGACTGGCCTTAAATCTCTGGTCGGATTAGCTATGATGAATGCCGAAGTACTGCGCTGGAACGTCACCGGTGTCGTCGATTACCTGCCAGAACGTCCGACTACCAGACTGGCACTGCTCCGTACTTTTTTGAAAAACAGCTATCGAACATTGATTTTTCACACCATTTTTTTTGCGATAACTCTGGCACTGGGAGCACCAGAAATCTTTGCCATCTGGTGGGCGGGCTATCTATTTACATACCCCTTCTGCATCCGTGTAAGAGCGATCGCCGAGCACGCCGTGACTGAGCGCACCGGCGATATGCTGAAAAATACGAGAACCACCAAAGCAGGTCTGATCAGCCGGGCGCTATTTGCTCCATTTAATGTGAACTTTCATATCGAGCATCACGCCTTAGTCTCCGTACCTTGGTGGCAGTTACCTGCACTGCATCAAAAACTACAGAAACATCAGATTCTGCCTGAGCCACCTTCTTACTGGCAGGTTATGAAAATTGCGTCGACCAACCGATAAATACTGAATCCCCGCTTTAGCACCCCCCATGCACAAAAAAGCCCGCAGGACGCGGGCTTCTCTGTGCACCTCATGAGGATGCGAATCAGCACGAGTGAACTACGCCGATCAGATGTGCTCTACCTGATCAATTTCATACTCAACAGTACCGCTTGGAATCTGCACGACAACCGTGTCACCTTCTTCTTTACCGATCAGTGCACGTGCGATCGGTGATGAAATAGAAATACGGTTATTTTTAATGTCGGCTTCATCGTCACCTACGATTTTGTACTGAACTTCTGCGTCAGTATCGAGGTTGATAATGGTCACTGTAGTACCGAACAGTACTTTGCCGGTATGCGGAATCGACTTGATATCAATCACCTGGGCATTAGACAGTTTGCC
>JAYNJA010000314.1:1706-3196 GCA_038109705.1 Thalassolituus sp. | reverse complement strand
TCCATAAACAGGCCAGTTCTGCTGGCAGACTCTGCTCCCAGCGCATACAACCTTGCTTGCTGTTGAGTGAATAGTGTTTGCGCACGCTCAATATCGATCGACTGACGCTCGATCATAGAGGTGGCGAGGATGGCCACTACAGAAAAAACCAGCAGTACCATCAGCAGAATCATGCCTTTCTGGCGACGCAACTGATTATTCATAGCTGATTGGCCACTGTCTTACGATGCTACCGAAGCCCGGCGCGGTAAATCGGATGAGCAGTGCCACCGGTAACGGTCCGCCATCCTCCATTGAAACTGGAGGCCAGAAATCGACCGTATCCAGTTCAAAACCTCCTGCGGCGGCTTCTTCACGCACAACAAGTTCAAATTCTACGTTCTCAATCTGGTCATAAAGCACCTGGGCGCGCGGTTCTGAATCATCGCCCCGATCGAGCATTGGCCAGTAATAGCGAACCAGACACTCCCCTTCATCCTGATAATCGTCGGGTGAAATCCCCTGGCTATATGCAAGGCGCTCAAGGGCCGGACGACAGGCATCGGTATCTATCTCCTCGCTTCGGTAGGCAACCCGTTGCAAGGTTGATCTGGGGTCGTCGGTAACAGGGTTGTTACGCCAGCCAGCGATGGTCATCTCCAGAGGGTAATCGCCACTACCGATCATTAACGCCGGTGCATCGTCGCCATATTCGTTACGTATGCCACGACTGATGTACTGGCCGAAATCTCTACCCAGTACCTGATTAAGACGCTGGAGCGCAGCAATTTCGTCGGACGTCTCAATGGAAGACTTGTTTACACCAGATACTGTGCTCAACAACTGAACGGCGCCAATTCCTACCGCCGCCGAAATCGCGACAGCGACGAGAACTTCAAGCAGAGTAAAACCACGACTCCGGAGCATCAATTTGGCCCCAGGATAGTTGACAGGGTGTACACCGTGGTGTCCGGCTGCTCTGGCAAGGCAACGGATACGTCTATGCGCATTACTTCAGGGAAAGGCGTCTTAGTCACTTTTGTATGTAATAGCCATTCCTGGTCTGCCATTTCTGCTGTCCGGTTGGTTTCACCAGGCTGAGGGGCACCACCGGCAATGCGGATATCGGTGAGGTGATTTTCAGCGACGAACGAAGCCAACGTCATTGTGCGGATCGAAAGCAGGTTGTTCACCCGCATACTGGTCGTGTCTGACATGGTCACGGCAATACCGGCAAAAATAGCGACAGCTACCATGACCTCGAGGAGTGTAAAACCGGCATTCCGGCTTACTAAATTCTTATTCATCGCGCTGCTCAAGCCGTCTGACAACCGGACCAATCCCATCGCCCATGACCACCACGGAGAAGGATTCATCCTCAAGATGCTCAAAATGCATGGAGAACGGAAGGTATTCATCAGATGAGAGAAACACGAGTGCGGGCTCAGGGCCAACATCATCAGGATCCTCTGGCTGCGGCAGCTCTTCTCCGCTGACCTCCAGCGTTATCC
>JAYNJA010000314.1:0-1696 GCA_038109705.1 Thalassolituus sp. | reverse complement strand
TCATAGAAAGCAAGCAGAAGAAACTCCTCTGGCAGCCAGGCCACACCAAGGTCGATATTCTGAAAGACCGCCTCTTCCCGATAACGGTTAAACGCCGCTTCAATCTGACGAGCCAGCGTTTCTGTTTCTCTTTGTGCAGCGCGGTCTGTGAAGTTCAGGTTCACCATGGACATTAAAAGCCCGATGATCATCAGAACAACCATAATCTCCAGTAGAGTAAAACCACGCTGCAGATGACGCATCAGATATCCTGGCTGCTGATATCCGCGGCATCGCCTTCGCCGCCTTCAGTGCCGTCAGAGCCAAGAGAAATGATCTCGTAGCGGCCCTTGTCTTCGAAATACAGGAATTCGTTATCCCAGGCATCCACCGGCAGCTTGCCGCCCTTCAGATAGCCACCGTTCTGATAGTTCTTTGGTTCCGGAGAAGACGTTGGCTTTTGTGCCAGAGCCTCAAGCCCCTGCTCCGTGGTTGGGAAACGGAAGTTATGCAGTTTGTACATTTCCAGCGCGCCTTCAACCAGCTTGATCTGGTTCTTGGTGTTTTCAATTCGGGCGCTGTCAGCAGAACCCATGATATTTGCTGCTACCAGACCCATGATGCCGCCGATGATAGCGATAACGACCATAACCTCGATAAGGGTAAAACCGCTTTGAGATTTCGCTGTAGAGCGGGCTTTTGATTTGAGATGACGCATGTGTTTCTCCTATTGCACCATTTGTTGTAATTCGAGGATGGGCAGCATGATAGCCACCACAATAAGCGCGACCACGCCAGCCATCGTCAGCAGAGCCACAGGCTGGAATACTGAGATAAGCGCAGATGCGGTATTTTCGAGAGTTTTTTCCTGCTGTTCAGCCGTGCGGGCGAGCATTGAATCGAGCTCACCACTGCTTTCGCCACTGGCAATCATATGCAGCATGATCGGTGAAAAGTAACCAGTTTCTTTCAATGCATTGTGGAGGCTACCGCCTTCACTAACGCGAACCGTTGATTCTGTCAGTGCCTCAGCAACCGGGATATTGGTGACAACCTCACTGGCAATACGCATACCTTCGACCAAAGGAACACCACTGCTGGTGAGAATGGCCAGCGTACTTCCGAAGCGCGCGGTATTCATGTCGCGGTTAAAGCGACCAATAAACGGCAAGCGCAGAACCGTCTGATGTACTTTTTTACGAAAGCCCTTCTTACGCATCATATTGGCGAACAAGGTTACGCCACCAACGACACCAATGGTCAGATAGATCCATGAGGCAGAAAGGAAGTAACTGAAGTTCAGAACCGCCTGCGTCAACCATGGCAGCTCCTGCCCGTTCTTCACAAAGACATCGACAATATTCGGGACAACGTTGGTTACCAGATAAGCAACGATCCCTGAAGCTACCACAACAAGAATAATCGGATAAATCGTCGCGTTGCGGATGTTCTGTGACGATTCATGAGAGCGTTCTGAGTATTCTGCCAGACGGTTAAGTACTTCAGCGAGATTACCCGACTGTTCTCCCGCACTCACGGTAGAGCGAAACAAAAGCGGGAAAGCACGAGGAAATTCCTGCATCGCTTTCGCCAGTGTGTAGCCTTCAAGAACTTTCGCCCGGATAGCCAGTACCATGGCTTTGGTCTTCTGGCGTTCAGTCTGATCTGCGAGCGCTCGAAGGGATTCATCAATTGGCGGACCAGCACCGATCAATGT
>JAYNJA010000313.1:0-3202 GCA_038109705.1 Thalassolituus sp. | reverse complement strand
GTGCAGGGTCCAGTACGTCAGGACGGTTAGTCGCCGCAATTACGATGATGCCGTCGTTAACTTCAAAACCATCCATCTCTACGAGAAGCTGGTTCAGAGTCTGTTCACGCTCATCGTTACCACCACCGATACCAACGCCACGGGAGCGGCCAACAGCATCGATTTCGTCAATAAAGATAATACACGGAGCCTGCTTCTTAGCCTGTTCAAACATGTCACGCACACGGGATGCACCAACACCTACAAACATTTCTACGAAGTCAGAACCGGAAATTGAAAAGAAAGGTACACGCGCTTCGCCGGCAATCGCTTTCGCCAGCAAGGTTTTACCCGTACCTGGCTGACCAACCATCAGCACACCACGCGGAATCTTACCGCCCAGCTTCTGGTACTTACCCGGCTCACGCAGGAACTCAACCAGCTCTTTTACGTCTTCTTTGGCTTCATCACAGCCAGCAACGTCTTCAAACGTGGTCTTGATCTGATCTTCGCTCAGCAGTTTGGCTTTGCTCTTACCAAACGCCATCGGGCCACCGCGACCAGAACCACCGCCCTGCATCTGACGCATGAACAGCATAAATACAGCAATGATGATCAGAATTGGCAGAGACGCGAGCAGCAACTGAGAAAGGAAGCTCTGCTTCTCAGGCTTTTCACCAATCACCTCGACGTTACGCTCAAGCAGTGTATCCATCAGCTTGTCGTCGTAGGTTGGCATCACAGTCTCGAATGAGGCGCCCGACTGAGTGCTGCCTTTTATGGATTGCCCCGAAATTGTCACCGTCTGCACCTGTCCGGTCTGGACGGCTGACATAAACTCGGAGTAGGACCAGTTATCACTGCGATCAACTGGATTCAGGCCGTTGAAGACCAGCATCAGTACAGCAGCAATTACAGCCCAGAAAACAAAATTCTTCGCCATGCGTGGCACCACCTTCTCATCAGGCCAGGAGCGGCCGTTACTACTTGCTAAGCTTAGCAGTCATTTATCAGGGACGGAAACCCTTCGCCACCAGGTAAACCTCACGAGAACGCGCCCTTGAGGCCTTAGGTTTACGAATCATTACTTTCGAGAAGGAATCGCGTACATCTGACAGGTACGCATCGAACCCTTCACCCTGAAATACTTTGGCAACAAAGCAGCCGTTTGGTTTCAGCACCTGGCGCGCCATATCCAACGCCAGTTCAACCAGATACATAGCACCCGGCTGATCAATTGAGGCCATACCACTCATATTGGGGGCCATATCTGAGATTACAAGGTCAACCGGGCGACCATCAATAACTTCAACCAGCTCGTCATACACCTCTTCAGTGGTGAAATCCCCTTGAATAAAGGTGACATCGGCGATTGAGTCCATGGGCAGAATGTCAGAAGCGATGACCAGCCCTTTCTCCCCAACACGCTGAGCAACCACCTGCGACCAGCCTCCGGGAGCCGATCCAAGATCCACAACCACTGATCCCGGGCGAATGAGATTATCTTTCTCGTCCAGCTCTATCAGCTTATAGCTGGCACGGGTACGGTAGCCATCCTGCTGTGCTTTCTGCACCCAGATGTCATCAACATGTTCTTTTAACCAACCGGCGCTGGATTTAGAGCGGGCCATATGCAGTCTTTACTCCACTGGTGAGGTATACTATCGGCCTATTTTACACCTTACTGCTGAGTGACCGAACCCTATGGCATTATCCAATGAGCAGAAAAAGGCCTATCGCTCCATTGGCCACACTCTGAACCCTATCGTTACTGTCGCCTCTAACGGCCTGACAGACGGGGTTATGGATGAACTCAACCGCGCTCTGGACGACCACGAACGGATCAAAATTAAAGTTTCTGTGGGCGACCGGGATGTTAAGAAAGCCGTTATTGCAGAACTGGTAAAACAGACCGGTGCAGAACTGGTCCAACAGATCGGCAATACTGCTCTACTACTGCGCCGTAACCCAAAAGCGAAAGCAGCTCTATCTAACCTGCAACGCTGATACACGGTAATACAGGACAAAACTCTCACCTGCTGCCGGCAACGGTTGGAACAGCGGACGTTAGCAGGGATAATTGAAAATAAAAAAGGTTTGCATGTATGTCGAACATTGTTATCTCAGGTTCCGGCCTGTTCACTCCACCACACACAATCTCTAACGACGAACTGATCGCGGCTTACAACGCCTACGTTGAGAAGTTCAATGCTGAAAACGCTGCAGCTATCGAAGCTGGCGAGGTAGAAGCCCTGCCAACATCGAGCAGCGAGTTCGTTGAGAAAGCCTCTGGCATCAAGTCGCGCTACGTTATGTATAAAGACGGTATGCTTGACCCTGAGCGCATGGCACCAAATTTTTCTCCAGCACTGGAAGGTGATGAGCCAGAAACCGTGACTATGTCACTTGCCGCCGGCCGTGAAGCAATGGAACAGGCTAAAAAGCAGCCTGAAGACATTGACCTGGTTATCATGGGTACGAGTAACCATCAGCGTCCGTATCCTTCTGCTGCGGTTGAAGTACAGCAGAAACTGGGCATCAAAGGTTTTGCCTACGACATGGGCATTGCCTGTTCGACCATGACCTTCGCCATGATCAATGCTTACAATGCATTGAAAGCAGGTACAGCCAAGTGTGTTCTGATCGTGAATCCAGAATTTGGCTCTCCACAGCTGAACCTGAAATCCCGCGACAGCCACTTCATCTTCGGCGACGTTGCAACTGCGGTTATCATGGAGCGCGAGGAAACCTGCACATCAGAATACGCATTCCGTGTTCTTGATACCAAGCAGATGACCAGTTTCTCTGACAACATCCGCTGCGATGGCAACTACACTGACCACAACTTCAGCAAAGACCAGCTGCCAGAAGATCGTCCATTCTTCCGCCAGAATGGCCGTAAAGTATTCAAAGAACTGCTGCCACTGGTTACCGGTTTTATCACCGAACAGCTGACCGAAAACGACCTGCAACCAACTGATTTGAAGCGCATGTGGCTGCATCAGGCAAACCTGACCATGAACATGTTCGCTGCCAAGAAGCTTCTCGGTCGCGAGCCGCAGGCCAATGAAACTCCGATCGTTCTGGATGAGTTTGCCAACACGGCATCTGCTGGCTCTCTGATTGCCTTCCACCGTCATAAAGACGGCTTTGAACGCGGCGACAAAGGGCTGATCTGCTCCTTCGGCGCAGGTTATTCCGTAGGTAGCCTTCTGGTAGAGAA
>JAYNJA010000312.1:0-3215 GCA_038109705.1 Thalassolituus sp. | reverse complement strand
TGATGGTGAGAATGCTGGCCGAGCCATAAGGCGCTGCCGATACAGCACCGTTGCCTTTTGAGGCATCGTCAATCGGACGTACTGCATGGTTTGCCACGAACGGTGCCAGATGCGCGCCGACACCAATCGGGCCCATGCCCGGACCGCCACCACCGTGTGGAATAGCGAAGGTCTTGTGCAGGTTCATGTGGGATACGTCTGCGCCGATAAATGCTGGCTGAGTCACGCCTACCTGAGCGTTCAGGTTAGCGCCGTCCATATATACCTGACCGCCGTGCTGGTGGATCAGATCACAGATTTCTTTCACGCCTTTTTCGTATACGCCATGAGTCGAAGGGTAGGTCAGCATCAGGCACGACAGCTGATCAGACAGCTCTTCGGCTTTCTTTTTCAGGTCGGCGAAATCAACGTTACCCTGTTCATCACACTCAGTGACGACAACACGCATTGACGCCATCTGCGCCGATGCCGGGTTAGTACCGTGCGCCGACCGCGGGATCAGACAGACATTACGGTGACCTTCGCCACGACTCTCGTGGTATTTCTTGATCGCCAGCAGGCCCGCGTATTCACCCTGTGCCCCTGAGTTAGGCTGCATACAGATGGCATCGAAGCCGGTGATATCGCGAAGGTAGCCGTCCAGCTCACTCACGAGCTGCTCGTAACCCGGAGTCTGATCCTTAGGAGCGAACGGGTGAATGTTAGAGAACTCAGGCCAGGTCACCGGGATCATCTCGGTGGTGGCGTTGAGCTTCATGGTGCAGGAACCGAGCGTGATCATTGAGTGATTCATCGCCAGATCTTTGCTTTCGAGACGCTTCATGTAGCGCAGCATCTCGTGTTCTGTGTGGTACTTGTTGAAGGTCGGGTGCGTCAGGAAGGCAGACGAGCGCGCCAGTTCAGTCGAGATGCTGGCAGAACCACTGTTGATGACGTCAGCGTCCAGAGCGTAAACATCAAGGCCGTGGCCCTCACCCAAAATCACGTCAAACAGTTCAGCAACGTCAGCGGCGGTGGTCTTCTCGCTCAGGGTCACACCTAGAGTGTCGGAGTTCATGCCCAGTGCTTCGTCATCACGCAGGTTGATCTCAGCCGCGAGAGCACGAGCCTTCACTGCGGCTTTATCGGCAACGGTAAAGGTCAGGGTGTCGAACCAGTGGCTATTGCTCAGGGAGATGCCTTTGCTCTGCAGGCCTTTGGCAAGAATATCGGTCAGGCGGTGAATGCGACCGGCAATGGTTTTCAGTCCCTGAGGGCCGTGATAAATGGCGTAGAAAGAGCTGAGGTTGGCCAGCAACACCTGCGCTGTACAGATGTTAGAGTTCGCCTTCTCACGGCGGATATGCTGTTCACGGGTCTGCAGGGCCATACGCAGGGCCTGATTGCCCTGAGCATCGATTGATACACCGATAATACGGCCCGGAATAGAACGCTTGTAAGCATCGCGGGTCGCAAAGAAAGCAGCGTGAGGACCACCAAAGCCCATCGGAACACCAAAGTGTTGGGCATTACCCAGTACAATGTCGGCGCCCATTTCGCCCGGTGCTTTCAGCATCACCAGCGCCATCAGATCAGTCGCCACGGCGGCCAGTGCATCTTTTTCATGCAGCGCAGCGATAACATCCGTGAAGTCTTTCACGTCACCGTCTTTGCCCGGATACTGGAACAGGGCACCGAAGACGTCGTGATCAGCGGCCTGTTCTGCCGGGCCGACGAGCACATCCCAACCGAAGGCTTCTGCACGGGTGCGGACCACGTCGATGGTCTGCGGCAGACAGTTTTCGTCGAGGTAGAAAGTATTCGACTTGTTTTTACGCACGGTACGCTTGGCCATCGCCATGGCTTCTGCCGCTGCTGTACCTTCATCCAGAAGAGAGGCGTTGGCCAACTCCATACCGGTGAAGTCGATGACCATCTGCTGGAAGTTCAGCAGGGCTTCAAGACGCCCCTGAGCGATCTCTGGCTGATACGGCGTGTACGCCGTGTACCAGCCCGGATTTTCCAGCACGTTACGCAGCACGACCGGCGGCATAATCGTGTCGTGGTAGCCCAGACCTATGTAGCTTTTGAATACTTTGTTCTGAGAGGCAATGGCCTTGAGACGGTTCAGAGCCGCAAATTCCGGGGTCGGTTCACCCGTGCTCAGGAACGCCGGACGCAGGATATCGTCCGGGACGATTTCGCTGGTCAGAGCCTCAAGAGACTCGGCACCTACCGCTGCCAGCAGGGCAGCTTCTTCGTTGGCATCATAGCCAGCGCCGTCCGAGGCAATATGGCGGCTGATAAAATTATCGCGTTGTTCCAGTTCTTTAAGAGAGCGTGTGGTCATGAATGAACCCGACAGAATTGAAGCGCTTGAACCAAGCATCTAAAACGAAGACGCAGAGATAGTCTCTGCGTCGCATTCAGCCCGAGGAAATAGTCGGGCTCAGCTATTTTTCGGGCGACTGCAATTCGCAGGCAGCCCTCACTCGCAAGCTGCCCTTATTCGCAGACAGCAGAGTAACCGTCAGCATCCAGCAGACCGTCGAGGTCACCGGCATCTGCCAATTCCATCTTGAAGAACCACGCAACACCGTATGGGTCTTCATTGACTTTTTCAGGCGCGTCGATCAGCTCTTCATTGATGGCGATGATTTTACCTGCCAGCGGAGCGTAGATATCAGACGCTGCTTTAACAGATTCAACAACAGCGATGTCCTGATCTGCAGCGACTTCGGTGCCCACTTCTGGCAGCTCAACGAAGACTACGTCGCCCAGCTGGTCCTGTGCGAAGTCAGTAATACCAACGGTTACTGTGCCGTCAGCTTCAACGCGGATCCACTCGTGGGAGGCAACGTATTTCAGATCAGCAGGGATGTTGCTCATGGGATTTCTCCAGTCAGAAATTCAGATTTAAAACATTTTCTTGCCGTTGCGAACGAACGGCAGTTTGATAACTTTTACATCGGTCAGCTTGCCACGCAGGTCTACCTGAGCGGTGTCGCCGGTGGCGGCAGGTACGCGGGCCATGGCGATTGAGCACTGCAGGCTTGGCGAGAAGGTACCCGATGTAATTTCTCCCTCGTTGTTTCCAGCAGGGAGACCCTCAACAACTACCTTCTGGTGAGAGCGCATGACACCACGGCCATCAAGTACCAGGCCGACCTGCTTCATAGCCACGCCATCAGCTTTCTGGGCTTCGAGTGCTTCACGGCCGATAAAGTCGCGGTCAG
>JAYNJA010000311.1:0-3238 GCA_038109705.1 Thalassolituus sp. | reverse complement strand
GCTGCGCGGTAAGATTCTGAATACCTGGGAAGTAGACTCCAGCGAGATTCTCGCCTCACAGGAAGTGCACGATATCGCCGTTGCCCTCGGTATCGACCCGAACAACGATGACCTGTCCGGTCTGCGTTACGGCAAGATCTGTATCCTCGCCGATGCGGACTCAGATGGTCTGCACATCGCCACGCTGCTGTGTGCTCTGTTTGTCCGTCACTTCCGGAAACTCGTCACCGATGGCCATGTCTATGTTGCTATGCCACCGCTGTATCGCATCGATATCGGAAAAGATGTCTATTACGCGTTAGACGAAGGTGAGAAACAGGGGGTTCTCGAGCGCATTAAAGCTGAGAACAAGCGTGGCAAAGTCAATGTACAGCGCTTTAAAGGTCTGGGTGAGATGAACCCACTCCAGCTGCGTGAAACCACCATGGACCCGAACACCCGTCGCTTAGTGCAACTGTCACTTGAGCCGGGTGATGGCACCAACGAAATGATGGATATGCTGTTGGCGAAGAAGCGCTCTGGTGATCGTAAGGAATGGCTCGAAACTCACGGTAACGAGGTAGAACTTCTCTGAGCGTGCTTCTGAAGTTTGTGAAGTCAGCTCTGGTGGCATTAGTGGCAGTCATTTCTCTGCCCGCTGCCGCCGGTGAGATATCCGCTGAACCTATGGATCTGGTTCTGGCGTTACTTCTGCTCGCGCTGGTTTCTGTGGTCAGCGTGCTGCTGATGATGCAACAGCGCCAGCGTCGGGAGCGCAGTGACAAGCGATTGGGCACGCATGAAGCCCTGCTGAGTAATATCTTTTCATCGTTGCCCGACATGGTGTTCTACAAAGACCGGCGCGGCGTCTACCGCCTGTGCAACGCACCGGGTAGTCGTTTTTTAGGGCGTCCCAGTGAGTCGGTTAAAGGTGGTTCGGACGAAGACTTTTTTGATGCTGGAACTGCGGCGCTGCTGAAGCAGCATGACCGTGAAGCCATTGAGCGTCGCTCACCGGTATCCACGGAAGAGTGGCTGACAGGGCCAGATGGCAAACCCAGGTTATTGGAAGTGCAGCGCCAACCGCTGTTTGCCGAAGCAGATGAGTGTGTTGGCTTGCTGATGATCTGTCGCGATATTACTGAATCCCGCCAGCATCAGCAGGAGCTCGAATATCAGGCTCGGCATGACATTCTGACCGGGCTTGCGAATCGCTTCCTGTTACAGGAGCAGCTGCAATTTGCACTTCAGATGGCGCGTCGCAATGCAGAGTCTCTGGCAGTGATCTTTTTCGATCTTGATCGCTTCCGTGATATTAACGACACGCTTGGTCATACCATAGGTGACTCGCTGTTACGGGACGTGGCTCATCGTCTGCGTACGAACCTGCGCGATAGCGATATCTGCGCGCGTATCAGTGGCGACGAATTTGTCGTGGTGCTGACGCAAGCCGACAACGAGTACATTCATAACAAGTGTCTGCAGCTGCTGCAGGAGCTTGCGCGGCCGTATCAGTTGCAGGGGCATCTGCTGAGTATTTCAGCCAGTGCTGGTATTGCCGTTGCGCCGGAGCACGGTAATAACGGCGAGATCCTTATGGTGCATGCCGATGCGGCATTACATCAGGCGAAGACTCTGGGCCGTAACCGTAGTTGTCTGTACTCGCAGGCCTTAACGGTAGGGCAGAGTAACCAGTTGTCGCTGGAGCAGGACCTGCGCCGGGCGGTAGAAAATGAAGAATTCAGCCTTGAGTATCAGGGCCAGTTCCGACCGGGTGAGACGATTCCCCGTCGGGTCGAAACCCTGATCCGCTGGCCGCATAAACTGCGGGGGCTGGTGTCGCCGGATGAGTTTATCCCGTTGGCCGAAACCAGTGGGCTGATACGAGAGCTTGGGCTATGGGTGCTGCGTCGTGCCTGTTCCCAGTTTATGGCCTGGCGTACCTCAGGTATCGAGCTTGAGAAGATTGCGGTGAACGTATCCGCGATGCAGATTAATGCCAGCTTTGCACAGGCAGTGGCGACGATCCTGAAAGAACTGAGTTTCCAGCCTGAATGGCTGGAACTCGAGGTTACCGAATCGCTGATGATGTCGGGCATGACCGAAGTGAATAACCAGATTCATAAGCTGCGTGAGATCGGCGTGGAGTTCTCGATTGATGACTTCGGCACCGGTTATTCGTCGCTTAGTAAGCTGAAAGAAATGCCGGTCAGTGTGTTAAAGATTGACCGTTCCTTCGTGCGTAATGTGCACGATCAGGAAAACGATTATGAAATTGCCCGAGCCATTATTGCCATGGCGCGGAGCCTTGGCATTGAAGTCGTGGCCGAGGGCGTAGAAAACAAAGATCAGGACCAGACGCTCACCCGCTTGGGGTGCGAGTGGCTGCAGGGCTACCTGTACGGTCATCCGCTGAGCAGCAAAGAGTTCACCGAACGCTATGGTTCTGCACGGACATAACTTAACGATAAGCCTGAAATCATGACGGATCAGATCAGTTATACCGACGACGGCGTCGAGCGCCAGTCGCTGAAACAGTACACCGAGAACGCGTACCTGAATTACTCCATGTACGTAATTCTCGACCGCGCACTGCCGCATGTCGGCGACGGCATGAAGCCGGTACAGCGCCGCATCATTTACGCCATGAGCGAGCTTGGCCTGAAGTCGACGGCCAAGTACAAAAAATCGGCGCGTACCGTCGGTGACGTGCTCGGTAAGTATCACCCACACGGTGACAGCGCCTGTTACGAAGCTATGGTGCTCATGGCCCAGCCTTTCTCCTACCGCTATCCGTTGATCGACGGTCAGGGTAACTGGGGTGCCCCGGATGATCCGAAATCCTTCGCGGCAATGCGTTACACCGAAGCCAAGCTGTCGCCATTCGCTGATGTACTGCTGAGTGAGCTCGGGCAGGGTACGGTTGAGTGGCAGCCAAACTTCGACGGCACCATGGACGAGCCATGCACGCTGCCGGCACGTCTGCCGACCGTGATGCTCAACGGCACCACAGGTATTGCTGTGGGTATGGCGACCGACATTCCGCCGCACAACGTGCGCGAAGTGACCAGTGCCTGTATCCGCTTATTAGACGAGCCAAAGGCCGACATCGACGAGCTGTGCGAACACGTCATCGCGCCTGACTTCCCGACCGACGCTGAAATCATCACCCCGCGTGATGAACTGAAGCGCATGTACCGTACTGGTAAGGGCTCGGTGAAAATGCGTGCGGTCTACACCATCGAAGATGGCGATATTG
>JAYNJA010000310.1:0-3275 GCA_038109705.1 Thalassolituus sp. | reverse complement strand
GGCTTACGTTCTCTTTAAATATAAGAGCACCAGCAAGCAACGCACCAATGATACCGATACTGCGTTTAACGGTTTCAATCACGCCGGCGTCCAGCTCTGTTAATGCCAACCACTGAAAGACGACTGCGCCAATAAATATCAGAAGTGCCGGTACTACACGCAAGGCAGGACCATTAAGGCGAGCCTGTAACCCCGACACCCACGCAAACATTAACAATAGTAGCGAACCTATAAGGGTCTGAATCAGTCCATGAAAGAATGGTCCGCTGTGGGCCAATGCTTGCTTATCAAAGACAATACCAACTCCCCAACCAAAACACACCAGCAACATCAGTAGAAACGGTTTGCTTTTGACGTGACTCAATCCACCCTGCGCGCCAGCAATGGCTATCACAGTCACTAACATAGCCAACCACTGGCTAAGCGTTAATGATTCTTCCAGAACAAGGCCCGCCGCCAGCGTTGAAATTACAGGTGTGAGTGCCAATACCGGAATAACGCGGGCAATATCACCAAGCTTTAACGCGGTTATAAAACCAACCGCTGCCATAGCGGCAAGAAAGGCAGCAATTGCTGAGGGTAACCAATATTCTGCCCCCGCGACGCCCTCGGAGCTGACCCACCAGGCCAGACCATACAAGGGCATAGCGCCGACATTAAATGCTACAGTCAATGCCAACGGCGACTCATTAGTCGCCAGTTTTTTACGCGTGAGATCAAACAGCGTCCAGCACAGCGCTGACGCAAACAAAAAGATTACAGCCATAAGGCCAGACTACCTTACATAAGCGGCGTGCGCAGCCCCGACTTTCTGCGTAGCCGGCGTGACAGACTATCGATCATGATATTCAGCACCGCCGCCATCACAATCAGGAAGAAGGCTTTATCAAAGCGGATTTCTTCAAACGCTGAATCCACGTAAAAACCAAGGGTGGCGATCCCCAACACGCCCATCATAGCGCTTTCACGCATAATGACTTCCCAGCGGTAAAACAGCAGCGCTAAAAACGCGGGATACCTTTGTGGCAGATCCTGATAGAAGAATCGCATCGCACCAGATGGTGAATCCGGGCGCTGCACTCTCGCTGCATCTTCACTGTTATTGGCCAACAGGAAAGCAATCAAACCACCGTTATGAATACCAAGAGCCAGAATCGCAGGCAGCGCGGACGGCCCAAAAATCAGCATAAACACATAGGCCAACATCAGTTCTGGCACCGAACGCAGTACCAGCAACTTAAACCGCCCCACCGGCCGGAAGCCGCCCACCAGCCAGCGGCTCGCGAACGGGTAATACATAAGCGCCAGTAGCCCACTTAGTACCAGCGCCGCCTGCGTGACCGCTAATGTCTGCCACAATGCAGGCCAGACATCTGACATAAAGACTTTGCCGAACCACTGGCCTGCTGCGATTAAATCGCCGCGCTGCAACGCCTTCGGCCATAAATCCTGAGAGATAAATTGCCAGAAGAAGCTGGCATTCACCGGCGGCATTTCGGGTAACACCCAGATCGCGGCAAGAATAAACACAGGAACCAGTTTTGGGCGCAGCCATAAACGTACACTGGCAATCAGCAATAGAAATACCCAGAGTACAGCGGCCGCTTCGCTGTATTGTCCTTGTTTAAATGCGGTTTCCAGGTGAAAGCCCAGCGTCGGCAGACCGATAAAGCCAAGAATGGCACTGGAGCGCAGCGCGCACTCAAAACGATAACGCACATACGAAATCAACTCGGGCCAGGCTTTCGGAATCAGCCCATACACATAACGACTGATACGAGGTGCATCACCAAACGTATGCACTGTTTGCGGTGACTGCTGATGCAGAATATCGGCGAATACTTTGGTAAAAATCCC
Source organism: Thalassolituus sp. (assembly GCA_038109705.1). Classification (GTDB taxonomy): domain Bacteria; phylum Pseudomonadota; class Gammaproteobacteria; order Pseudomonadales; family Oceanobacteraceae; genus Thalassolituus. Next base: position 1,418 of record JAYNJA010000310.1, on the reverse strand, counting down.
CGTAAAAGGAATCAGGATTGCCAGTAATCCGGTCGTCGCACTTAAGCCCCAGACCTGCATAAACAGCAGCCCCCAGAACACTTCATGTACAGAACGGATGGATGCCGCGAACACACGGACAACACGCCAGTGAAACCACATCGCCAGCAATAAACCGAGGAATGCAGAACCCGCAACGGCGAGCAGCGCAAAAGCCACGGTATGCCCTAATGCTAAAAGTAGCTCAGGTATATCTGGCCAATAAGGAGTAACTAACCCGAGGCCAATGCGACCGAGTTCCTGCCAGGGATCGGGCCGGTAGAAATGAATATCCGCAATAAACAGCGAGAGAATGGCAACGACGATAAAACCGCCGCTTAAACGGGCTAAGCGGGAGGCCGTCGATACCTCATTCGTCATTCCGACAGGCATTACTGCCCGCCTGAATAGATCGTGGAAATCTGTTCCAGCGTGACAGAACCGGATGCCCAATCGCCAACGATCCGCCCGTGCTGTAACGCAATAATCCGAGTGAAGTGCTTCAGTGCCAGTTCCGGACTATGAATCGCCACAACGGCGGTTTCATGTTCTGCCAGAACTAAACCCAGGAGTTCATCGCCTTGCGCAGGGTCGAGCGACGAGACGGGCTCATCACCGAAAAATACCGGCTGCTTACGATAAAGCGCCCGGCCCAATGCCACCCGCTGACGCTGACCTCCTGAGAGTTTATCCGGCGAGATTTTAATCTTTTCACCAATGCCCAACGCCTCAGCAATCATCGACACTTCATGACGACGATCAGCCCAGGGGCGGATTAAGTTCAGCAGGTTATAAACATTGCCATGACGGCTGAGGCCGCCCATGTAGATGTTCTGATACACCGACAGAATATCGACTAAGGCGCTGTCTTGCGGGCACAGTGCAATCTGAGCTGGATTCTGCTCCCACAATAGCGAGAGCAGAGAAGATTTACCGGCTCCGGACGGGCCGATAAGAGCAACTTTCTCACCGGCAGCAATATGCAGACTGATGTCGTGCAATATCCGCTGCCTGCCGTGATCCAGCGATGCATGAGAAAGTTCAAACACGAAAATTACTCGCCCAGCAGGCCGATGGCTTCGCCGGTGGCCTTAATCGGCGCGTAATCGTCGTTGCTTGCTGGTACAAAGCTTTCACGCGGGAAGCTGGCCAAAAGATCTTTATCTTTCATATTCAGCAGTGCGTCGGTCACTTTCTGAGTGAAGCCTTCGCCGTAGCGCGCATCAACGTCGCCACGGATCGTCCACTGATAATCAGGGTACGTCGGTGTAGTCCAGATCACTTTTACTTTTTCAGGGTCAGTCGAGCCATCAGCAACGCGATTGTCGTAAACGCTGTAGTTCACCGCACCCACTTCAAAGGCACCGCTTTCGACCTGAGTCACAGTACGGCTGTGATCG
>JAYNJA010000309.1:2235-3277 GCA_038109705.1 Thalassolituus sp. | reverse complement strand
ACCTGAATGCGGCACGCAACTGGGTAGCTTCGCTTAGCAGTTACTGATAGAAGTTTCAGTATCAGTCAGCTCGAATGCCACTAAACAGGCCATAAATACGGCTTTACCAGACATAAGAGTCATGGCTGTTTGTCTCCCCGGTTTCAGTGCCGAACTTGTCCGAACTGCACCTGTCACAAAGCTTATACAGCGTCTAATGTGGTTAACAAATAGACAATTATAAGTTGTAGGCAGGTAACGTATGACTAAATCAGCCCGCGAAATCAGCGCTGAGATCCGCTTTCCTGGCCGCAAAATGGACTTTGGCTTCGAATTTAAGGATCTGCCGCGCTACTGGAACGACAACGACGCGTTCAAGACCCATTTCATGAATGCACTTCTGGAAGGTGAGCGCATGTTTATCGATGCCGTGCGTGATCATCAGCATCTGGTCAGCGATGAAACGCTCAAAGAGCAGGTGAAAAGCTTCATCAAACAGGAAGCCATTCACGGCCACGAACATCATCTGTTCAGCGAATACCTCGACACCATGGGTTACCCAGCCACCAAGGTTGAAGCCTTCGAGCGCAAAGAAAAGAAACTGATGAAAAAGTGGATGCCTGCGCGCCGTCGACTGGCGATTACCTGTGCGGTCGAACACTTCACCGCGATTCTTGCGCATCAGGTGCTTACCAATCCAGAAGCCACCGAAGGCATGGACCCACGTTTTGCTGAAATGTGGAAATGGCACGCCATCGAAGAAACCGAACACAAAGCCGTATGCTTCGACGTCTACGAGCAGACCGGCGGCGGCTACTGGATGCGCGTATTCGCCATGTTCAACGTCACCTGGATGTTCCTGCTGCGGACAACCATCGTGCAGGGAATCTTCCTCTGGAAGGACGGCAAGCTGTTCAAGCCGTCGACCTGGAAATCCGGATTCGAGTTTTACTGGAAAAAACCCGGTATGATTCCATGTATCTGGCAGGATTATAAAGACTACTACCGCCGCGACTTCCACCCATGGGATCACGATAACCGTGAGCTGCTGGGCGAGTGGCAG
>JAYNJA010000309.1:0-2225 GCA_038109705.1 Thalassolituus sp. | reverse complement strand
CGAAGGATCTAACCTACCAGATCTTGTATTTGCGGCAGGCTGACCATAATAATTACAAGACTGTATAAGCTATGACTGAAGTTATTTCACAGAATCAGGCCCGCGAAATCAGCGCGGGCATCGACTTCCACGGACGCAAAATGGACTTCGGATTTAAGTTCGAAGACCTGCCGCGCTACTGGTTTGGCAACGACGCATTCAAGAGCACCCTGATGAATGCCTTATCCTGCCTCTTCCTGGAAGGCGAACGCCTCTTTATCGACGCCGTGCGTGACAACGAACACCACGTCAAAGACGAGCGCCTGAAAGAGCAGGTGAAAAACTTCATCAAACAGGAAGCGATTCACGGTCATGAGCATCATATGCTCAGCGAATACCTCGATACCCTTGGCTACCCGGCAACCACCGTCGAGGCTCAGGAACGTGCGGTACGCCTGTTCATCAAAAAGCACATGCCTGCGAAAGATCGTCTGGCAATTACCTGTGCCGTTGAACACTTCACCGCCATGCTTGCCCACCAGATGCTCACCAACCGTGAACTGACTGACGAGATGGACCCACGCATCCGCGAAATGTGGAAATGGCACGCCATCGAAGAAACCGAACATAAAGGTGTGTGCTTTGATGTTTACGAAGCGGCAGGCGGCGGCTACTGGAAACGGGTTTTCCACATGGCCACCATCACCATGACCTTTATTCTGCGCCTGAGCACAGTACAGGCCTACTTCCTCTGGAAAGATAAGCAGCTGTTCAAATGGTCGACCTGGAAATCTGCTTTCCGTTTTTACTGGAAAACTCCAGCATTAATTCCGACCATCTGGAAAGAATACAAAGATTATTACCGTCGTGATTTCCACCCGTGGGAGCACGATAATCGTGAACTTCTCGAAGGCTGGGAAGCAGAACACAACAACTATAAAGCGGTTTAAATTTCCGTTTTAATCGTGCAGAAATAAAAAAGCCGCATTAAATGCGGCTTTTTTATTTTATAGCGGTTTTATTTTGTAGCAGTTCAATAATTTTCTAAGAAACCATCAACCCTGCTTCATCAGATCAGACAAATGCTTGCTCAGCTGATCCAGCGCCTGTGATACCTCACCTAAGCGATCGGCATCTTTCAACGCGGCTTTGCTGGCGTCACTTAAGCTGCCAATACTTCTTGTTACTTCAGCCATACGGGTCAGTTGCTGACGGGTCTGTTCTGCCGTCAGCTCATTTTTCTCTGACACAGTCGTTACTGCATCACGCACTTCACCCAGTGAACCATTTACGCTACTCATGGCTTCCTGATTACGATGCGCCAGCTCACGGCTACGGCCAATAGCATCCACCGCGGATTGAGTTCCATCCTGAATATTCTGGATCATGGCGTGAATTTTCTGCGCCGATTCCTGGGTCATATTCGCCAGACTACGTACCTCATCAGCCACCACAGAGAAACCGCGACCGTGCTCGCCGGCACGCGCCGCCTCAATGGCTGAGTTAAGTGCAAGCAGATTAGTCTGTTCAGCAATGCCGGTAATCACCTGCAGAACTTCGCCTACCTTCACGCTGTCGTCTTTTAAGCGTGAAATCGCATTCACCACCATCTCCATCTGCTCAACAGACTCATTCACCGTCGCGCTGGACGAGCTCACATCCGCACCGATACGAATCGTTTTTTCTGCAGCCTGCTTACTGTGCTCAAGCACCTCCGTTGAATGCTCACCGACATAACGAAGCTCATCTGATGTTGCGCTGATATGCTCACTGACAGAGCTCACCGTCACCTGCTGCTGACTCAGGCCTGCCCGTGTCTGGCTAGCAATGCCAGTAAGATCCTGGGCATTACGGCGCAGGCTATCAACAGCATCACCAATACTCTTTTCGATCCCTTCACGAGCCTGAGCGGCATCACGGAATACTCTTAAGGCACGAGCCATTTCACCAATCTCATTATTCTGATCAGCGTAAGGAACCCGAGTTGAACTATCACCACCGGCTAACGACGACATACGCGCACTTAACCGACGGATCGGCTGACTGATCGACCACGCCAGATAACCCGAAAACCCAATCGCCGCCAATGCAAAAGCCAACGCTAGCAGGGCTGCACTCTGGCCTGTGCTCTCCATATCCGCCTGAGTCACTCGGGCGAATTCTTCAGCATCGGCCACCGTACTTTCAACCACAGTGTTAATCACAGCTTCCAACTGGTTGCCCTGATCTGCAGTGACAATTTCAGA
>JAYNJA010000308.1:2463-3286 GCA_038109705.1 Thalassolituus sp. | reverse complement strand
GCTGAAGCGTTTGATGTCTGGGCGGGAAAGATCTGAATCTGAACCAAGGATGCTTTTCAGGATATTCATTATTAATTCTTGAGCTTCATCTTTATGACATCATAAAAAGTTTTCGCCAGGTTTCCTGAGGCCTTCTGAGCTGTCAGATTTAGTTCTTCTACTGTCATGTGAGGGTTTAAGTGAGGATTAAAAGACTCATTTGTAAGCCCATTCGCACTGATGTTACGTGCCATCTGAGCCGTTTGGATGCCCTTGTGGATTGACAGTATGCCACCAAGTGTTAATGCAGCGACACCTGCTGCAGTTGCTGGTAAAGCAGGCATCGTCAAAGCGAGCCCTCCGATTCCCATTGATGCAACGCCAGATACACTGGATGCCATGTTCACTAAGTCCTGGCGTCTTTCTCTATGGAGCAGTATACCTTGATCCTCATAACCCATGGCAGCAAGTTGCTGTTTCAGACTGTCACCAGACATAAGTTGAGCTTCACGGCTCTTCTGGTCATGCGGATGGATCTTCATGACATCACCGTGCAATTGAATATTTGTTGATCTCATTGCAGGGAGTACATCAGCTACAGGAGAGGTGGGAGCCATGAAGATGACAGTATGATTGCTTAAGTTGGATTGCCTTATCCCAGCGATGGCCCTATGAAATATATCAATCCCCGAGCCATGGACTACCCAGGAAACTTCTCTCCCTTCCGCTGTAGCTTTCTTTAAAGCATATTGTAGTTTTGCAGCAGCTACATCGATAGTCGTAGTTTTTTGCTCAGGAGTTCTCCACTTTGTACGACTGTCTAGAAGGTGGGGCGGATTATAGA
>JAYNJA010000308.1:0-2453 GCA_038109705.1 Thalassolituus sp. | reverse complement strand
AATTTTCAATTTTGGTTCTGGCTGCTTTATTTGAGTAGGCACTCACTAGCATTGGGGGTAATATTTTTTCTGCTGCTTGTGGTAAGTTTTCGCATAGGCCATTAACCGCAGCATATTCGCTACTTAGATCTCTGGATGCTTTATTTTTAACAGTCCATTTGTGTGAACGATCTCGCTTTACATCGTAAACACCGGGGGCAGACCCCTTCGAGAAATCAGCAAGATCAACATCTGTGATATATACGCCTGGAGATTTCTCTGCGCCACTCGTGTATTGAATGATCTTATACTTGATCTTTGCTCTTCCAATGACCGTCATATGCTCTTTGGGGTTAGCAAAATTAGTATATGAGTCCAATCCCCCTGCTTTCGCTCGAAGCTGTTTGATTCTTGAGAATGCCTCGTCAAGATCTGCTTTGCTATCAAATCCGGAGAATTTATGGATAAGATCAGATTTTATAAAAATGGCACGCCCCACGCGGCCATCGGTATCCTTATCCAGTAAGACAAATTGGTTACCCGCTTTTTGTATTCCTTTGCTGAATCCGGCATTTTTTGCTGAATTGTGAATTATCGAGCTGTCCATATAGTTCCCTGATTTTCTGTCTTTTTACATGGGGACTTTCTTCATCCCTGCTAATTACGCTTCACCCACCCACCAACACGGTCGGGCAACCGAGTACGATTTTGCCGCCATGGGCCGTCGTATCGCCCATCCGGGCAGCAGGCTTATTGCTCATTAATACCGTCATGCTCCCCATGGCCACTGAATCTGGCGGACCAACGCATACACACATGCTGCCTACAGTAGCTGCTGGCATATTACCCACAAGCACGGTGGGTGCGCCCGGTGAGACAATAGGGCCGCCGACGTGCGGCACAGGGCCAGACGACATTGGGCAGACGTGCATATCAGTAATTCGTGAGGCTGGCTTTCCCATATCAGGCTCCTTCTACCATGCCGTTTCCGCCACGGGCGAGGTCGAGGCCCTGAGCTAGAAACAGTGCGTAGTAGTCTTCGATACTTTCTGGGTCTACGGTCGCAGCGGCGAGGGCGATACTGCCGGCGACGGCATGAGCGTACAGGTACGCAGGTGGTGGAACTTCAGGTTCGCCCGGCGGTGTCATACTGCCGGTGCACCAGCTAGCTGCGGTGGCGGCCCAGCTGGCCGCGGTTTTGTACTGGGTTTTTTCGCCCAGTTCTTTGCAGCGCATCCGGTGTTCTTCGGTTGGCTGGCGTGCCCAGGTCTCGGTGGCGAGCAGGGCATTGATATTGTCTTCACCGTCTTCTGGTTTCTGCGCCTTGCGTGCTGCCAGACAAGCCCACCACACGGCTTCGCGTTTTGGTAGACCATGTGCCAGCAATTTGATTGCATCCTGGTAGAACCCGGCTTCCATTAACCGCTCAATACTAATCTGCGGTGCGGTATCCGGTACCAGAACACTGTCTGCGCCGTCGTCGGTCAGTTCAAACTCTTTCAGCAGCTCAGCTGCCGTCAGCGCTTCAATTTTTATCAGTTGTGTCATGACGGTACCGCTTAGTTAATCTTCGTCAGAGCGCCTTTTACGGTCATGATACCGCCGGCAGAAACTTCACCCATGGCGCTGGCTTTGGCTTTCACCATAGTGCCTTTGATCTGTACACCAGACTGGTCGATCTTGATGCTGTTGGCACCCACTTTCAGTTCGATGGATGTCTTCGATGTGATTTTAATTGCGCTCATGGCATCAATCGTCGAACCGCCTTTGCCTACCTTCAGGGTGTGATTGCCTGAGTCGACTTTAATGGTCTGGTTGCCCTTCGAGACTGTCAGGGTGTCGTTACCCTTGCTCACGGTGGCGGTACGATTCTGTTGGATGGTGCTGGTCTGATCGTTTTCGACCACGAGTATCTGGTCGTTTTCAACTTTGCCGTTCTGGTCGTTATGCACGATCCAGTTATGGTCTTTACCGGCTTCCATGAAGATTTCTTCGCTGCCTTTTTTGTCATCGAAACGAAGTTCGTTGTAGGCGCTGTCTTTCACCATGGTTTTCCAGCCGCTCTGGGTCGCGGTGTAGTTCGGCCCTTCGTTGGTACCGTTATACACCGCGCCAGTCACGATCGGGCGATCCGGGTCGCCATTGATGTAGCTGATCACTACTTCCTGGCCTACGCGTGGAACAAAATTAGCGCCCCAGCCTTTGCCAGAGAACTGTTGCACGACACGCACCCAGCAGGAGTTCTGTTCACTGTTCCATGGGAAAGAGACTTTCACCTGGGTGTACGGGTCGCTTGAGCTGTCGCTGCCAGTCGCTTTCACGTCTTCGACGGTAGCTACCTGCGGTGCATGTACCTGCTTGCGGAAGCCATCGTGCTTCGGGCGCACCAGTACATCGGAAGGAACACAGCTGAAACGGTTAGAAAAATGCGTATCTTCGCTGTTGCCGTCGCGGGCAATGATATGAATCTGGGT
>JAYNJA010000307.1:0-3289 GCA_038109705.1 Thalassolituus sp. | reverse complement strand
CCCTCAAGACCACGGCGGTAGCGTGCATTCTCAATGAACTGACTGGTGCCAAGCGCACTGTCACGATCAAGTACCTCCAGGCCAACTGACTTATCGTCAATCAGACTCGCGGCAGCAAGTTTCATCCGCGCTTCATGCAGATCACCGGCCTGCACCATTAACACCTGAGTAACCGGATCAATCTGGAATGGAATCCCCTCGCGCTGGAGAATTTCAACGATATCCTGCGCGTTGTGGTCCTGCATACGATGGATCAACGGCTTGTACGTCGGTTCCTGTGACCAGATCATTACCGCAATCGCGATAGCAATAACCAGAGCGATACCGCCGATGGTCATCACCTGGCGGGTCATTGGCAGGCTACTGAAACCAGCAAGCAACGGATGGCCGGTACGGATATCGTCGTTACTTTCAGTCAATGGATTATCAGAAGTCTGTTGCCCCTGGGGCTCAGCGCCACCAGCGCCTGCGCCAGCCTGTACAGGTACGTTTTCCATAGTTCAGCCCATCACACCGGCATATTCATGACATCTTTATAGGCTTCGACCAGTTTATTCCTAACCTGTGTCATCGCCTGAAAAGAAACACTGGATTTTTGTAACGCGATCATCACTTCTGGCAGATCAATCGACGGATCACCCTGCTCAAAGCGGGTGGCAAGTTGAGAGGCCGTCTGCTGATTCTCATTGACGTTATCAATGGCATTTTTGAACATGGTCTGAAAATCAGGGACCGTATTGTCGCCACTGATCGACGAAATGCTGTTCGCCTGTTCCGCCTGCTCAGCGATACGGCTGATGGCATCCTTAGCAATATCCTGACGTCCCTGCGGGATCGCTTGCTCATTCTGCACACGCATCTGTTCGCGTACCTGGCGCATCTGCATCAGAACTGAACTTACATCAACACGATCTACCATTTTCTTACCCTCTCAACCGCCAGAATCATTACGGAACAGTTTTTTGACACTTTTTATGTATTTTTCCGTCTTAATATCTGACGTTGCAAAGGCCTTGCCAGCTTTTAACTCAGGACGCGATCACCATAGATTCGACATCCACACCCTCGTCGCGCAGACGCGCCATTTTATAACGCAGCGTACGCGGACTGATGCCAAGGCGCTCGGCCGCATCTTTACGACTCGGTTCCTCTTTCAGCGCCCTGACAATCAATTCAACTTCACGGGTCTTCAGGTCTGAGCCAAGCTGTCCTTCATCCTGAGGAACAGACATCGGATTTATCGGAGATGATGGAATACTGGCGACAGAAACAGAGGCATCGTACTGGCGATTTTTAGGCACAGGAGTCAGTAAAAAATCATTGGCACTTAACTGCGCTCCGGTCTGCAGGATTAACGCCCGCTGCACAGTATTATCGAGCTCTCGAACATTGCCCGGCCAGCTATGTGCAATAAGCTTATGCGCAGCGTCTGTACTGACTGACGGTACAGGACGCTTCATCTTGCCTGCATGGTGGGCAAGCAAACGGCGTACTAATGGCAGAATATCGTCACGTCGCTCACGCAACGGCAACCACTGCAGAGGAAAGACCGTCAGACGGTAATAGAGGTCTTCGCGGAAATTACCCTCTGCAACATAATCTGCAAGATCGCGGTTAGTTGTTGCGATAATACGCACATCCAGATCGATCGTTTTTTTACCGCCCAGGCGTTCGACCTGACGCTCCTGAATAACCCGCAGTAATTTCGCCTGCAGGCCCATATCCATTTCGGTAATTTCATCCAGCAGAATCGTACCGCCATCCGCTTGTTCAAACTTACCTGGCATGGCGTTATAAGCCCCGGTAAATGCACCTTTTTCATAACCAAATAACATCGCTTCGAGCATATTCTCGGGAATCGCGGCACAGTTAATGGCAATAAACGGCGCATTTTTACGTGGCGATCGCTGGTGAATATAACGAGCGAGTACTTCTTTACCCGTACCGCTTTCACCGCTGATCAATACCGTCGAATCTGTCGCAGCGACGCGTTCAGCCATCTGAAAGAGCTGTTGCGCAGCAAGCGATTCGCACACGGGAGCATCGTCATCCTGATGGGTATGGCCGGTCTGAGTGTAGGGCTGCAGCAAAGCTTCCAGTTCCCTGACTTCAAACGGTTTCATCAGATAATCATCGGCACCCAATTGCATTGCCTGTACAGCCTGACCGACGTCACCATAAGCCGTCATCAGCAAGACCGGCAGCCATGGATGTTGCTGTTTTATATTGCTGAGCAACTCCAGCCCATCCATACCAGGCATGTTAATATCAGACAGCACCACATCCAGAGTATGGCTATTAATAATGGCCATGGCCTCAATGCCATTCGGTGCCTGCAGCACGTCATACCCTTTCATTTCAAGGGTATCTACAATCGCTTCGCGCAATGTCGGATCGTCTTCAGCTACCAGTAAACGCATGGAAATTCCTCCGCTTAGATCAGCCGCGCGCAAGCGGCAGATAGATTTCTGCAGACACGCCACCGAGCGGGCTGTCTGATAATAAAAATTCACCGTGATGTGCACGCACAACGGCCTGAACAACAGCAAGGCCCAGACCGGTACCGTTACTTTTAGTGGTAAAGAAAGGCTCTGAAATACGGGATTTCATCTCATCGCTAAGACCCGGCCCGTTATCCATAACCTGCAACTTGAGACGCCCACGCTCATCTTTTTCCAGAACAAGACGCAGACGGATAGGATGCTCTCCAGACTCCAGTGCGTTATTCACCAGATTCATCAGCGCACTGATCAGCGCATCGCGATTACACATCAGGCTGGCACCCGATAACTGATTGTCGATTTCGCATTCCGCCTGCAGGCGCTGCAATGGAATTTCCATCGCGGCCCGGAGGCCATCAACCAGGCTTTCTACACTGACATCATCGTTCAACGGCGCTTCACCGCGCGCAAAAATCAGCATGTCACGAACCTGGCTCTCGAGATGGCGCAGACGTTCCTGAAGCTTGCCAGCAAAACGCAGACGGTGATCCTCGCCCAGTTCATCACTTGCCAGATGCCCGGCATAAATGGTTGCTGCAGCCAGCGGAGTGCGAATCTGGTGAGCCAGTGACGCCACCATTTTTCCCATTGCAGACAGGCGTTCGTGCTGCGACAGTTGAGCCTGCAGTGCACGGGTTTCCGTCATGTCATTCAGAAGAATTAACTGACCGCGTTCATTCATCATGGCGGTCGTACGCAAGCTCACGCGACGACCGTCGACCAGAGAAATTTCGTGGCCATCGTCCCGACGAGGCTTAAAACAGCGTTGAATTACAATGCGCCAGCGC
>JAYNJA010000306.1:0-3306 GCA_038109705.1 Thalassolituus sp. | reverse complement strand
GGAATAGCTCAGTTGGTAGAGCACAACCTTGCCAAGGTTGGGGTCGCGAGTTCGAATCTCGTTTCCCGCTCCATTCTCTCTCTGGAATGGATAGTTGAGTAGGCAGCGTCTGCTGCTTTGTTCTTTTATCATCCTCCGATATGAAGAATTCCAGAGTATTAACTCTGATTAAGGCGCGATAGCAAAGCGGTTATGCACTGGATTGCAAATCCACGTAGGCCGGTTCGACTCCGGCTCGCGCCTCCACTGTTCCTCTGGTCAGGCTGATCAGGACCCGAATGGCCCGGGTGGTGGAATTGGTAGACACAGGAGATTTAAAATCTCCCGACCTTATGGTCGTGCCGGTTCAATTCCGGCTCCGGGCACCATATCATGTACGCAGTGCCAATTTTCCCAAGTCTCCTACTTATATGTTTCCAGAATACATAGAACCGGTTTTTCGTCCGCCGTCTGAAGGGCGCTCCATGATTTTTCAGGTCACGAATGGCTGCTCCTGGAATAAATGTACCTTTTGCGACATGTATACGCAGCCGCAGAAGAAATTCCGCGCCCGCTCAGAAGCCGAAGTGCTTGATGAAATTCGCAAGGCAGCCGCCATCGGTCCGCGCTTTGAGAAGGTCTTCCTGGCAGATGGTGATGCATTTGTTCTGCCAGCTCGTCGTCTTGAAAGCATCCTGACTGAAATCAGAACTCATCTACCCTGGGTGAAGCGTGTAGGCGCTTACTGCCTGCCCCGAAACATCAGAAAAAAGACAACCGAAGAGCTTAAGCTGCTCTCAGAGCTTGGACTTGGCATTGGTTATGTTGGCGCCGAGAGTGGTGATGACGAAGTGCTGGAGGCGATCTCAAAGGGGGAGACCTATGAGTCCACGCGCGATGCTTTGCTAAAGCTTAAAGATGCAGGGATAGCCTCGTCAGTGATGGTACTGAATGGCATGGGTGGAACGGCACTGAGTGAGCAGCATGCGATTAATAGCGCTCGCCTTATGTCTGAGACTCAGCCAGAGTTCCTGTCGACTCTGGTGGTGAGCTATCCGCTTGGTGTTCAACGTGTCGAGGCGGGCTTTGAGGCGCTAGGGTATAAGTACCAATTGCCTGATCAGCACGAGTTGTTTGTTGAATTGCGCACCTTTATCTCTAATCTGAATTTGAGCAATACTGTCTTCCGAAGCGATCACGCATCGAATTATCTTCCCTTAAAAGGCACTCTTGGTGCGGACAAGGCAGCCCTTCTTGGTCAACTTAATACCGCAATTGAGCGTCCAGGAGAAATTCGTCTTCGTCAGGAATGGCAGAGGGGGCTCTGATGACGCCTGAAATGCTTGCTGCCCAGTTTGGGCTTAATACTGACGCTAAGTCCTACCTGCTGGAAAAATGGAATCCGGATTGTTCTGGTGATATCGACATTGTGATCAAGTCTGACGGGCGCTGGATTCATGAGGGTGGCGAAATTAAGCGTTCAGGCCTGGTCCGCCTGTTTGCGTCTATTTTGAAGAAAGAAGGCGAAGACCACTATCTGGTTACGCCGGTTGAAAAATGGCGCATTCAGGTTGAGGATGCGCCATTGCATGTTCTTTCTGTTCAGAGAGTTGATGAGGGGCTTCAGGCGCTGATTTCTGATGGACGCCTTGTTGCGATCGATAGCAGCTCGTCATTGCGCCTCGAAGCGCTGGGAGACATTGATCTTCCGGTGATGGATGTCCGGTTTATGCGTGCCCGTTTTTTGCGTCAGGCATATTATTCGCTCTGTGAGGAGGGTGTTCTCAACGAAGATTCACTCGTGATTGATACTTATGGGTGCAGGTTCAACCTACCGTTTTAGTGAAAAGGCATGTGGCAAACTGTGCCACTTAGTCTTTTTGGGTCCGGATAGGCCTTGTAAGTGTCTGTAACCCCTGTATTTTGTAGAAGGTCGGGTTGCGCCCAAATTGCGCGCTGAGTAAACTCGTAAACACTAAAATAAAAATTGATGGATCGCCTATCATGAAGAAAACAGTACTAGCGTGTTGCTTGGCAGCAGCATCGTATGGCGCTCAAGCAGAGTTGACTCCAATGTCAGAGTTTGAACTGCACAGCGTAACAGGTCAGGCCGGCGTCGATATCGAGCTCGATGTGGCGGTTAATATTGGTGAAATCCGTTACACTGACACCGCAGAAAATGGTGATGGTGATGGTGGTAGCCTCGTCGTTGAAGATATTTTCATTGGTGGTGGGGTTGGTCGTTCAAAGCTGCTTGGTCAGCCAGGACCTAATAACACTTCCAGGCTCGATGGCCTCAAGTTCTCTGTGGATCTGGGATCAGACGGTGATCTTAATATCATCGGTAGTCCAGTATCAGGTACCGGCGGTATTGGTATTGTTGATTTCCTGGTAACAACGGGAGCGGTTGCTCTTGAAGGTGCTACTCCGGATACGCGTCACGTACTTGTTGATTCAGTGAGTATTTACGGTGGCGCGCTGTCTCTGCAGATGCTTATTGATGGCCCAACTAACGATATCCGCTTTGTCACGTCGGTTGGCATTGATGACATGGATATCGATATGTCGTCAGGTTTTGGTATCGTCATTGAGGATATGGTTGTAGCTGGCCCTAACTACTCTATTTTCATAGAAGAGGGCCTGAATCCTTCGCCGGAATCGCGCGTGTTTGGATTGGATGTCCGAATGGATGCAGATGCCGTTGAAGATGGCGTTCTTTTTGACCTGAGAACCAGACTTCCAAACTACAATATTTTTGATATTGATATTGCCAAGCTGTCGGTTGGTGGTGACATGATGGGCTCGGTATTTATCGACGACCTGAGTCTTCGTGGCTTATCGTTTGTAGTATCTGGTCACTAATCGCTCGCATGTTGCGATGAAAACCCGCTTCGGCGGGTTTTTTATTGCCTCTGAAGCGTGTCATCACTGATTTATGGTCAAAAAAAGGAGCCTTTCGGCTCCTTTCTGCTGTCTGATTAGACGTTGTTACATGTTCGGGTAGTTCGGACCGCCAGTGCCTTCAGGGGTTACCCAGGTGATGTTCTGTGCAGGATCCTTGATGTCACAGGTCTTACAGTGAACACAGTTCTGAGAGTTGATCTGGAAGCGCTGGCCGTTTTCGTCCTCAACAATTTCGTATACACCGGCAGGGCAGTAGCGCTGCGCAGGCTCGTCATACATTGGTAGATTCTGGCTCAGTGGGATCGAGTCATCTTTCAGCTTCAGGTGGCATGGCTGGTCTTCAGCGTGGTTAACGTTGCCGATAAACACGGAGTCGAGCTTGGCAAAGCTCAGCTTGCCGTCAGGTTTTGGATAATCAATCTT
>JAYNJA010000305.1:1777-3325 GCA_038109705.1 Thalassolituus sp. | reverse complement strand
GCTGTAGTGGGAGACCTGTTTGCTCCTCGATAAGTTTCTCAAGGTTTTCTTGAGTCGGAAAGTACTTATCAACCAGTTGAGCTGCTTCATCGAAACCTTTTTGAAAAGCTTCCTCATTGAATTCTTCGCCAGATAAAATAGCGTCATGACGTAAATCGGCTAGTGTTTCTGGATCACCAACATGACTGAGCATCTGTACCAGATCAAGAGGAAACGTGAACTTTTTTGCGGCCCCGGCAGGGATCTGATAGGCGCTTCTTAGCCACGATTGTAGGGTTGAATCCACATCTTCAGGCACCAGAGCATCAAACACGCTTGCTTCATGTTTGATATCGACCTCAAACCCTTCGTTCGGCTCCCCACTATCGATGAATTCAAATTGCAGGTTGTCAAACACACTACGCGTTTCTGGCATAATTACAGTCTCACCTTGTAACCTTTTGATTCTGCTATTGCTATCGCTCTCTTCTTATCTCCACCTGCTTCTTTGTAAATCTGTTGTATAATCTGAAGATCTTCGGGATTATCAGGATCTAGCGGACGTTGTTTTTTCCTTTCAGCTTCATCGATGATTGCTTTGTTCTTATCAATAACTTCGTTTGCCAGTTCTGCCATTCGCTTATCAGCGAGTTTAGATACCTGTTCCTCAAACGCAAAAAGGTCGAGGTTTGGATTAACCTGTCTAGCCGCGTCCCTCCTAATTATATCTGTTTGCAGGGCAGTAATTCGCGTTTTGAGAATGGCTTTCTTTTGTTCGTCCGTTAAATAAGTGTCCGCGAGTTTCTTTTGCAGGATGTTAAGTTCAGCGGTGCGTGTCTGACCCTTAAAGATTTTTTGCAGATCGACAAATTCCTCAACCAAAGCCGCCTTATATGTGACAGTATCTGTACTGAGAAGCCGTTGACCCAAGCCGAACGGAATGGCTTCTGCAATAACGGCGAATGTTGGATCGTCGAGATTTCCTTTATCAATAATTTCCTCTAACGCCTTTTTATTTCTAATACCTTCCTCAGCGGCTTGCCCTCGTTTTATAATATCTTCTTTAAATGGACGCGTTTCTTGTCTATTAAGTTTATTTCTGTCCGACTCGGTTTTCTTATCGGCAGCTTCCGCTTGTCTGCGACTTTCCAGGAAGTTATTATAGTAAATGGGCGGCACTTGCGCCTCAGCGAATTTAATACCCAGTTCCTCGGCGGTCGCGTTTGGATTTTCTTTAATTACCCTGTCCATTTCTTTGACAATTTCAGAAGGAACGGGTTTTGCCGTGATACCACCAGCGGTTGAAGCACTAGCTCTAACCTTCTCCAATTCAACGGCATACTTAGGATCGAGTTGTTGGAGTTCTTCCTTTGTCGCTTGGCCGCTTGCTGCTTTAGCAAACAATTCCGCCTGTTTTCTTTCTGTTATTTCCTGTCTACGCTGTTGAATGACGTTCAGGGCGGCTTGTTGTCGCTCTGGAGAGACTTTACGAAGTATATCACCGATTGTAGCATTCAAGGCCTCTGGATCCTTAGAGGACATTGCTCTGCTAAGGATAGCATCTAGAGC
>JAYNJA010000305.1:0-1767 GCA_038109705.1 Thalassolituus sp. | reverse complement strand
AGTAAATCCCTGTCCGAATCTTTCTGAAGCGGCGGCTCCTATTTCAAATGCGCTTGGACTTGTCATCGTCTAGCTCCTCTTCTGACACTGACGTTTGTACTGACGCTCGGATTTCTACCGCTTGCTGTGGATGAAGAGCGACCACTAAATAGATTGCTAAATACTTCACCGAATTGGTCACCGCTGCTTGAGCTTGTTAGTGATCCAGCTGCTCCCTTCAAAAACCTTTCAAAGGCACTTTCTGAAGCTGGAACTCCTGATTCTCCTTGTGCAGCCAACCCAAGTGCTCTTAATTTACGTTCCATTGCGTTTTCTTGCATCTGAGCGAACTGCTGATTGAGGATCTGATCCAAATCGACACCAGCACGGGTAAGTTGGTCATCTAGTCCTGTTCCACGCTGCTGACCAGAGGCTATGAACGATTGCTGGATTTCCGGCGCTATTTGATCCCTAAATAGTTGTTTCGCGGGATCTACGAATGACCGTTGGAAGGCCTCATCATCTAATCTAAACAAGTCGTCAAACGATCCGCCTTCTCCAGTTAAAGAGCGTACCAGTTCGTCTAGAATCCGCTGCCTTCTCTGTTGGTCGGGGGTTACCTTGTTTCCAGAAGCAGCACCGGCGATTCCACCTATGGCTGCGTTGAATAATGGTAGAAAAGCGCTCATAAATACCTCATTTTATTGAATCCCAAAACACAGCTCCGGTCGTCTCGTCTCGTGTAGCCACTTCAACTGCTCGTGAGGTGGTATTGACGTTGAAGTCGCCGTTTTTCACATGAGTGTCTTCCGAGTTTCCATTTCGCGGATTCGTTCCGTCTGTAGCGTAATATACATTAGGTTTTTGATTAATCTCCGACGCTAGCTGCTCGTACATGTCTTCAAGAATCTGAAGCAGCTTCTCGGGAGTGACGTTTGATCGATCACCGAAGTTAAAGGTCTCTGGCAGATCAGGCACTGGTATAACCTCCTTCTTCAGCATGAATGCGGATGCTAGTGATTTTCAGATTGAGTGCTGGAGATAGCTGCCTCATTCTCATGGTGAAGAAGTCAGCCTCATTGTTGACGCTTACAGTCAGCCATTGCCTGCGTTTATCTGTATTATCCGTTAGAGCGATGATACCCTGTTTAAACGGGGCGATCTCGTCATCGGCGTAAAAATCGACTGTGAGAGCGCCCCCATTGGTATCTACCAGGAATTCAACGTGATTTACATAAACCTTTCTCCCCTGGTCACGATAGGGGTTAAAGGGTACTGTTTTAGCCCTGAACTCTATGGGCTTTGATATAAGCCCTCCGCTCGTCCATGCCGTGGTGTTACTCGTGTCTCGGTTGAGCGTGATGG
This sequence comes from Thalassolituus sp., assembly GCA_038109705.1. GTDB lineage: Bacteria > Pseudomonadota > Gammaproteobacteria > Pseudomonadales > Oceanobacteraceae > Thalassolituus. The sequence continues at coordinate 423 of JAYNJA010000305.1, read as the reverse complement.
TAGTGGAGGTTACACTAGTTACGAGCCATGGAGTAAACGTATCGGACGGGCTAGTTGGATCGAAGTTATTGATCAGGTTATTGCCATCATCGTCCACTATACCTACAACACCTGAAATTGTCACATAATCGCCCGCTGCGAAGCCGTGAGAGGCTACCGTGACTACACATGGGTCTGCCGACGAAACGCCCGTGATGGCCGCTGTATAGTCGTCGTTGTCACGATCCATAATGTAGATCTTGCCATTGTCGCTACCAGCTAGCGTTTTCAGACGTTCATCCAGGATGCCCCACTTGTTCCAAATATCCTCTGTAGTGTCCCAGGTTGCCCATTCAGGGTGTTCTGGATGATTAGTGTCGTCTAATTCATCCCAAGGAATCTCCTCGCCATTTTCCGAGACTCCAAAGACGCTAAATCGAGCAT
>JAYNJA010000304.1:2098-3330 GCA_038109705.1 Thalassolituus sp. | reverse complement strand
GCTCCAGCTCGTTGTGTTATTTTCGTAGCTTTCGAACTCAAAGGTGATAAGGATATCTGTACCGATTGTGCGTACAGATATGAAGTTGTATTCATTGCTATTCGCGCGCTGACCGACCAGGTCCGGCTCTACTATCGCAGCCCCCATAATGCCGTCAGTCACAGAACTGAGTTCAACATAACCGCTAGTATGAATCGCAATCTGGTCGATGGCTTTACCGTCGATACTGAACTCAACCGGCGGCTCTATATAGAATGTCTCAGCGGTACTTTCTACGTGGTGTAAATTAGATTCTTTGCCGCCCAGTAAGATCAGATTGTCGTCACGTTCGAAAACGATCCATTCATGACGCTCGCCATCGTTAATTGCTTGGTACTCTGTCATGCCATCTGCCAGCCACTCTCCGTATGCCCAGGCGTCGGGTGCAGATCCTTCGAACTCTACTAACCCCGGTGCAATAACAGCGTCGTCATACGGCGTGTAAATTGATGGAAGGGAGGTTTCAATTCTTGTTTGTGACTCAACAGCGCTTACATGAACGGAGGCAAATAACATTGAGCTGAGGAGCAGAGTAGCCTGAATAGCTGCTGGATTTAAGGACTTCATGGAGAGGTTCCATCTCTAAGGGTCAAAGAACCCAAAACGGGCAGCTGAGTCAGCTGCCCGTTCTGGTCAGTAAAATAAAGGTTTGTTAGTTACAGCACCGAAATATCTGCAATCCCGATAAACAGCCCCTGCAGCTGCTTCAGCAGTGCAAGACGGTTGTTTTTCACGGCTTCGTCGTCGGCCATCACCATGACGTTGTCGAAGAAGGCATCGACTGATTCACGCAGGCCAGCCAGTTCGGTCAGGGCTGCGCTGTAGTCGCCAGCGGCCATCAGCGGGGCAACGGCAGCCTGTTTAGCAGCAACCTGTTCAGCCAGTGCTTTTTCTTCAGCCTGTGCCAGCAGAGTGTTGTTTACGTCTGCAGTGACGGCATCGCCGCCGTTCTTGGCGAGGATGTTGGATACACGCTTGTTCGCGGCAGCCAGTGATTCGGCAGCATCGAGTTTGCTGAATTCGAACACGGCTTTCACACGACGGTTCACATCCAGTGCATTCGTCACGCCCAGAGCACGTACGGCCTGGAATACGCCAGTCGGGATGTTTTCATCTGCATACCAGGCGCTGAAGCGATCCAGCATGTATTCGATCAGGGTGGCTTTGGTGTCGGCTTTTGGAGCCGTTTGCCC
>JAYNJA010000304.1:0-2088 GCA_038109705.1 Thalassolituus sp. | reverse complement strand
ATGTTGATCTCTTTCTCAACCAGAATACGCAGCACACCCAGAGACGCCCTTCTTAAAGCAAAAGGATCTTTAGAACCGGTTGGGATCTGACCCAGACCAAACAGACCAACAAGGCTGTCGAGACGGTCGGCCAGTGCAATCAGAGTACCGGTCTGTGTTGCAGGCAGCTCATCACCGGCAAACGCAGGCATGTACTGTTCAACCATGGCGGCGGCCACATCGGCGTGTTCACCATCGTGCTCGGCGTAGTATTTACCGGCCAGACCCTGCAGGTCGGTGAATTCGAACACCATGTTAGAAACGAGATCGTTCTTACACAGCTGGGCTGCGCGCTCAACCAGCGCCTTGTCGCCACCGGTTTCGCCAGCGATGCGGGAGGCCAGTGCGCCAATACGACGGGCTTTATCGGCTACCGAACCGAGTTTGTTTACCCAGACCACGTTTTCGAGCTTCTCGAAACGGCTTTCCAGTTTCTGCTTACGGTCGGTATCCCAGAAGAAGGCAGCATCGGCCAGACGTGGGCGGATTACTTTCTCGTTACCTGAAATTACCTGTGCCGGATCTTTCGATTCGATGTTCGATACGGTGATGAAGTTAGGCAGCAGTTTGCCATCTTTCATTACGTGGAAGTACTTCTGGTGTTCTTTCATAGAAGACACCAGTGCTTCTGGCGGTACGCGCAGGAAGTCTTCGTCGAAGGAGCCAGCCAGTGCTACCGGCCACTCGTTCAGTGCGGTCACTTCGTCTAGCAGGTCGTCGTCGATCACGGCTTCGCCACCCAGCTTTACGCCTTCAGCGGTAACCTGTTCTTTGATCAGTGCAGAACGCTCTGCGAAATCAGCCATAACGTAGGCTTCGCGCAGTTTGCTTTCGTACTCACCCGGAGAGGCAATGGTGATTTCGCCGGTTGAGTGGAAGCGGTGACCGCGCGTGGTGTTGCCGGCTTTCAGGCCCAGCACTTCGGCGTCTACTACGTCATCGCCCAGCAGCATCAGCAGCCACTGAACCGGACGTACGAATTCAACGCGTGACGCACCCCAGCGCATACGCTTAGGAATCGGCAGCTTGTCGAGGCTGGTCTGAACGATATCGCCCAACAGTTCAGCGGTCTGCTTACCCTTAATAGTGCGCTGAATCATCAGCTTGCCAGCGTTTTTGCCGTGCGAATCCGGTGCGGTCTGCAGGTCAGCAGCGCTCGCGCCAGCACGGGAAGCAAAGCCTTCAGCAGCTTTCGTTGGCTTACCATCGGCGTCGAAAGCGATCTTGGCTGGTGGGCCGTACAGGGTTTCTTCCTGATCCGCCTGCTGGGTTTCGAGGCCAGCAATACGTACCGCGAGGCGACGTGGTGCAGCAAAGGCGACTACGTCACCAAAGCCCAGAGCAGCATCGGTCAGGCCTTGGGTAATACCCGAGGTAAAGGCGTCAGACAGGGTTTTCAGTGCCTTCGGCGGCAGCTCTTCGGTACCCAATTCGACCAGAAAATCTTTCGTAGACATTACTTCTTCTCCTCAGCAGCCGCTTCTTTGGCTTCGCGCTCAGCCTTCTGTGCTTCATAACGTGCGAGTACATCGGCACGGTTGGCTTCTTCCGCCAGTGGGAAGCCTTTTTCAGCACGGCTGTCGAAGTACGCCTGAGCTACTGCACGAGCCAGGGTACGGACGCGGAGGATATAACCCTGACGCTCGGTCACGGAGATAGCGCCACGGGCATCCAGCAGGTTAAAGGTGTGAGAGGCCTTGAGTACCTGCTCATACGCAGGCAGAGGCAGGTTCGCTTCGATTAAGCGCAGGGCGTCTTTTTCGTACTGGTTGAACGCGGTGAACAGGAAGTCCACGTCAGCGTGTTCGAAGTTGTACGCAGACTGCTCGACTTCGTTCTGGTGGAATACGTCGCCATAGGTCACGGCTTTGCCGTCCGGGCCGTAGGTCCAGACCAGATCGTATACGGAGTTCACTTCCTGCAGGTACATGGCGATACGCTCAAGACCGTAGGTGATTTCACCGGTGACAGGGAAGCACTCAAGGCCGCCCACCTGCTGGAAGTAAGTGAACTGAGTCACTTCCATGCCGTTCAGCCAGACTTCCCAGC
>JAYNJA010000303.1:0-3402 GCA_038109705.1 Thalassolituus sp. | reverse complement strand
CGATCAGTGTAGCTATACCCGAAGCCAGCTGAACGGCTATCGTAGTCGTTTGTACCTGAAATATTCGTATAGTAACTAATCTCCGCATGCCCTTTGGTTAGAGGCGTGATCGAGATTATATCGAAATACGTGGTACACGATGCCTGTAGATTGGTTATCCAGGTTTGTACGTCAGTTGCTGTACAGAGGCTGTCACTTAGGTTTCCTCGAGTATTGTTCGATACGCCTTCAGTGGTGACACCACTCCATCTCGAACCAAGTGTTTGGTTGAGATTACTTGACGTGCTTTGAGTGCAATTTCTCTCTGCAACCTGGATTTGGGCGGTTTCTGCGTGGGTTTGCGGAATCGAAACTAAAACGAGTGCTGTAGGAATCAGAAGTTTTTTAAACATCGAAATTTTTTTCCTTAAATATTAATCCTTGCCCCAATTTACTTGGGTATTAACCTCCAATAGGGATCTATTGGAGGTGGTCTGGCATCTCGGAGTGAAGCTGCCTGAAGGGGGGTTACCACATCAGATCATCAGGGATCTGATACGCCGCATACGGATCATCTTCATCCAGCTGGCCATCGGTCTGGTCAGCAATAACAATCAAGTGCAGTTCGTCGCGGGCGCGGATTTTATCCGCAAGTGGCACTGGTATCACGGCGTAGCTGTTGCGGTGCGCGATGATTGCCAGTTGGCCTTTTGACAGGCGGTCGAAGACGGCCTGGTCAACGTGGATGCCTTTTACTTTTTTGCCATCGACAAACTGGTATTTCACGTCTGCGTGCTGCGATTCGATTTTGTTGTTATCAACAATCTGCTGAATCTGCGCCTTTACAGCCTTTTTCTGGGCTTCGGCGTCGCGTTGCTTGTTCAGCTCTTTGTCGCGGGCGGCTTTTTCTTTGCGCGCCTGCTCGGCTTTTTCACGCGATTCTTCGGTGGTGTTTTCCTGCCCGGTACGCTTCAGGTGTTCCTGGCGCTTCTTTTCTTTGTCGTTCTTTTTCTGCTTCTTGGCGTCGGTTAATCCGAGGCCAAGCAGCTGATCCTGAAGTGACTTTGCCATTGGTTCGCCTTCCTTCTGCTTTTTAGTGCTTAGGCGGCCAGATGCCTGCTGGCATCAGGTCAATGAGTTCGTTTACTGTGGCGTCGCGCTCGGTATCGGTGTTGCCAGTTACGGTCACGTGGCCAAGTTTGCGCGCTGGGCGGGCTTCTTTGCCGTATGAGTGACGGTGAGCGTTGGCGATGCTTTCGGCTTTTTCGGCCGGGGTCTCGTCGCTGATGACGTTGAGCATAGCGACTGAAGCGAATTTCGGCTCGGTGCTACCCAGTGCTGCACCTGTAATGGCCAGCATGTGGTTGCGGAACTGTGAGGCTTCGGTGCCTTCAATTGACCAGTGGCCAGAGTTGTGTACGCGTGGTGCTACTTCGTTGCCGACTAAGCCGTCTTCGGTTTCGAACAGTTCGAGGGTGATGGTACCCACGTAGTCGAGGCTGTCTGCCAGTTGGCGGATATATTTTTCTGCCAGTTGGGCTTTGTCTTGTGACAGTGCCGGAGCCGGGTAGAGGCTGTAACGCAGGATGCCTTCGTGGTGTACGTTCTCGGTCATTGGGAAAACGACGATGTTGCCGGCGCGGTCGCGGCTGGCAATTACGGAGGTTTCACGCAGGAAAGGTACAAAGGCTTCGGCGATCAGTTCGCGGTTGCCAATGGTTTCCCATGCCGGCTCTGCGTCTTCTGGTGAGCGCAGTACGAACTGGCCTTTGCCGTCGTAGCCTTCGGTCGTGGTTTTCATCACGATTGGCAGGCCAAGTTCTTTCACAGCGGTGTGAACGTCTTCAAGGGAGTTCACGGCACGGAAGTCTGCGGTAGCAATGCCGGCGTTACGCAGGGCATTCTTTTCCAGCAGGCGATTCTGGAAGGTTTTGAGGGCATTGAGGCCAGGGTAAAGCTTGTCGGCGTGTGGCTCGAGCAAGGTTACGATGTGGGCCGGAATGTTCTCGGTCTCGTACGAGAGAATATCGACAGAGGCGATAAATTCGGCGAGTGCTTCATCGCTGTGCGCACGCAGGTCGTACAGTGATACCTCAATGTCAGTCAGATCGCGGATGCTGTCTTCACACATCTGGCCAAGCTGACCGTTACCTAAAATACCTACTTTCATCAGTGTTTCCGTGCAGGCTGGAGTTAATCTTCGATTCGTGGGTCTGGCTGTGACAGTACCGTGTTTTTCTGTGTTTCACGGAAGTTGTCGACGCGCTTCATCAGTTCGGCATCTGAGGTTGCCAGAATCTGCGCAGCCAGCAGGCCAGCGTTTTTCGCGCCAGCGTCGCCAATAGCCAGGGTACCTACCGCAACGCCACCAGGCATCTGGGCGATAGAGAGCAGGGAGTCGATGCCATTAAGAGCACGGGACTTCACTGGTACACCCAGTACCGGCAGTGAGGTCTGTGATGCTGCCATGCCCGGCAGGTGAGCTGCACCGCCAGCGCCAGCAATAATCACTTTGAGGCCGCGTTCGTGGGCGCTCTTAGCATAATCAAACAGCAGATCAGGCGTACGGTGCGCGGATACCACTTTAACTTCGTAGGCTACGCCGAGCTGGTCCAGCATGTCAGCGGCATGCTTCATGGTTGGCCAGTCGCTCTTCGAGCCCATAATAATTCCGACAGGTACGGTCATGTCTGAGTCCTTTAATCGGGAGTCTTTCAGGAAAGCGGCGAATTCTACCACAAGGTCTGCCACAAGGGGCAGGGGATCACAGTTCAGATGGCATTCCGCCAGTGCAGTTTTGGCTGCACTGGCGGAATGTTTGTATCGTGGCTATGTCTTTGAGTCAGACCTTGAGCGACTCTTAGAGAGCCTCTTAAAGAGAGATATCGCCAGCGTCGATCTTGGCTTCGGTGTCTTTATCCAGCTCTTTGTAGATGGCGTCTTTGCCCGCCAGTACGTAGATAGGCTCATCGCCCACCTTGTCGAGGTGATAGGCTTCTTCTTTCAGTTCTACCTTGCGGTATTTGAACGTGCCGGTCACTTCCTGCTGTTCGCGAACGCGGATAAATACCGGAATCTCGTAAGCAGGCATTTTCTCGCGTACGTGGGCAGTCAGTTCTTCCCAGTCGAAGTTGTCCAGGCCATTGGCTGGCGTAATGGTTGCCATACCTGCACGACCATCGGTGTGCGGGATCTGTACGCCATACACAACAGCGTGCTCGACGCTTGGCAGTTCCATCAGGATGGATTCAACTTCGGTGGTAGCAACGTTTTCGCCTTTCCAGCGGAAGGTGTCACCTAAGCGGTCGGCAAAGGATACGTGCTTGAAGCCCTGATTGTTTACCAGGTCACCGGTGTTAAACCAGCAGTCACCTTGCTTAAATACGTTACGGAACAGCTTGCTGTTGGTCGGGTCGCGCGAAT